>NZ_AP023355.1:4800000-5128336 GCF_016865425.1 Actinocatenispora thailandica | reverse complement strand
GCGGCTGGCCGGGTCGAGCCGGCCGAAGTCCTCCATCAGCGCGGCGGCCAGCTCGTTCCAGGCGAGCACCTCGAAGGTCGCCGACAGCACGATGGCCGCCGTGTGCGGAAGCCGCTCCAGCAACGCGAGGATGCTCGGGCGCACGTCGCGGCGGTGCACGCCGGACCGGGACGGTGCGGTACCGGCCAGCGTGTGCAGGTGCTCGGTTTCGGCGTCGGTGAGCCGCAGCGCACCGGCGATTCCGGCCAGCACCTCACCCGAGGGACGCGGCGCCCGAGCCTGCTCCAAGCGGACGTAGTACTCGGTGGAGATGTGCGCGAGCACCGCCACCTCCTCCCGGCGAAGGCCGGGCGTGCGGCGCCGCGGCCCCGACGGCAGACCGGCGTCCTCCGGCCGTAGCCGCTCGCGGCGGCTGCGCAGAAACGCGCCGAGTTCCTGCTTGTCCATGGCTCTAGTGTGCCCGCCGATCCCGCGCCGAGCCTGGTACCACCGGTGCCTGTCTGCGCGGCCGGCACGCGGCGAGGCTTGCGGCATGACCACCGACATCACCACCACTCCAACCCGGCTGCTGGCCGGCAAGGTCCTGTTCGTCACCGGCGCGAGTCGCGGCATCGGCGCTGCCGCCGCCCGGCTGTTTGCCCGCGAAGGCGCCGCGGTCGTCCTGGCCGCGCGCGGTATCGACGCGCTGGAACGCATCGTCGCCGACATCCGGGCGGCCGGCGGCATCGCCGACGCCGTACCGCTGGATCTTGCCGAGACGGCGAGCATCCGGGCGGCGGTCGACCACGTCGAGCGGCTGCACGGGCGGCTCGACGGGGCGTTCAACAACGGTGCGGCGATGCAGCAGCCGGGCCCGCTGGACGACACCAGCGACGCGGACATCGACCTGCAGTACGCGGTGAACTTCCGGGCGCACTGGACCGCGATGACCGCCGAGGCCGCGCTGCTGCGCAAGCGGGGTGGCGGAGCGATCGTCAACACCTCCAGCATCGGCAGCCGCCGCGCCAACCCTCACCTGCCCGCGTACGGGGCGATGAAGCGCGCGTTGAACAGCCTCACCGAGACCGCTGCGGTGACCTGGGGACGCCAGGGCATCCGGGTGAACGCCATCACCCCCGGCGGTACCGCCACCGAGATGATCGAGGCGTGGGAAGCGGCCAGCCCGGGCGTGATCGAGCGCAACAACGCCGCGACCCCGCTTGGCCGGATGGCCGAACCCGGTGAGGTCGCCGAGGTCGCCGCGTGGCTGCTCAGTGACCGGGCGTCGATGGTGACCGGCGCGATCGTACCGGTCGACGGTGGTGCCGGCGCCTGAGCGCCAGCACATCGGACCGTACGACCGGGGCGTGCGGCGCTGTGCGCTTCGTGTCGCCGTGGCGTGCTCTCGACGCGGTTGACCGGTGTGCTGCCGGCGGGCAGTCCCGGCCCCGCTGTCACGACGATTCGTGCCGATTGCCAGGGAGGTCGGCGCTGTCTAGGGTGAGGGAGCAAATGACAGCGTTGTCATTCGAGGTGTCGTCGCGGAGAGGGTGGAAGGTTTGCGCAGGTTACGAGTCCGGTGCGGGGCGGTGGTGGCGGGAGCGGCGCTGGTGCTCGGCGTGCTCCAGCCGGCCGGTGCGGCGCCGCAGCACGGTAGGCAACACGGCGAGCTGCCGCTGACGCAGTACGTGAATCCGTTCATCGGGACGGCGGTGTCGCCGACCAGCGGGTACGCCGGGAACGTGAACCCGGGCGCGCAGGTGCCGTTCGGCATGGTCGACTTCGGCCCGGACACGCCGCGCACCAACTTCAACGGCTCCGGCGGCTACCTCACCGACGCCGACGCGACCAACGGCCGGATCAACTTCTTCAGCCTCACCCACCTCAACGGCCCCGGCTGCCCGGGACAGGGCGTGGTCGGCATGATGCCGGCGGCCACCCCGCAGCCGGTCGCCTCGGATACGGGCGTGCCGACCGGCGTCGGCTTCCAGACGGCCAACGAGTCGGCCTCGCCCGGCTACTACTCGGTGCGGCTGGACAACAAGGTCGGCGTGCGGTTGACCGCGACCACGCGTACCGGGATGGCGCAGTTCAGCTACCCCGGCACGGATTCCGGCTACTTCTCGCTGGACACGCGGCTCAACGCCAACAGCAACATGGCGAGCACCGCCGGCAAGGTGTCGGCCGACAACACCGCGCTCGACATCGCCGACCACGGGCGGGTACTGACCGGCAAGACCGTCGCGCCGGCGTTCTGCACGCCGTACGGCACCCAGTTCAACTCCAACGTGTACTTCTACGCCGAGTTCGACAAGTCGCTGCGCGCGCAGCCGGCCGGCAGCACCCTCAACACGGTGCGGCACGGTGCCGCGCTGCTGCAGTACGACCTGACCGGCGCCGATCACACGCTGACGATGCGGGTCGGGATCTCCTCGGTCAGCGTCGCCAACGCGAAGCTCAACCTCAAGACCGAGAACGCGCGGTCACGGTTCGGGCAGGTGCGCGCGCATGCCGACGCGGCGTGGAACACGCGGCTCAACAGCGTGCAGATCGACGAGGCCGCGCGGCCGGGCCGGCTGACCGGCACCCAGCGTGACAACCTGACCAAGTTCTACACAGCGCTGTACCGGGTGTTCGGCACGCCGACGATCTACTCCGACGTCAACGGTGAGTACCGCAGCATGGCCGCGACCCCGCCGTACCCGAGCACCGTGGACACCTCCGGTGGCGTGGACCGGCGCCCCGTCGCGAACGTCGCCGACGACACGTTCACCCGCCCCGACGGCAGCACCGGGCATCCCCGGTACCACTACACGGGGCTGTCGATGTGGGACACCTACCGCTCCGACGCGCAGCTGCTGGCCATGCTCGCGCCGAAGGAGGCCAGCGACGTGATGCAGTCGCTGGTGGTCGACGGCGAGCAGTGCGGCGCCTTCCCGCACTGGGTGGACGCCAGCGACGACTCGACACCGATGGCCGGCGACAACGCGCTTCCGGTGCTGGCCGCCTCGTACGACTTCGGGGCCACCGACTTCGACGTGACCACCGCGGCGCGGCTGGTCAAGCAGTCGGTGTTCGACCCGACCAGCGCCTGCAACGGCCGGGCCAGCATGGCCAACGCGAAGCAGTACCTCGCCGACGGCTACTACCCGGACACCACCTCGCCCAACATCGAGCAGTACGCCGTGGACCACGCCGCCGCCACGTTCCTGTCGGCGCTGCCCGCCAGCGTGCGGTCCGACCCGACCGTCCAGGTCAGCCAGGCCGACATCGCCAAGCTCGACGACCGGGCCACCTGGTGGCGGCACATCTTCGACCCGAACAACGACACCATCGCCGCCCGCAAGCCGCCGACCAGTAGCGGCGAACCCGGCGAACTGGAGGCCGGCTGGTACCACGAGTCGACCGAGCCGAACTACTTCTGGTCGTTCGGCTACGCCTGGCCGCAGCTGATCGACGCGATCGGCGGCAAGGCCAAGGCGGTGGACCGGCTCAACACGCTGTTCTCGGTGGACTCGGCGCTGACCAAGGTACCGACACTCCAGCAGCTCAACGGCGGTCAGGACTCCCAGGGCTTCTACATGGGGAATGAAATGGGTTTCCCGGCGCCGTGGGCCTACAACTGGGTCGGCAAGCCCGCCTCGACGCAGTACGTCGTGCAGCAGTTGCTGCACACCGCTTTCGGCACCAGCCGTGACGGGCTGCCGGGCAACGACGACATGGGCGCGGAGTCCAGCTGGTACGTGTTCGCCTCGCTGGGCATGTTCCCGGCCTCCCAGGCCGACGGCGGACTCGCGCTGTCCACGCCACAGTTCCCGTCCGCCACGGTCCATCTCGGCAACCACCGGCTGCGCATCCGTACCGACCGGGACGCCTCGAGCGCACCGTTCATCCGGTCGCTTCGCGCCGACGGCCACAACCAGCAAGGATCGTGGCTGCCGCTGAACACGCTGCGCTCGACCAACACACTGCGGTATGCACTGAGCGCCAGCCCGACCTCCTGGGCGAGCACCGTCGACCCGGCCGGGCCGGCGGCGAAGCCCGCGAGCTGACCGCTCCCGTTCCGAGAGCCTCGGCCGCGCCCACGGGCCCGGCCGAGGCTCTCGGAGACCGTGCGAGGTTAGGCAGGCCAGGTAGCCTGATCCAGGGCTGTCATATGTGGGTACACCGTCCAAGGCGCCATCATTCTCATGGGCTGCCGAATCCGCCGAGCTGCCGTCACCGACCCCGTCAGCGGTGACCGGTCGGCCCGAACAAGTCGGTCCGAAGGTCCACCCGAGTGGCCCGATTGGCCGAGATCTGTTCGCGGCCAACGGAGTTAACGTGTGCGGAGGTAGCCCGGGGAGGACGCCGTGGAGTATCGGTACAACTCGCCGCCCGGCTGGCCTGTGCCACCGCCAGGATGGCGGCCTCCGCCAGGCTGGCATGCCGATCCTCGCTGGCCGGCGCCTCCTCCCGGATGGCAATTCTGGAGCCCCGTAACCGCGGATACTCCTGCGGCGGCACCCGCAGCCGGGCCAACGCCCGGAGATCCAACCCCAATCGACGGCACGAAGGGCGATGAACCCCGGCGACGTCTCGGTGCCAGGAGGCGGTTGCGTGTCGCCGAGGAGAGAAACAGTGAACTCGGCGATCAGGTAGCCGTCCTGAACACCGAGGTCACCAAGCTGCGGGCACGCGTCGATCAGCTGCGTGGCATGGATGCCACGGCGCTGGAGGCGGAGACAGAGCGCGCTCGTGATGAACTCGCGACAGTTCGCCAGCAGATCGAGCAGGAACGCCAGCGCGCCGACGAACAGATACGGCAGCAAGACAAGCAGGCCGAAGCGGACCGGGCCGCGGCCGATCGGTCGCTGCGCGACCTTCTGCGGCAGAACGAGGAAGCAGCGACTCAGCTCGCGCAGACTCAAGCGCAGATCGTGCAAACGCAGGATGTGGCGATGCTGCAGGAGGCGGGGCTCTACGAGTTCCGGCACCGGCTGGCTGATGCCGTCGCATACAAGTCGCGGCTGGACGACCTGCGGGACGAGATCAAGACCGCTGTACGGGCCGGTGACGCGGTCGAGTCGGCGACGGGCTGGATGGTCAATGGCTCGGCCAGCCAAGGACGCAAGATGCTCCGAGAAACCACGAAGCTGATGCTGCGCGCCTACAACGCTGAGGCCGATGCGTGCGTTCGGACGATGCGCCCCCATCGCCTGGCCTCCTGCACGGATCGTCTTGGCAAGGCACGCGACACCATCGCCCGTCTCGGCTCGACGATGAACATCCACATCACCGAGCATTACCACGGGCTTCGCGTCACCGAACTGGAGCTGACCGCCGACTATCTCGCAAAGGTAGAAGAGGAAAAAGAGCGCGTCCGAGCCGAACGCGAGGCCGCTCGTGAAGAGGCGGCGCTACGCCGGGAGATCGAGCGGGAGCGTGCCAAGCTTGCCAAGGAAGACGCGCACTGGGCCAACGTTCAAGAGCGGATGCGTGCCGCGGGTGACACCCTCGGCCTGTCCGAGGCTGAGACTCGACGCACGGAGATCGCGCAGGCGTTGCAGGACGTCGAGGCGCGGGCCGCGAACGTCCGCACTGGATGGGTGTATGTCATCTCCAACATCGGCGCCTTCGGACAGCACATGGTCAAGATCGGCATGACCCGCAGGTTGGACCCGACCGAACGGGTCCGCGAGCTCGGAGACGCGTCCGTGCCGTTCAAGTTCGACACCCACGCACTCATCTTCAGCTCGGATGCCGTCAGCCTGGAGACTCGCCTGCACCAGGAACTGGCCCATCGCCGAGTCAACCAGGTCAACCTGCGGCGAGAGTTCTTCTACGCCACTCCGACCGAAGTGCGGGACCTACTGCAACGGATCGACGGACAACACCTGCTGGACTTCACCGAAGACTGTGAGGCGTCGGAATGGCGTGCGAGCCAACATCCGGCTATCGAGACAAGCCCTGACCAGTCACACCCGACGCTGAGCGTGAAGTAGCCGTTCCACGACGTGGTATGGCCGACTCGGCGCCCGCGCACGAGCCGATGTTGCGGCGGTCACTCGGTGCGGAGTGCGACGGCGGTCCGGACGCGAATCGCCCACCCGGCGGGCAGCAGAGCGCCCACAGTGGCGATCACCAGTCCGCCCAGAAGCAGCGGGAGCACCAGCGGCAGGTGGTACACGGCGGTGTCGACGGCGGGGATGTCGGTTCCCGCGGCGCGGCCCATGATCGGCAGCACGACACCGTGCAGGGCGACGCCGAGAGGAACGCCGACGGCGCCGGCGATCAGGCCGACACCGGCCACGGATGTGATGGTCATGCCGATCGTCTGTCCCGGTGACATGCCGAGCGCCTGGTACACCCCGAGATCGTGCACGCGTTCGCGGGTCTCGAGCACGGCGGTGTTGAGCACCCCGATGCCGGCGACGGACAGCAGCAGGACGGTGAGAGCGCCGGCCAGCGCATCCATGGCAACGACGGTGTCACTGAGCTCGTCGCTGTTGCGGGTTGCCGAGACGCCCAGCGGCGCCAGATCGCGGTTCAGCGCCCGGAGGTAGTCGTCGCGAGGCACGCCCGGTTTCAGGCGGACGTTGAACCGGTACGAGAGAGGATCCAGCTCCGGTCGCAGCGCGTCGATCGACCTGCGGTCGAGCACGAGCAGCATGCCCTCCTGCCGCACGTCCAGGACCTCCCCTACGACCCGAACCGTCGCCGACCGGGATCCATCGACGAGCGTGATGCTGTCGCCGATGCGGGTGCCGGTTGCGTGCAGGAAGCCGGAGGCGGCGACGACCTCACCCGGCCGGTGGAACCAGCGCCCGCGGATCATCTGCCAGGACGCCCAGGAGGAATCACCCTGGTAGGAGATCACGGTGGTCGAACCGGCCAGGCCTGCCACCCCGAGAGCTGCCTCGGCGCTGTTGCACCACTGCCCGGTCCCCTGCTGTTGCCTGATCGCGGCGTCGACCCGGTCGGCGTCCACCGGCGAGGTCAGGTCGCTGACCACCACGTCGCCCGGGGAGCGGAGGTTGATGCCGCTCTGGATGCCGTCGACCGAGAGCACCAGCCCGATACCGAACGTCGCACCGATCGTGCCGATCGCCACGGCCACCGCCATCGTCGCCGAGCGGCCCGGACGCCCGAACGGTGCGGCGAGGCCGAGCGTGAGCGGGCGGGGCAGCGGAAGCCGTCCGAGTACCCGACGGGCTGCGCGACCGTGACCGCTGTCCGGCGTGCGACCCACGGCGATCGCCTCGACGGTACGCAGGTTCCCCGCCCGGCGAGCCGGCACCCCGGCACTGACGCCGATGCAGAGCAGAGCCACCGCCGCGACCAGAACGTCCACCCGAGGATCGATGCCGGCCCGGCCGACGCCATACACCTCAGCCGTGTCACCCATCACCGGGATCGCCAGCAGGTTCCCGAGAACCAGGCCGAGCAGGATGCCGGCACTGCCGGGCAGGAGCGCCTGCCCCAGGTAGGCCCGCACCACCTGGCCGGGCGTGCATCCCAGCGACTTGAGGATCCCGATGCGGCGCGTGCCGGCCGCCACCGCGCCGCCCACGACGATCCCGACGACCAGCATCGACATGGCAAGCCCGAGGATGCCGAAGGCCACGATGAAGGGCGCGAACGTCGCGGACACCCGGGTCGCGGCCAGCCGTACCTTCAGCCAGGACTGCACACCGACCAGCGACCCATCGGGCGCCAGGGCGGCGATCGTGGCGCGGTCGGCGCTCACCTGGGCGCTGGTCGAAGCCCGCCGAAACCGGTAGAGCATCTGGTAGTCGGGCCGGCTACCGGCGGCCGTGAGCGAAGAAATCGTCGTCGGCGGTACCCAGGCATCGGCCGTCTCGCCGACCGAACGGGCGATGCCGACGACCGTGAACAGCGGGTCGCCGGGTACCCCCGGGAAGCGCAGAGTGTTGCCCAGCACGAACGGTTCGTTGTGGGCGCTCATCACGATCTCGCCCGGCCTGGTGGCCCAGCGCCCCGCGGTGAGGGTCAGGTCGTCGACCGCGCCGCCGGGCTGCCGGCCCACGACCGTCAGATCCGTCAGCTGGATGCCCGGCGGCAAACCTCCCTTGGTGTCGACCGGAATCGGCTTGACCGATACCAGCGGGTACGGGCCGGCGGCGGCCGTGACCTGGCGTGCTCGCGTGGTGGTGGACACCTGGGCCGAGCTGATCCGCGCCGAGTCGAAGCGCGCCGACAGGTGGGCGCCGTGCTGCCGGTCGAACGCGTGGTCGAACGGGCCCTCGGACGCGACGATCAGGCCGGCGGCCAGTACGGACGCGGTGACCGCGAGCGTGGCCGTCAGGACGATGACCGCGGTCTGGACACGCCGGCGGCCGACGGCCGCGCGCACGATGGTGCCGAGGCGCCCGGTCATTCGCCGACCGCCGCGCCGTGCCGGGCGAGCCGGCCGTCCACCAGTTCGACCGTTCGGGTGGCGCAGCGTGCCGCCAGGCCGGTGTCGTGCGTGACCAGCAGGATGGTCTGGCCGCGTTCGTTGAGGTCGCGGACGAGTCGGACGACGCTGTCTGCGGCGGCGCGGTCCAGCGCGCCGGTCGGCTCGTCGGCCAGGATCAGCGGCGGGCGGTTGACCAGCGCCCGGGCCACCGCGACGCGTTGGCGTTCGCCGCCGGACAGCCGCCCCGGGAAGGTGTCCCGGTACTGGTCGACGCCGAGGTCGGCCAGCAGTGCGAGAGCGCGCTCGCGGGACTCGCCGCGGCCCATGCCGGCCAGCTGGGCCGGCAGCAGCACGTTGTCCTGGACGGTCAGGTCGTCCAGCAGGTTGAAGAACTGGAAGACCATGCCGATCGTCGCCCGCCGGTACCGGGCGGAGCCGGCCTCGCCGAGCTGGTCGACCCGCACGCCGTCCACGGTCACCGTGCCCTCGTCGGGCTTGTCGAGCCCGGCGATCATGTTGAGCAGCGTCGACTTTCCGCTGCCGGAGGGCCCCAGCACGGCGAGCGCCTCGCCGCGGCGAACCTGCACGGTGAGGTCGCGCAGCGCCGGATTCCCGGACCCGTACCGCTTCGTCAGATGACCGATCGAAATCAGCGGGCCAGCTCCCGAGCCCGTCGTGTTCTCCATGCGCCGACGCTAGAAACGGATCGCCGGCCGCCGCGTCGTCGGCGATGTGGAACCCGAGCCGAGGTCGTCCCTACGATGTACGTCGCTCGGACCGGCCACCTGCTCGTGGCGGGTGATGCGTGGCGGCGAGCGGCCCTGCGACACTGTCGAGGTGCAGAAGGTCCTGGGCCGATGGAGCGCGCGGCTGGCAACGTTGCGGCGCCCGGGCCCGGCCAGGCCGGTGACCCGCAGCGCCCTCCTGCTGGACGGCGGGCTGGCGCTCCTGATCGCCGTCCTGATCGCCGCCTCGGCGGAAGTCCACGGCGGCCTGGTCGACTCCACGGCCGCCCTGGCCAGTTCGAGGCGGGCCTGGGCGATCGGGATCGGCCTCGCGGTCGCACTGCCGCTCGTGTTCCGGCGCCGGGTGCCACTGACCACGTTCTGGCTGGTCCTGCTCGTGGTGCACGCCAGCCGGCACGCACTGGGGGTGGGGCCGACCTTTCTCGTGGTGGCCACGGTGATCGCGGCCTACAGCGCCGCGATGCACAGTCCGTACCAGATGCCGGCGATCAGCAGCGTCCTGCTCGGCACCGTCGTGCTGCTGGTCGACTACCGGTCCAGCCTGACGTCGGTTCGTCCCGGCATTCTCATGGTCTGCTTCCTGGTGCCGGTGGTGCTGGCGGCGGCCACCATCCACACCTGGCGGCGGCAGATCCGGGCCCTGGAACGCCAGCAGCAACTCGCCACCCGGCGGGCCGTGGAGCAGGAGCGGTCGCGCATCGCCCGCGATCTGCACGACGTGGTCAGCCACAACGTGAGCGTGATCGTGATACAGGCCGGTGCTGCGCGCAGGGTCATGGACAGCCGGCCGGACCTGGCCCGGGAGGCGCTGCTCGCCGTCGAGGACGGCGGCCGGGCCGCGATGACCGAGCTGCGGCACGTGATGGGGTTGCTGACGGCAGACAGTGCGGACGTGCGGGCAGCGGCGCCCGACGCCGGCGCCGAGCAGGCCACGCTCGCCCCCCAGCCGGGTATCGATCAGGTCGCGGACCTGGTCGACCGGGTACGCGACACCGGCGCGCGCGTGCGGCTGCAGGTCACCGGGTCGGTTGCACCGCTGCCGCCGGGTGTCGGCCTCGCGGCGTACCGGGTGGTTCAGGAGGCGCTCACCAACACCCTGAAGCACGCCCCGGGCTCGGAGGTCGCGGTGCTGGTCGACTACCGTCCCGGGACGATCCGGCTGCGCATCACCAACAGTGCCGGCAAGGCCGAGGACACCCGGCGCACCCGCACGCACGACACCGGGGGCGGGCACGGTCTGGTCGGGCTTCGAGAGCGCATCGGGATCTACGGAGGAACCGTGCAGACCGAACACCTGCCGGATGGCGGCTACCGCCTGGAGGCCCGGATCCCGACGGACGCCGGATGAGTGACACGGTCCGGGTCGTCATCGTCGACGACCAGGCGCTGGTACGGAGCGGGTTCACCATGATCCTCGCCGCGGACGGCATCGCGGTCGTCGGTGCGGCCGGCGACGGCGAGGAGGCGGTCGAGGTCGTTCGCCGAACGAACCCGGACGTGGTGCTGATGGACATCCGGATGCCGCGGCTCGACGGGCTGGAGGCGACCCGGCAGATCCTGGGTCGTGCCGGCCCGGCCCCGCGCGTCGTCATCCTGACGACCTTCGACCTCGACCGGTACGTGTACGCGGCGATCGCCGCAGGCGCGAGCGGGTTCCTGCTCAAGGACGTGTCGCCGGAACAGCTGGTCGCGGCGGTGCGACTGGTACGGACCGGCGACGCGCTGCTCGCACCGGCGATCACCCGTCGGCTGATCCAGCGCTATGCCCGGCGGGATCACCGGTCCTTTCCGTTGGCCGGCGATCTGTCCGCGCTGACCGCCCGGGAACTGGAGGTCCTGACGGTCCTGGCCCGGGGGCACAGCAACGCCGAGATCGCGCAGACCCTGCAGCTCAGCGAGACGACCGTGAAGACGCACGTCACCCGGATCCTCGGCAAGCTGGACCTGCGGGACCGAGCCCAGGCGATCGTCCTGGCCTACGAGGTGGGCCTGGTGACGCCAGGCTCCGCCGGCTGAGACCACCTCTGGCCGGGGCAGGCGGCCGTGCCGAGGCTCGGGCACCGCGGTCCCGGGTAGCAGCCGTTCCTTGCTGCGGGTTCGCCGGTGGGGCGCTGCGGTCGATGCCGGCTCACGGCCCGATCGGTGCACCAACGTCGCTGCCGGGACGATCCCGCCGATCCGGGTTGGACCGGTTGATCCATGATGATCAGTCATGGGGAGAGCGACGCGCCGGCGGGCGGACTGGGCGGTCGGCGTGCTGGGGCTGGTCGGGCTGACCGTGTCCGTGGTGCTGGGGTGGCGGCGGCTGCGCTTCGGTGATGTCGATCCGGCGTCGCTGGTGGTGGGGGTGGCCTCGCTGGCCGCCGCGGTCTGGCCGATGTGGCGGGGCCGCCGGCAGGAGAACGACGTGACTCTCGCCGCCGACCGGCTGGCCCGGACGGTCGGTGCGGTCGAGCGGCAGGAGCGCGCCCGGCTGCTCGGCGACGACGACCAGGCGCTCGACCTCGACCTGCGGATCGAAACCGACCGCCGCGGCCAGGCGGCGGTGCCGGCCACCGGCCTGCGGCTCAGCGAGCTCACCGACCACTTCCGGTCGCTGCCGGCGGGGCAGCGGCGGCTGGTGATCAGCGGCGCGCCCGGCGCCGGCAAGACGGTACTGGCTTTGCAGCTGATGCTGGACCTGCTGTCGCGGCGCGACCCCGGCGACGCGGTGCCGGTACGGCTGTCGTTGCCGGCCTGGCCGCCCGACACGTCGCTGGAGGACTGGCTCGTCGCCGCGCTGCGCGACGACTACGGGCTGAACACGGCGACCGCCGAGGCGCTGGTCGAGGACCGCCGGATCCTGCCGGTGCTGGACGGGCTCGACGAGATGGACGGCGCCGCCAAGCCCGGCTACGAGTCCCGGTCGGCGCACGCGGTGCGCGCGATCGACACCTACCGCGCCGGTACCGGCAAGGCCGACGTCGTGCTGACCTGCCGCACCCGCACCTGCCGGGCGTTGCGGGCGATCAAGGTATGGCCCAGGGACGCGACCTGCGTGCACCTTGCCCCGGTACGGCCGGCCACGGTGCGCGAGTTCGTCGCGCGGCGCTGCGCCGACCCCGACCGGTGGGCTCCGCTGCTGCGACAGCTCGACGAGCATCCGCAGGGCACCCTCGCCCAGGGCCTGTCCACGCCGTGGCGGCTGACCGCCGCGGTCACCGCCTACGAGCAGCGCGCCCCGGTCACCGGTGCCTGGGCCCGGGAGCCGGCCGAGCTGCGCACCGTCGCCCGCCGGGGCGCCGCGGCACTGCGCGACTGGCTCAACGAGCAGTACCTGCGGGCCCGCGCGGCGACCGGCCCGTACTCCGAGGAGCAGGTGTACGGCTGGCTCAGCCTGCTCGCCGCCGCACACCCGCGCGGCCCGGCACCCGCCCGCACCGCCACCCGAGAACACGCTGCCGCCCGCCCGGCCGGTGCCACCGGGCAGCGCAGAACGGCAAGCGAGCGCAGTGGCGCAGGGCAGCGCGGTACCGCAGGCGGGGCCCGCCCGGTGTGGCGGCGTGCGGGCCGGACGGCGCCGGGCCACGACATCGTGTTGCAGCGGCTCGCGTCGTCGAGCGGCTCGGTACGCCCGCGAAACCTCGCCTTCGTACTGGCCTGGCTGTGCCCGGTGGCGGCCTTCGGCACCGCCATGGCGCTGAGCGGCACCCTCGTGCAACCGATCTCGCACCTCACCACGGTGCTCGTGGTGTGCGCCGAGTGCTGGGCGATCAGACAGCGCATCGACCGGGAGCCGCCGAGCCGGCTGCATGTCGATGTCCGGCGGCTCGCCACCGTACGAGGTGCGCTGCTGTTCGGCTGGCGGTTCGCCACCGGACTGGTGCTCGGCTTCCTGCTGATGCTGCTGTCGGTGGCGGCCTTCACGTACTGGGCGGGCGGATCGCTGGGCCTGGAGCTGCCGCTGGCCGCCGGGTTGGCGACCGGGCTCGCCAACGCCACCGTCTTCGGGCTGGGCGCCGACAGCGCCTCGCTCGCGGTACGGCCGAACGACCTGATCCGCAACGACGTGGTCAGCGCCGTCGTCGGCCTGGTCCCGGCGGCACTGCTGTGTGCCGTGGTGGTCGGCGGGCAGGGCCCGGTGCCGTTCGTCTCCTACGACCTGCGCCGCGGCGCGCTGCTGGGCACCGCGCTGCTGGCGGTACCGACCGGGGTCGGCCTGGTGTTCGCCACCGGTGTCGGCCTGCAGGCGGTGCGCTACCTGGCGTTTCTGCTCAGCTTTCGCCGCTTCCGCGGGTCGCGCCTGCCGTTGCGGCTGGGCCGCCTGCTGGCCTGGTGCCACGGCGCCGGGCTGGTGCGCGTCTCCGGCGCCGCCTACCAGTTCCGGCACCGCGAACTGCAGGACCACCTGGCCCGCCATACCGAAGAGTGACCTGTCACCGTCGCCCGTTCAACAGCGGGGTTTCCTGGTGAGGTGCTTGGCTGGACGCTGACACTGTACTGCTGATCTCCGCCTCGGCAGGGTTGCGGAGACGGTCTTGCTGTCCACGACGAACGAATCCATCAGCGGGTCGCTGGCTCTGTCATGGCGGTGATGCTGTCTTCGCTTGAACCATTCTGTTTGGAAGGCGCTCAACTCCACGCCGCGCTCTGCGGGTCCCAGCTTCCCCTGGCACCACCGCGCAGGAGCGGATCCGTGAACCGGGCGACTGCGCTCAGGGCGTCCGCGAAATCGGCAGGCAAGTCTCCGTCCCTGCCGATCCGGACACGCCACGCCCGCCATTTCGACTGAGCCTGCTGCGACATGCCGGCCAATGCAGGCAACAGTGGCACGAGTTCCACGTCGCGGTACGCGGCAACAGCCTCCATCGATCCGCGCACCTCGGTGGCCTGCAAGGTGTGAACGCGTATCAGTGTGTACACGTCAGCGAAGTCGCGCCAGCGGGTGTTCGCGACGCCGCGATCCACGGCGGTAACGATTTTCTCGGCGATCACCATGCTCAAGGGATAGCCGAGGATCTCCACCGGTGCTCGCCCGACGTCAATGACCCGGGGAAGCTCGATGAGACCAGGCTCCGGCCAGATCGGGTCTCCGAAGTTCACGTCCACGCCGATCGTGATGCGGGCGCGGCCGAGCGTTCCCACGAGCTTCACCCGGATGCCGGCGTACTCGTCGTCGTCGCGGATCACGCGGGCGACGACGCTGTCGAGATCGAACACGACGCCGTCCGGCACGTCGATCGCTGCGACTTCCCGGACTCGCTGGGCGACTTGGTCGGCGTCGTTGGACAGGCGGTGAGCCTGCAAGTCGATGTCCTTGGTCGGTCGTCTGACTGCGAATGCAGCCAGCAGCACACCACCCTTGAGGACGAAGTCGCGCTGGTAGGGCGAGACGGCGATTCGGGCGAGCAGCGCCTCCAGCACATAAAGGGTCTGCAACTCCTGCACATCACCGCCGGTGCGTCGGGCCAACTGCTGGATTGCGATCGTGGCGTCTCCGGCGGGGGTGCCGTGTTGTGGGGCAGGGCTCATAGGAGGATCTCCAGAGTGGTTCGGAGGCTGGCGTAGGCGTCCGGGAAGTGCGCCGCGAGTGCAAGCAGCTTGGACGGGCTGTGGCCCCGCCCCGGCAACCACCGTTTCAACGCAGTGATGGCGAGGTCGGCGCCGTGGGTGTGGCGGAGCCGGAACGAGTCGATGATCGTCCGCTCGGCCGAGTACAGGCCGATCGACATTCCGCCGGGCAGAGCGTGTTCGCCGCGCCCGATGAGAAACGTGTCAGCGGCGAACGTGTGCCACGCGATCGGCGCGTGGCGAACCTTGATCGGATGGGTGCCGCGGGGCAGGGCGATGTCGCTTCGAGTGGGGATTTCGTCGGTCAGGTCGTGCAGCGCGAGCGCCGTGAGTAGACACAGCGTCGACTGAGGTTTCCGGGCGGCGATCGCCATCCACGCGGCGATGGTGTCGTCGGTGAGGCCAGCGCGGAGGAACAGGCCGGGTGCGATCCGCTCATAGTCGCCGCTGGCGAGGAGACGTTCAAGCTGGTGACGGCTCAGTTTGGGTCGATTGCGACCATATCCGATCAGGTCGGGCAGTTCGGTGGTGTTCACGGACCCTCCCCTCGTCGACAGAAACCGTGACAGGTCCAGGATACCTGTCACGGTTTCTGTCGACACTGTGATCTGCCGGGCCTGCGCACAGCGCCGGTGACATCGACCGGATCATGTCCGACGGGCCTTCCCACAATCAGCTGCAGCCCGGTTGGCGAGAGT
The DNA here is from genome assembly GCF_016865425.1 of Actinocatenispora thailandica. NCBI lineage: Bacteria > Bacillati > Actinomycetota > Actinomycetes > Micromonosporales > Micromonosporaceae > Actinocatenispora > Actinocatenispora thailandica. The sequence goes on along the minus strand of NZ_AP023355.1, from coordinate 5,112,962 downwards.
GGCCTTCCAGCGGTACCAGGGCTCGTTCTCACCGGGGGTCAGGTGCCGGCCGGATTGCACCGGTCCGGCGCCTGCGGCGGCACCACTAGGGTCAACGGCGCTGTCGAACCGCGCGCGGCGACCGGTGAACCGGCACCGGACGCCGTCAGGAGCGGGGTTTCAGGGTCACGTGCTTGTGCTGGACGCCGGTGTCGTACCGCGGGTCGCCGCCCTGGTACGGGGTGGCCGAGACGGTCTTGTCGTCGACGACGAACGAGCCCACCGGCAGGTAGTTGAGCGTGCCGGAGCGCAGGCTCGCCGGTACGTCGAAGGCGAGGTCGAGGTGGCCGCCGGCGCCGCCGACCGAGTTCGGGTCGCTGGTGGTGTCGCCGCTGCTGGTGGCGTGGCCGGTCAGGGTGGTGCCGCCGGCGGTCAGCGTCAGGCTACGCGCCACGTTCGGCTTGAACTGCGACATGCTGCTGGTGGTGAAACCCACGGTGACGAAAAGCCAGGCGCGGCCCTTGCGCGCCCAGCCGAGCTTGTCGGCGTACGGGGCGAGCACGGCCTTGCCGCTGGCGGAGCTCAGGCCGGCGGAGCTGTGCGGGCCGGTCACGTAGTAGTCGTCGTCGAACGACGGGCTGGCCTCGCGCACCGGGTAGTACAGCGGGCTCGCGGTCCGGGTGCGCTTGCCGGTGCGCAGGTCGAGATCCTGCGCGCGACCGCCGTCGTTCATCCGCAGCGCGACCGGTGCGCCGGCCGGCACCGACACGATGATCGTCTCGTCGGCGAACAGCTGGCCGGGCACGCTGCGGCTCGTGCCGTCGACCACGATGGCGGCCTTGCTGGCGTTCAGCGCATCGCCGTCGTAGCCGGGCAGGCCGGGGCGGGCGACACCCGTGCCGGCGGTGCTGTTCGGGGTCAGGTGTGCCAACACGAACTCGTACCCGGATCGGGCGTGCGCCGGCAGGGCCTGGTCGCCGAGCTGGGCGACGCCGATCTGGTCGGCGGTCAGTGTGGTGGTCCGCGCGATGCGGTCGAGTTGCAGGAACGAGTGCGGTCCGACCAGCACGGCCTTGCTCGGGGTCAGGCTCTTCGTCGTCTTGATCCCGCGGTACGAGCGGCCGACCGCGGTGGTGAACGCGGCCGGCACGGTGGAGCCGCTGGCCGACGGTGACGGCGTCGGTGAGGTCGTCCCGCTGCCGCCGGGAGGGGTGGCGCATCCGGCGGTGCACAGCATCGCCGCCCCGATCGTGACCGCTGCTACCGCCCGCCGCATCCTGCCCCCTCGTCGCTGCCGACGGCACACGTTAGCGCCTCGCAACCGCGGCGCCGAGCCGGGACGGGACGCCGCACTGCCGTGCGCGGCCCGGCGCACGGCAGTGCGGACAGCTGTGGAGCAGGTTCAGCCCATGGACTTCGCGCCGTCGATCGACTCGCGGATGATGTCGGCGTGGCCGGCGTGCTGGGCGGTCTCGGCGGCGATGTGCAGCAGCGTGCGCCGCACCGACCAGCGGGCGCCGGGCTCGTTCCACGGCGCGTCCGGCAGCGGGTGGCTCGCGTCCAGGTCGGCCACGGTGCGCACCAGCTCGTCGGTGCGGCCGGCGACCTCGTCGTACGCCGCGAGCACCCCGGCGAGGGTCTCGCCGGGCAGCAGCTCGAACTCCTCGGCGCGGGCCTGGAAGTCGGCCTCGGTCATCTTGGTGAAGTCGGGCATCGCGGCGGGGCCCTCGACGATGAAGGTGGCCCAGCCGCGTTCGACCGACGTCACGTGCTTGATCAGCCCACCCAGGCACAGCGCGCTGGCGGTGCTGCGCTGGCGGGCCTGCTCGTCGGTCAGGTCGCGGGTGGTGAAGCGCAGGAAGTGCCGCTGGTGCGCGAGCAGCTGCAGGATGTCGGCGCGCTCCTGGCTGATCGCGGGCTGCTCGTCGGTGCTGGTCGGCTCGTTCACGGTCGGCATGATGCTCCCGGTGGTCCGTTCTCGCTGTTGAAGACCAGGTTACCGACTGTTGCGGTCAGCTTCTGTCCTCAGTCTCATCGCTGCTGGTCTGGTCCCCGCCCGCTGTGCCGTGCGGCGTCGAGAATGTCGATGTGCGGCGAACGGGCGCCGGAGTGCTGCCGCACGTACCTGGCGTGGGTGGCAGGTGACCAGACACCGACAGGGGAGTGGCCGAGGTGCGGGACGGGCAGGATCCGGACGGCGAGCGGGCCGAGGACGGCCGGCGGGCCAGGCATGTCGAGCGGGCTGAAGACGTCGGGCGGGCCGGGGAGGTCGGGCGGGCCGGGGACGTCGAGCGGGCCGAGAGCGACGGCGCGGAACCGGTCATCGAACTGGACGCGGCACAGCGCACGAGCGTGGGCCGGGCGGACAGCCGGTCGGTGCCGCGCCGGTACCTGGTGCTCGCGGCGGTCGCGCTGCTGGTGCTCGGGTTCGCCGCCGGCGTGCTGACCCAGCGCGCCCGCACCCCGAAGCCGCCACCGGCCGCCACCTCGCACCTGGGGATCCCGGAAGTGGGGATCGGCTTCGTCGCATCGGGTGACGTCGGTGGATGCCACTCGCTCCAGCGCGGCTACCACGAGGCGGGGGTGGTGAGCGTCTGTACCGGAACGCTGCGCAGGATCCGGCACACCGGCACCGACTGGCGGCTGACGATCGTCGGCGCCGGCCACACGGTGCATCCGGTCCTCGCGCACGACGACACGGCGGTACTGCCGGGCGGCTCGGTCGCCGACCTGCGGGTCGGCATGAAGCTTCGCGTCAGTGGCCGCGGCATCCTGCAGGACAACGCCTTCCACGCGGTGGCGATCAGCCGCGAGTGACCGATCCGCGGCCAGAACAGCCCGGCGTGGTGGATGCGCCGCAGCCCGGGGTGTCTCTCACGTTCGGCCGCTGTAGCGCAGCAGGCTCGGCACCGCGAGCGCCAGGCCCACCAGGAACAGCACCAGCAGGCTGCCGCTGATCATCGTGGTACCGGCCACGCCCAGGATCTCGGCCACCGCGCCGAGCATGATCGTCGCGAGCGGCATCACCCCGATGGCCAGCTCCTGCAACCCGAGTACCCGGCCCTGCACGGCCGGCGGGGTCAGCATCAGCAGCAGCGTGGTCTGCAGCACCCCGAACGCGGAGCTGGCCAGCCCCACCCCGGCGAGCAGGACGAACGACACCGGCACCACGCTCGACGCGGCGAACGCCACCCACAGGGTGCCCCAGATCGCGGTACCGACGACGAACATCGCGCCCTTGTACCGGAAGTCACCCAGCGCGGCGATGATCAGCGAACCGACCAGCCCGCCGAGGCCGCTACAGGTCAGCAGCCAGCCCAGACCACCGGCATCCAGGCCCAAGTGCACCTTGGCGAACACCGGCATGAACGCCTGGTAGATCGGCCACAGCAGGATGTTGGCCAGCAACGTGATCAGCAGTACCGCGGTGGCCAGCCGGTTGTCGAGCACGGCCCGGATTCCGCTGGATACCAAGCGCCGCAACGACTCCCCACCGGCGTGCGCCACCCGCCCGGCGGTGTGTCGCAGCGGCCACAGCGTCACCAGCGAGACCGCGAACCACGCGGTGGACACCCACAGCGCGCCGGGGGCGCCCAGCGCGCTGATCATCGCGCCGCCGATCGCCGGCCCGATCACCTGCGTCATGTTCATCACGATCGAGTTCAGCGCGTTGGCGTTGCTCAGGCTCTCCCGCCCGACGAAGTCCAGTACCAGGGTGGAGCGCGCCGGCTGGGACGGCGACTGCGCCAGGCCCAGGCACAGCCCACCGGTCACCAGCAGCCAGTAGGGTGCCGCGCCGGCCGACACCAGTACCGACAGCAGCAGCAGCACCACCGCCAGCGCCCACCCCGAGGCGGCCAGCAGCAACCTGGCCCGGTCGAACCGGTCGGAGACCACGCCGGACAGCGGGCCGAGCATCATCGGCGCCAGCCGCACCGCGGTGAACACCGCCAGCCGGAACTCCGAGCCGGTGGTGTCGAACACCAGCCAGCCGAGGATCAGCGTCTGGGTCCACACCCCGCCGAAGAAGAACAGGTTCGACACCCACAGCAGCCGGAACCGGGGGTAGCGCAGCAGCGACGCGAACACCCTGCGGTGCAACCCGTCGGGCCGCGGGGGAGCGGCCGGCGGGGCCACCTGTGCCATTGCTACTCCTCTGCACCCCGGCACACCGGCGCCGAGCCGGATCGACATCCCGGGGCGGATCGCCTGGCGTGGAAGGGAAAGCTCCGTCAGCCGCGGACCACGTTGCCGGCCACCACGACGATGTCGCGGGCCGGGGCGCGGGTGATGGCGTCCTGCGGGTTCTGCGCGTCCAGCAGCACCACGTCGGCCGGCGCGCCGACCACCAGGTCGTGCCGTTCGCGGCCGACGAACCCGGCCGCCGCCGAGGTCGCGATGCGCGCCGCGGACAGCAGGTCCTCGTCGCGGCGCCACCCGGCCAGCTGCGCCAGGGTGCCGGCCAGCCGCAGCACGTCGCCGTCGCCGAACGGGCCCCACAGGTCGCGGATCCCGTCGGTACCCAGGCCCACCGGTACCCCGGCCGCGCGCAGCATGGTGTTCGGCAGCCGCGGCGCGGTCACCCCCGCCACCGTGCTCAGCGACACGCCCGCCTCGGCCATCGCGTCGACGATCTCCAGCTGCCGGTCGGGCGTCAGGTTGCCCAGCGCGAACCCGTGCGAGACGTTGACCCGGCCGGCCAGGCCGGTCGCGCGGGTGCGTTCGATGATCAGCTCGTACTGGAACGCGCCCAACTCGCCCCGGTCGTGCAGGTGGATGTCGAGCCCGACGCCGCGCCGGTCGGCGATGTCGAACAGCGCGTCGAGCTGCCCGACGGGGTCGCGGTCGATCGACGCGGGGTCCAGCCCGCCGATGTGGTCGGCGCCCTCGGCGGCGGCCCGGTCGAGCAGGTCGAGCACGCCGGGGCGGCGCAGCACGCCGTCCTGCGGGAACGCCACGATCTGCAGCCCGATACCCGGATCGACCGCGGCAACCGCCTCGCGCACGAGCTGGATGCCGGTCAGGCCGACGCCCAGGTCGACGTCGACGTGGCTGCGAAACGCGGTGGTACCGAAGGAAAGCAGCTCGCGCACCAGCGCGGTGGTGGACTCCGGGCTGGGGATGCCGAGTTCCTCGCGGTGCGCCCGCTCGTGCGCGATGCGCCCCTGCGTGGTCGGCTCGCCGCCGTAAGGCACCCAGGGCCTGCCCCACCAGCTCTTGTCCAGGTGCGCGTGCGCGTTGATCAGGCCGGGCAGTGCGAGCAGCCCGCGCCCGTCGATGACGGTGGTACCGGCCGGCTGCGCGGTGCCGGTCGGCCGGATGTCGGCGATCGTCCCGTTCTCGATGACGAGGTCGCTTGCCGCGGCACCCCACGGGCGCACGTCGGTCACCACGGAACGGGTCATCTCCTACCTTTCTTCGCTGGGTCCGGCGGCTCACCCGAGGCCCGCGAAAAATGGTATACCAAACTCGGGCCATGGATCCGTGGCCCGAGCGGTGAGCGTGCCCACCCCCGATCGCGGCCGCGTCCGGCGCAACGACGACTCCGCTGTTTTCCTGGGCAGTCCCGGCCGACCGTGCCGCTCGTCGTTTCGCCGGCGGCGCCCCGCGGCATGCTCGCGACCGGACGACTCGAAGCAGCCTCGCCGGCGCTCGACACCGACCCGCCGAGCGCATCGGTCTCGCGTCAGCGGCTCGCGCGAAGCCCGGCGAACAGGTCGTCCTCCGGTCGCGAGACCTCGACCAGCGACCGGGCCAGGTGGTAGTCCTCCGTGGGCCACACCTCCCGCTCGATCGCCCGGTCGTGTCGCATGAACCCGGCGTGCGGATCGATCTGCGTCGCGTGCGCCAGCAGTGCCCGGTCCCGCACCGGGAAGTACTCCGCGCACGGCACCCGGGTGGTGATCGACAGAACCGGCGCGTCGTCGGAGAACTCGGCCAGCACCTCCGCCATCCCCGAGTCGATCCCGCGCGCGGTCATGGCGTCGTGCAAGGTCTGGAACCACGCCCGCGACAGCACACCGTGGTAGTACAGCTTGCGCGGCTGCCACGGTTCGCCCGCCTCCCGGTAGCGGTCGGCGTCGCCCGCCGCCTCGTACGCCGCGACGGTCACCTCGTGCGTCCGGAGGTGGTCGGGATGCGGATAGCCGCCGGTCTGGTCGTAGCTGACGACCACGTGCGGCCGGAACGCGCGGATCCGCGCCACCAGCCGCCCGACCGCTTCATCCAGCGGCCGGCGCGCGAAGCAGTCGTCCGGCAGCGCTTCGCCCTCGCCCGGCAGCCCCGAGTCGACGAAACCCAGGAACTCCTGCCGCACCCCGAGGATCTCCCGGGCGGCGGCCATCTCCGCGCGGCGGATCTCGGCCAGCCTCTCGCGTACGCCCGGCCGGTCCATCGCGGGGTTGAGCACGTCGCCGCGCTCCCCACCGGTGCAGGTGACCACCAGCACCTCCGCGCCCTCGGCGGCGTACTTGGCGAGCGTGGCAGCGCCCTTGCTCGACTCGTCATCGGGATGCGCATGCACGCTCATCAGTCGCAAGGTCTCGCCGCGGGTCACCCGCAGATTCATCGCTGCCTCTCGGTCTTTCGTCAGGCGCGGGACGTGCTCGTGATGCAGCAGGCCCCGCTTGAGCGGGTACAACTATATGTCGGACCTATAAATGTGCAAAGCATAAATTTAGCGCGAGTGTGCGCTGGAGCTGGTCTCCTCTCGACGGCGTACGGCGCGTCGAGTGCGTTCGCGAGCTCGTACGATGGGGCGTTGCCGTCGGTCGTGGTGGAGCTGGTGTGGCCCAGGAAAGCGAGCAGCCCCGCGAAGGCGGGCGAGTGCTGCTGGTCGCGCTGTTCGTGGTCTACCTCGCCCTGCTGTGCTGGCTGGTGCTGTGGAAGCTGGAGCCGCCGCACATCGGTGACGGCAGCCTGCGGCACCTCAAGCTCGTCCCGTTCAGCGCGGACGGCGGGCTGGACCCCAACTCGCCGCAGGAAGTGGCCGCGAACCTGCTGATGTTCGTCCCGTTCGGCCTCTACCTGCGGCTGCTCGCCCCGGCCCGGCCGTGGTGGCAGGCGGCGGTCGTGGTCGCCGCGGCGAGCGTGGCGCTGGAGACCACCCAGTACGTGCTGGCCATCGGCTGGTCCGATGTCACCGACGTGATCACCAACACCGCCGGGGGTGCGGCCGGCATCGCCCTGACCGCCCTGGCACGCCGGCGCCTGCACGCCCGTACCGCCCGCGTGCTGACCCGAATCTGCCTGATCGGCACCGTGCTCGTCCTGCTCGCCACCGGACTGTTCGTCGCCTCCCCGCTGCACTACGCACCGATGCACGACCGCAGCGCAGTACCCGCGCATCCCCGTGCCGGTGCAACCGCCGGCCACGCACGCCCGGCGCCGCCGCTGAGTGCGTCGTCGTAGCCGGTGGGTGCGTTGCGGTGACCGTGGTGATGGCGCCGGGCGCCCGGCATGTGCCCGACCGGTCCCGCACCGGGCACGCAGGATGGCTCGCCAACTCCAGATCGGGGCCGGCGAAGGTGGCCGACGGCCTCGACCGGAGCTGGGATCGAGCCGATGCGATCGGGCCGCACCAGTCAGCGACGTACCAGGCCCACCCGGTTGCCGTCGGGGTCGGCGAACACGGCGATGCGGCTGACCGGTGTGTCCACCGGTGCCAGGACCCGGGTGCCGCCCAGTTGCTCGGCGCGGGCCAGGGCCGCATCCACGTCCTCGACGGGGAAGTAAGCGACCAGCCCGACATACGGGCTGTCCGGGCCGGCCTGTCCGATCCCGCCGGTGGGTCGGCCGCCGTCGTCGCCGACCAGGGCGTAGGTCTCGTCGAGCGCGATGCACTTCGCGCCGTTCGGCCTGCCCGTGGCGCTCGACTGAGCCGGGCGACCGACGGGCTCGATCCCGGGTCAGCGTGCGACGCGGGGCGGCTGTGGCCCGCGCCTCGCCGGGGCCGCGCCCAGGTCGGCACGGACGCCATCGGTACCGCGCTCGACCGATACCGGCCGGCGCGTGGTCGACGGTCAGCAGATGACGCCGCGCTTGCTGCGCGCGCCGTGCGCGGTGGGGTGGGCGCCGATCCAGCGCGGGTCGGCCGGCTGGCTGGCCCGCTGGTACCGGGAGTCGCAGGAGAGCCGGAGCCGGCCGGTGTTGTTGTCCAGTCCACAGTGGACGGTGAAGATGGTGAAGGTGAGCAGATCGCCGGCCCGGAAGTCGGCGGTGAGCCAACGGCCGCCCAGCCTCTCCCGCAGCTGGCCCGGATCGTCGGTCAGCGCCCCGTTCCACAACAGACCCTCGTGGCTCGCGTCCTGCTCGGCGCTGGTGCCGTTGCTGCAGAACTCGTCGACGTCGCGGCTGCCGTAGCCGGCGCGCAGGTCGGCGTGGGTGTGCGAACGTTCCAGGATCGCCAACCCGCCGAGCGTGCGGTCGATGTCGCCCAGCGGAGTCCACGCGGTCAGCAGGTCCAGCGTGCCGCGGTTCATGAACACGCTGTCCATGTGCGGCGGCGTGCCGGAGCGCGGTGGCACCGCCCGCAGCCAGGTGTAGTCGAAGTGCCGGACCGCCTCGCCGAAGATCGCCTCGTACAGCTCGATCATGCGGCCGGTGTAGAGCAGATCCAGTAGCGGCACGCTGCCCGCCGCGACGTCCGGTACGAAGCCGTCGAAACCGGGGGCGGCGATCGCGTCGTCGGCTCCGCTGCCGGGCTCGCACCTGCCCAGCTGCGCGAGCCGCGCCAGCAGGTCGTGCCGGGCCGCCAGCACCTCGTCGCGCGCCAGGAAGCTGGGCAGGAACAGGTACCCGTCGGCCGCCAGCCGGCGCTGCAACTCGGCCGCGTCGCCCACCACGTCGTGGGAACGACGCAGCGCGCCCACCCCGTCGTCGAGTTCGACACCCTGTGCACTGATCCGGCCGTCGGCCACTGTGGACATCTCGGACCTCCTGACTCGGGCTGGGTTGTGGCCACGCCGCCGCGGGGCCCGGCTCGTTCCGGACTGGCTCGGCGCAGCCCGGCGTGCGAATCCCGGCCTGCGCAGGCCGGCTTGCGAAACCGACCTGCGCGGCCTGCCCCGCACAGCCTGCCCCACGGCCTGCCGTGCACGGCCTGCCCTGAACGGCCGGGCTTGCATGGCCTGTCCTGCGAGCCTCGGGCTCGGGTCGCCCTGGGCTGCGCTCGTTCAGACCTTCACCGTAGGGCGGCCCGCCCTGGCCGTGTTGCACGAACTGGCCCGCCACCTTGTCGATTCTGGTCAGGCTGGCGATGCTGGGTGCATGGCCGAGCGTTCACCGCTGCCCTCCCAGCTCGTCGTCCGGGCGACCGACACGACGCCCGTCGGTGCCGTGCGTGCCGCCGGGAGGCTGCGCGCGAGCCACGGCCTGCCCGCGGCCCCCTTGCGCGTTCTGGACAGCTACGCCGCGGCCTACCTGCTCGCCGGCTCGGGCCGCTACGCCGACGCCAACGGCACCCGCACGGCGCTCGCGGCCGGCGACCTGCTGCTGCTGTTCCCCGGCCTCGGCCACACCTACGGGCCGGAGCCCGGCCAGACCTGGAGCGAGCTGTACCTGCTGTTCGACGGCCCCGTCTTCGACCTGTGGCGCTCCGCCGGGCTGCTCGACCCCGCCCGGCCCGTGCGGCGCCTGTCGCCGGTGGATCGCTGGGCGGCTGCGTTCGAGCGAGTGTTCGTCGACCTGCAGCGCACCGACAGCGGCGCCGCCCTGTCCACCGTCTGCGCGCTGCTGTCGGTACTGGCCGACACCGAGTCATCCCCGCCGGGCGAGGACGCCCGGTCCGACCACTGGTGGCTGTCCCGGGCCAGCGCGCTGCTGGACGCCGACGTGCGCCGCGAGCAGCCGCTGGAGGCCGTCGCCGCCCGGCTGTCGATGTCCTACGACGGGTTCCGCAAGAGGTTCCGGCGGCTGGCCGGCGTCTCACCGGCGCGCTACCGCACCCAGCGCTGCATCGACCGGGCCTGTGAACTGCTCGCCGAGGGCGAGTTGACCGGCCGGCAGATCGCCGCCGCCCTCGGGTACAACGACGAGTTCCACTTCTCCCGGCGATTCCGCCAGATCACCGGAACCACACCGAGCCGGTTCCGCTCCGCCCTGCCATCGCCGCCGCACCGGGCCACGGTCTTCTCCGGCCGCCCCGACGGCTCCGGCACCGACCGCTCGGCCGCTGCCCGCCCCGGTGCTGCCCGGCCCGGCACCCCCGTTCTGGCGCCGCCCACTCTGGCGTCGACCGCCATCGCGATTCCCGCTCAGGACCCGGCCGTGCTGGCGCCGGCGCGAGGCCCCCGGTGACCTTCGCGGCGAGGCGCCGAAGATGACCGCCACCGTCACGGTCGACGACAGCGTCCGAGGCCGTGCGGTACCCGGCCGGGCCGGCGGCTGCCGATGCTCGGCGGCGACGACACGGCGCTGCGCACCGGTACGGGCACGTCGCGGACGGTGCTCGTACGCCTCGGGTGTCGAGAACGCGGACCCGGCTCCGTCCCCGGGGGGAGCGGCCACGAACGGCCGCGCGACTGGAGAGAGGAACGGGGCCATGGACCGCGAACAGATCGCCCGAGAGCTGGCCGACGCCCACGAGCTGCTGGACCGCGCGTCGATGGCGCGGTTGGCATACGAGGGGCTCGACGGGCTGCCGCGCGTCGTCCCGATCGGGATCTTCTGGACCGGCGAGCAGATCGTCATGGCCACCGCCGCCACCGCGCCCAAGGTACGGGCGTTGGCTGCTCGCCCCGAGGTCGCCCTGAGTATCGACGCCGGTGACGGCCCGGGCTCGGCGACGGCGTTGTCGGTGCGCGGGATCGCGCACCTCACCATCATGGATGGCGTGGTACCGGAATACCTCGCCGCGGCACGGAAGAACTTCGACGCCGAGCAGGCGGCCGAGTTCGAACGCAACTGCCGGGCCATGTACGACCGGATGGCGCGGATCACGGTCGAGCCACGGTGGGTGCGGTTCTACGACTTCGGAGCCGGCCGGGTGCCGAGGTTCCTCGCCGACCTCGCCGCGAAGATGCGCTGAACGAGGGTGTCCGACAACCGGGATCGGCCGGCCGACCCGAGCCCTAGACTGGCAGGCGTGCGGGAGCGGGCGAGCGTCGGCGGCGAGCCGGAATCGGTGCGGGTCGCCAGGGTGCTGCGCGAGCAGATCATCGACGGGGGACGCGAACCTGGCTCCCGGCTGGTCGAACGGGAGCTGTCGGCCGAGCTGGGCGTGAGCCGAGTGCCGGTACGGGAGGCGTTGCGCAGCCTGGTCGGGGAGGGTCTCGCGGTGCCGCGCCGCAACAGCTGGATGACTGTCCGGGTCTTCACCGCCCGCGACATCGACGAGCTGATCGAGGTGCGTACCGCGCTGGAGCCGCTGGCGATCCGACGCGCCGCCGAACGCCACGACCCCGCCGCGCTGCGCGCGATGCGGGCTGCGCTCGACGCCGAGGGCGACGCCGCCCGCCGCGGCGACGGTACCGCCGCCCGCCGGGCCGCCGCCGACTTCCACGAGGCGATCACCGCCGCCAGCGGCAACACCCTGCTCGACGAGGTGGCGGTGACGCTGTCCGGCCGGATGCGCTGGCTGCTGGGCCAACACGACGAGTTCGCCGAGGTGTACGACGAGCACGAGGCGATCTATCGGGCGATCGCCGCCGGTGACGGGGCCGCCGCCGCGCAGCTGGCCCGCCGGCACCTGCGCACCAGCCGCACCGCCGCGCACCGCCACAGCTGACCATGGCGGTCCGTGCTGTGTGCTCGGGTCAGGCAGGTGTGACCGAGCGGATCCGGGACAACAGGAAGTGGCGCTCTTCCTGGCGCAGCGTGCAGAACGCGGACAGCATGTTTCCGTCCAGCTCCAGCTCGCCGATGACACGGCTGCTGGCGTTGCCCTGCCCGTTGACGTACTCGATGAGTACCGGCATGCCGGCCCGCACGGCCAAGGCGAGCAGGTGCCGTTCTGCCGGGCTCAGCTGGGGAGCACCGTCGGTGACGGTGGCCAGCTCGGCTCCGATGCGCGGTGCGGCGTCGGGACCTGCGGCGATCAACTCCGCTGCCAGCCGTGCCGGATCGGTCCCGGCGCCGCCTCGACCGCCGGTGCCGGGCTCGAGACCGGACGATGCCGCAGGGTGGCGGTGGGTGTCCAGGTCGATGACCTGGGCCGGCTCGCCTGGCCCGCCGCGATGCGGTGACCGTCCCGCGCCAGCATCGACGCGGTCGTCGTCGACGACCGGTGCGAATCCCGCCGCCCGCAACGCGGTCAGCGTCTCCTCGCGGGGGACGCTGCTGGCCACCACGGTCGGTGCCAGCACCGTCAGGCCGAGCCGGCGCAGCGCCCGGGTCGCGGCGATCTCCGCCAACAATGCGGTGTCGTCCGACCGCAGGCAGCAGGCCACCGTGCGCACCCGCACCCGGCCGTGCTGCCGCGCAACGTCGTCGATCAGGTAACGCAGCGGCTGCGGTAGCACCTGGTCGACGGACACGGCGGTGAGCTCGTCGACGATGGTGGCCGCCTGCTCACCGGCGTCCAATGCCGCCCGTACCGTCGCGGCCGAGAATCGCCACACCACGGCCGTTCCGGTGGTTTCCCGGTCCGCCACCGAATCGAGCAGTGCGGCCAGCTCGCCGCTGGGCGGGCCGGTGACCACCGCCGTCAGGTCGGCCTGGAACCGCGCGGTGGCGACCGCGGCCGGCATCATCTCGTGCACCACTTCGGCGAGCCGGCCCGGATCCTCCGACACTCGGACGAGATCGCTCGGCGAGCCCAATGCAACGACGCCCAGCGTTTCGGCCTCCTGCCACAACACCTGCACCGCCGCGGCCAGGTCGGCATCGGCGTGCTCGATCGCGTCCGCGACCAGCGGGGCCCGCCAGCGCACCGGGGCGGTCAGGTCGGCCGGATCGACTCGATGCCCAGCCTCGACGGTGGCCAGGACGCGAAGCAACGCCAAACGCAGCGGCGCGACCACCGCCCCATCGGACGGCCAGATCAGCGCCGTCACCGACCCGTCGAGGAGGCGCAGGCCGGGCGCGTCAGGCATTGTGCGCCACGCGTGCATCAGGGTGATGAACGCATCGGCGGGGGCCAGGCGCCGCCATGCCTCTCCTGCCGGTGACAGCCGTACGCTGTCCTCGACCTCGTCCAGCAGGCCGCCGGAGTCCGCGAGTTGCAGCCACAGCACCAGCTGCTCTGGTGTCTCGCCGGTGGTCTTCGCCAACCGCCGCAGCTCCCGGACGCCCACACCCCCGGAGCGGCGCAACGCCAGCGGTGTGCTGGCGCAGGCGCTCAGGACCGTACCCATCCGACGCAGCGCATCCAGCGCAGCGGCAGCAGACGCCTGGGCAACCGAGCGGGCGGCCACCGGCGCACCCGCCGGCGCCGGGCATCGAGGGTCGAACGCGGCGGTCCACTGCGAGCCGCGCAGCGCAATCGCCACTTCGCGCGGCATCACCAGCTCACTGGCCCAGCCCTGACCTTGGGAGATCACCAAGCCACGCTGAGCGGCCCAGCCGCTGACCGATTCCGGCGCCTGCAGCGTCGGCCCGTACTCTGCGAGCTCCGCCAGCATGCGCGCCACCGGCCGGGGGGCTTCCGCCACGAGTCGCCGAACGTTGTCGGCCTCCGACAGCCAGGCGACGACCGCCGCGGCGGAGTCGGCCTTGCGGCTGCGTCTGCCCACACCGAGCGCATCGGCGATCTTGTGAATCTCCGTCGCGTACCGGTCGCCGAGCAGTTCGGCGACCGACGGCCCCAGACCCAGCGGGCACTCCCAGATGTCGGCGCCCGGCGCCAACACGAGCCGGTCATCGATCTCCAGTACCAGACCCTGAGCGATGAGACGCTCGAGGGCGTTCGCCAGCTCGGCGTCCTCGGCGTCGCGGCCCACCAGCGCCGCCAGGGCGGCCCGGCTCGCGTCGACCTCGAGGGCTGCGACCGCCTCCGCCACCTGGACCGAAGGGGCCGGCAGACCGACCAGCGCGGTCTGTGCCGAGAAGGGATGCGACATCCGGATCGCAAGCTCAGCCAGCGTCCCGGGAACTGGGGAAGCCAGCAGGTCGGGCCGGTCGTGCAGCAACCGCGACAGCTCCGTCTCGTCCAGGCGGCCCAGCCAGCCGAGCAGCTCGTCCATGCCTCGATTGTGCAGCCCACCAGTTCGCAGCGAACGGCGGCCCAGCGCGCCGGCCGACCGGTCCGTGGCCGCGCACCCAAGCGCCCGCGCGCCGCGAGTTGACCTAGAGTTCGGTCTAGCAGCTAGCGTCCCGGCTCATGACGATGCGTTACCGGCCGCTCGGCGGCACTGGGATCGAGGTCAGCACCTACTGCCTCGGTACGATGATGTTCGGCTCCGAAGGCAACACCGACCTCGACGAATGCACCAGGATGATCCACACCGCGCTGGACGCGGGAATCAACTTCATCGACACCGCCGACGCCTACGGTGAGGACGGCGGGTCCGAACGCATCGTCGGCACCGCGCTCAAGGGCCGCCGCGACGACGTCGTGCTCGCCACCAAGGTGCACTTCGCGATGGGTGAGCAGCGCAACCAGAGCGGCAACTCGCGTCGCTGGATCGTCCGCGCCGTCGAGGACAGCCTGCGCCGGCTCGACACCGACTGGATCGACCTGTACCAGATCCACCGGCCCGACCCGACCACCGACATCGAGGAGACCCTGTCGGCGCTGACCGACCTGGTCCACCAGGGCAAGATCCGCGCCTTCGGCTGCTCGACGTTCCCGGCCGACTACATCGCCGAGGCGCACGCGACCTCGGCGGCGCGCGGGCTGCTGCGGTTCCGCACCGAGCAGCCGCCGTACTCGATCCTGGCCCGCGGGATCGAACGCTCCATCCTGCCGCTGTGCCAGCGGCACGGGATGGGCGCACTGACCTGGAGCCCGCTCGGCTGGGGCTTCCTCACCGGCCGGATCCGCAAGGACGCGCCGGTCGACCTGACCAGCGGTCGCGCGGTGCACAACCCGTCCCGGTTCGATCCGAGCCTGCCGGGAAACCAGCGCAAGTACGAGGTGGTCGAGGAGCTGGTGACCCTCGCCGCCGAGCTGGGCTGCACGCTGCCGCAGCTGGCGATCGCGTTCCCGGTCGTACACCCGGCGGTCAGCTCGGTGATCCTCGGCCCCCGCACCCCGAGCCAACTCGACGACCTGCTCGCCGGCACCGAACTCGAACTCGACGACGCGACCCTGGACCGCATCGACGAGCTCGTCCCGCCGGGTACCGACCTGTTCGACGCGACCTGGACACCCCCGTCGCTGACCGACCCGGCCCTGCGCCGCCGCCCCGCCGCCGACCGCGCCGCCGCGACCGCCGGCTGACCGGCCCGAGATCGTGGGGCCGACCGCGGGAGGGTCGGCCCCATGACGGATCGGACGTGCGGCGCCGTCGCCGGCCCCCGGCCACGGCGCCGCTCGTGGCCGGGACCCGCCTATCGGCCACGAGGCCGGCCACGAGTCCCACACCGGCCACGAGTCCCACACCGGCCACGAGTCCCACACCGGGGACGCGCCCCGGACGCGTTGCGCGGTCCAGATTCCCCGGAACCCGGTCGCCGCCGCGCAGCAGGCGTAGCGTGCATGGGCAGACACGCTGAGCAGCAACGGCGCGGTCGAGCCGGCCCTGGGCATCCCGCGAGGATCCGATGCCAGCTGTCGACCGCGCCCGCATCGCCGCCGCGGATCCTGGGCGCACCGTGCCGCCGAACCGCCGCAGGACCGGTTCCGCGTCCCGACCAGAGGAGGTTCGGATGGCCGAGACCACACCACCGCCCGCTGAGGACCTGGTGCTGGCCCACTTCATCGTCTCGGACGATGTCGAGCGCTCGCGGCGCTTCTACACCGACGTGCTCGGCGGCCGGCTGGCCTACTCGGGTCCCGGCGGGCTCACCTACGTCGCGCTGGCCAACAGCTGGATCATCATCAACGTCGGCGGCGGCCCGACCGACGACAAGCCGGAGGTCACCCTGGAGACGCCGCGCGATCTCGACCGGGTCAGCAGCTTCCTCAACATTCGCGTCAGGGACATTCACACCGTGTACGCGGAGTGGAGCGCCCGGGGTGCCCAGTTCCTGACCCCGCCGAAGCAGCACCAGTACGAGATCCGTTGCTACCTCCGCGATCCGGACGGTCACCTGATCGAAGTGGGACAGACCACCGACCCGACAGGGGACTGGTCGCCGGCCCACTGGCCCTCCGAGTAACCGCGAGTCACCCGCCGCGTTTCCCGGCACCCGATGAGTTCGGCGGCCGGGCGTCGTCGGTACCGGTGACAGCAGGGAACAGGAGGAACGGTGATCGACCTGAATCCCGCCGCGGAGCGGATGGCGGCGCTGGTGGAGGCGGTACGAGACGAGCAACTGGACGGCGTGACACCGTGCCGCGAGTACGACCTCGGTGCGGTGATCGGGCACGTGGACGAGGTGTCGCAGGGCTTCGCCCGCCTGGCCCGCAAGCAGGTCGACCTCGACGACCAGCCGGCGCCGACCCGGTTCGACGACGGCTGGCGGCAGCGGGTGTCGGCGCACGTGCGGGAGCTGGGCGCGGCGTGGGACGAGCCCGGCGCCTGGCAGGGCAGTACCGACGTGGGCGTCGAGTTGCCCAACCGGACCTGGGGACGGGTCGCGCTCACCGAACTGGTCGTGCACGGCTGGGACATCGCCCGCGCCGCCGGCCTGCCGTGGCAGCTGTCCGATGCGACGCTGCGCGCCTGCCTGGAGCACGTGGCGGTGTTCGTGCCCGCCGCACCGGTGCCGCAGCTGTGGGGGCCGCGGCGACCGGTCGCCGACGACGCCCCGCTGATCGACCGGATCGTCGCCATCACCGGCCGCGACCCGGACTACGGCAGTCCCACACACCGCCCGACCCCGGCGTGACGAACCGGGCCGCCGGGTGGGCTCAGCGCGTTCCCGGCGGCTCGACGGCCAGCGGCAGCGGCGCCCGCATGGTGCTGCTGACGATGCCGTAGCGGAAGCCGAGGTGCTCGTTGAGGCGGCGCATCGCCTCGTTGCCGCGCTGCGTCCAGGTGTAGATCTCGGTGATGCCGTGCTCGGCGGCCCACGCCATGCTGGTGCGTTTGAGCGTGGCGGCGACCGACCTGCCGCGCCACTCGCGGCGCACGGCGGTGTAGCCGACTTCGGCACGTTCTGGCCGGTCGGAGTCGAGTTTCAGCCCCGCCACCCCGATCACGTCGGTACCGACGACGGCGACGAACATCGCGGCCGGGTCGTTGATCCACTCCTTCTGCCACTCGGCCGCGGACACCTGCAGCGCGCTCGGGTGATCCATGTCCGGCAGGGTCGGCAGCGCGACCTGGTGATAGGCCGCGGCCCACAGCTCCGGGCGCTCGGCGACCGAGACGATCTGGTACCCGGTGGGCGGCGCCGGCCACGGCTCGGCACCGATCCGTCGAACCTGCTCGACCTCCCGGTTGATCTCGGCGAACCCGAAGCCTTCGGCGAACCGCCGGGAGCCCTCGTCGTCGACGAACGTCCCTGCCGTGTCGTAGCCCAGGTCGACGGCGTGCCCGGCCAGCACCCGAAGCAGGTCGGTACCGACGCCGCGGCGGCGGAAGTCCGGCCGGACGAACGCGGTCAGCGACGCTCGCTGGCCGTCGCCGGAGCGGTCCGCCACGCCGCTGCCGACCACCTGGGCGTCGATCTCGGCCAGCACCATCAGCCGGCCGGGACGGTCGACGCCTCGGAGTTCCGCGACGCTCGGACAGCGCTCGTACGGCATGACCGCGAGCCGCACCGCGCGCCAGGACTCGTAGTCGGCGTCGGTGCTCGCCGTCCGGATGGTGGTGGCCATCCCCCGAGCCTGCCGCAGCGCGCGGGAAAGGCAAACAGATTTCCGCTGGCCGTCCCGGTGCATGCCGGCGCCGGCCGCTGCCTGCCGGCACGCCGCGCCGGCTCGGCCACCTCGTGGTCAGCGGCCCGACCGGCCCGGCGTACCGCGGGCAGGTGCGAACGGTGGGCGGTTGCGGGGTGTTTCGGGCGGCTGTCACTATTTGCGGTGTGGACACGCCCGGACCGCTGGTCTTCGTCGAGGAGGTACGGCGGTTCCCGCCGTGGCACCGGCATCCGTCCCGGCCCGGGCTGGCCCTGGTGTACGAGTCGGCGGCCGGCCGGCTGAGTGCCCCGGCCGGCGGCTACACCCCCGGTGAGCTGTGGTGGCGCCGCCCCCGCCGCGTCTACGGGGTGGATCTGACCCGGCAGCGACTGCAGGTCACCGCGACCGGCTCCGATGGCGAGCAACTCCGGGTCAGCGGCGTCGCGCGGGTGCACGATCCGGTCGCGGTGGTCGCCGCCCGCTCCGTCGACGGTTGGCGCGACTGCCGCGACCACCTGGCCGCTCTCGCGCACCGGCCGCCGGCCGAGCGCGACGCGACCTGGGAGTCCGGTGACGGGATCGTGGTCACCGACATCGAGACCAGCCCCGTCCCCGGCCCGGCCGAGGCCGAACGGTGACGCGGGAGTTCGTGGCCTGGGCGGTCGGCGTACCCGGGCGGCTGTTCGGCGGCTGGGGCGCGCCCGGCTGGGTCCGCGAGCTGGCCTGGTGGGCGCTGCTGGTGCTTCTCGGGTACGTGCTGGCCCGGTTGCTCGGCGCGCTGCTGTGGGCCGCGGTGCAGTTGGCCGGTCCGGCGCTGGTGGTGCTGCTGCGGGCGCTCCTCGTCGTGCTGCAGGCGCTGCTGCTGGTGCCCGACTTCCTGCTGGCGAGCTTGTTCCGGCGCGCCACCGGGCGCGCACCCACCGTCGTCCACCGGTACGGGCAGGGTGTCCTCGCGGTGGCGGGCTGGGCCGATCGGGGCGTACGGCGGCTGCCGGCCCGGCTGGAGCTGGTGCTGTGGCGCGGCCGGGTCGTCGGCCGGCTGCTGGTGATCGTGGTGCTGGTGCTGGCATGGAACGCGGCGTCCTGCGCGGCGACGCCAACCGGCCTGGTGTGCCAACCCGGGCTCGCCCACCTCGCCGGCTGGCTCTGGCCCGCCTGAGCGCTCGGGCCGGCCTGGCTGCGCCGGCCCGTCCCTCCGCCGGGTGGTGCCGACAGCAACGGCGATGAGTTGGCCGGCGTTGCCCAGTCTGCATGGTCGTACGCGACTTCCTGAGGAGCCCACCATGACCGCGACGTACACCATCGACGTGTTCAGCAGCCTCGACGGCTTCGGCACCGCCACCGGCGACTGGGGTGGCTACTGGGGCAAGCAGGGCCCGGAGTTGCTGGAGCACCGGCTCGCCCTCTACGACCGGCCGCAGCGGATGGTCTTCGGCGCCAACACCTACCGGGCGTTCGCCCAGCTGCTGGCCAGCGGTGCCGACGAGGCCGTGTACGACGAGTGGGTGACGCGGATGCGCCGGATGCCCGCCACGATCGTGTCGACCACGCTGACCGAACCGCTCGACTGGCCGGACGCCACCGTGGCGCCCGGCGACGCGGTCGAGGTCGTCGGCCGGCTCAAGCAGGAGTCGGCGGTACCGCTGCGCTCGCACGGCAGCCTGTCGATGAACCGGGCGCTGCTGGCCGCCGGCCTGGTCGACCGGCTGCAGGTGACGCTGTTCCCGGTGATCACCGGGCAGACCGGCACCGGGCCGATCTTCGCCGGCGCCGCCGACTTCGACCTGGAGCTGCTGGAAACCCGCACGCTCGACGGCAACATCCAGGAGCTGGTCTACCGGCCGACGCTGCACCCCGCCCGAAGGGAGCTGCCTGAGGGCGCTGCGGGCGGGTGTCAGCCGTCGTGTTCCCACTCCAGCCGGACCACCAGGCTCGCCTCCCCGCTGGCCTCGGCCAGCACGCTGGTCAGCTTGCCGGACTTGATGGCGAGCTTGAGGCCGAACTCGACGCCGACCTTCTGCGGGCGGCGGGGCAGCCCGTCGTGCACGGTGCGGTAGACCCAGCTGCCGATGCGGTGGATCGACTCGGTCGCGTCGGCCAGATCGAGCCGGTTGAACGCGGTCGCATCGCCACCGGTGTCGGCCAGCCGGATCTCGGCCTCGATGGTCTCGCCCGGCGCGACGGTCACCTGCTCTATCCGTGACTGCATCAACGGGTCCCTTCGTCGCGGTGCCTGCGCTGCGTGCCGATCCGCTCGTCCAGGGCGCGCAGTATCCGTGCCGCCCGCGGCTGCGCGACGGCGGGATCCGCGAGCAGCCGGGCCGCGCCGGCCCGGAAGCCCCACCGTACGGTAGCGTCGCCGGCCAGGGTGGCCGCCGCGGCACCGGCGGCGTCGCCGTCCATCGAGGTCAACATCGCCAGCGCGTCGGCGCGCAGGGCGGGATCGGCGCCGTCGTCGGTGACCCAGCCGACCAGCCGATCGGTCGCCTGCTGCGGCCAGAACCGGCCGAGATGCCAGAGCGCCTCGACCCGCTGCACCCCCGGCAGGCGGGCATCGTAGGCCAGCCGCAGCAGCAACTCCGCCGCCAACCGCTCGACCCCGACCGAGGCCAGCAGCCGGGCAGCGTAGATGCGTTCCAGCACCGTGTAGGTCGCATCGCCGGCCAGCGCCAGCAGCGCCCGCCGCGCGTCGGCCGGCGCCGTGTGGTGTACCTGCGCGATCGCCGACGCGGCGCGCAGCGCCACCAGCCGCGCCGCGGCATGATCCGGCTGCGTGCGCCGAGACAGATCGATGAGCGGGGACCGCGGATCCGGCTCGTCGGCCGGATGGGGGACCAGCGCCCCGAACAGGTCCAGCGCCTCGACCCGTTCGTGCAGCTCGCGGCTGGGTTCGGTGACGCGGGACAACACCGCGACCTCGAGCGCCCTCGGCGCCGCGGCGGGTTCGGGCGCACCCGGGCCGGCGCGGACCGCCACGCCGGGATCCTCGATCACGGGCGGTTCGAGCTCGGCCAGCAGTACCGCGGCGCGCATCCAGGTGGCCCCGCTGTCGGCGCCGGCGACGATCTGCCCGAGTCGGAACACCGCGTACCGGCGGTCCCGCTCGGTGCCGACCGCCGCCAGCGTCCGCATCGCCCACAGCCGGCCCTCCCCGGCCCGCCGCCGGTACGCCAGGTCGCGCAGCAGCTCCCGCGCCGGTTCGCTGTCCCGGTGTTGCACCAGCGTCCGGGCCGCCTCGATGCGGGTGATCTCGCTGGTCCGCGGATCCCGCATCACCGCCGCCAGGCACCAGGCCCCGTCGCCGCGCACCAGCAGCACCCGCAGCACGTCTCGCAGCCGGGACAGTGACAGCTCGTCGTCGAGCCGGCGGATCCGCCGCAGGTTCCGGCGTACCAGCTCCAACAGCTCGCGCCGATCGTCGTCGGGCAGCCGGATGCCGTCCCGCAGCACCGCGCAGAAGTTGCCGACCGCGTCCCAGGCGCCGACCGTGCTGCCGCCGCGGGCGTCGACCACATCCAGCAGGCCGGCCGCGATCCGCCGCGCCCGCGAGTCGCGCCGCTGGCCGGGCTGGTCGTCCGCGGTGCCGGCGCGGCCGCCCAGCAGCCGGCGCAGCAGCGGTACCGGATCGTTGCCCATCTCGACCCACCGGGCCAGGCCGAACAGGTCCCCGCTGCTGGGCCCCAGGGCGCCGATGTCCGCCAGCCACACCGAGGGGTCGAAGTGCCGGGCGGTGTGCCCGGCGGCCAGGTACTCCGCGAAGCTCTGGTGGCTGAACGCCAGCCCGTCGCGCTGCGCGACCAGCAACCCGCTGCCGAGCAGCAGCTCGCGCAGCAGCCCGGCCAGCGGCACCCCGGCCGGTACCTCGGTCGCGGCCCATACCCAGGCCACCGCGCCCTCGATCGTCGGTGCCTGCGCCCGGGTGAGCCAGCCGTGCGCCAGGTGCTCCAGGCAGGCCTCGGTGTGGTCGAACAGCCAGTCGGCGAACGACTCCGCGGCCGGGCCGAACGGGCCCAGGGCTCGACGCAGCTCGTCCCGGGTGCCCAGCCGCACCCGCCGGGTGTACAGCAGCGCCTGCACCGTCTCCCGGTACAGGCTGGTGCGGTCGGCCGGCAGCGACGCCGCCGGGTCACGCTCGTACACGATCGCCGCGATCGTGGCCAGCAGCGGCACCTGGACCAGCGAGAACAGCCGGGCGCGGCGCACCTCGGCAAGGAACCCGGCGCTGAGTTCGGGCGCCCGCTCCGGTGCCCGCCAGGTGAACCAGTGCCGGGCGAACGCGGCGAGCCCGGACCGGTCGAACGGGTCGAGCAGGTACTCGCCGTAGCGGTCCGCGGCGCCGGTGGCCACCCCGTCGGCCAGCGCGTCCAGCTCCCCGTCCGGCAGCACCCGGCTGGTGATCAGGAACCGGGCTTCGGTGGCGAACTCGGCCAGCCGGTCGTGCAGCACCGCGAGCAGCCGGGACCGTTCCGCCGCGTCGAGCACCTCGTCGACCCCGTCGATCAGGTACAGCCAGCTCGCGCCCGGTGCCGGCGGCGACTCGAACACCGCCGGCGGTACCGCGCTGTCCAGGTGCATGCCGAGATCGTTGGTCACCGCCCGCGACACCGCCACCGGGAACGGTGCCCTGGTCCGGGCCAGCCCGGCGGCCGACAACCGGACCGCCACGACCGGCCCGGCCTTCGGCGCCGGCCGGTCGGTGTCGGTCTCGGCCGCCAGCCACCACGCCGCGGTGTCCACCGCCAGGTGCTGCACCAGCGTCGACTTTCCGCTGCCGGGACCACCCAGTACCAGCACGTTGCGGTTGCGGTGCAGCACGTCGGTGACCGGCGCGGGGTCGGTGTCCTCGTCGGTGCGGCGGGTGTGCTGCCGCACGTACACCGACGACAGCGGCGGCGGCCGGTCGTCCAGCCCGTACGGCAGCCGGTCGACGACCCGGTGCTGGGCGGCGAGCAGGTGGTGGAGCGGGGTGCCCGGATCGGGCCGCAGCAACGACACCGGCGGTGCCGCGGTGCGCAACAGCTCCGGATGCTCGTCGAACAGGTCCTGCACCGCCGCGGTCCGGATCAGCCAGCCGCCACGCGGTGTCGCGTAGTCGCGCGATCCCTTCACCACCCCGTACACCTGGCCGGTGACCGGGTCCAGGACCGGGCCGCCGCTCATCCCGCGGTGGATCTCGGCGTTGGTGACGTTGAGGTAGCGGGCGCCGCTGCGGCCACCGACCCACAGCTCGACGCCCTCCAGGCCGATGCCCGGATCCGGCGTCGCGGTGGTGAACCCGTACCCGATCAGCCGCCGCGGCACCTTCGCCGTCGGCGCCGCCAGCCACGGCACCGGATGGTCGATCGCGGTACCGACCCGGATCACCGCGAGGTCGGGGAAGCCGTAGAAGGCACCGCCGCCGAACTCGGCCGGCGCCCGCACCACCACCTCGCCGGGCAACTCGTGGCCCTCCCAGCGCAGCGACACCCGGTCCGGTTGCCGCCAGACGACGTGCGCGCAGGTGAGCACCAGCCCGGCCGCGGCGAAGAACCCGCTGCCCAGGTGCGCCCCGCCGGACCACACCTGCACCGTCGACCGGCGCCCCATCTCCAGCGCCACCCCGGACCGCACCGCCATTCCCGCAGCCTACGAACCGCCCCCACCCCTGGCGAACCGCACGCGGCGGGCTGGTAGGGGGCGCCGCCTTCGTGGAGGATGGGTCGAGTCGGATGAGACGAAGGCCGGGACCACGTGAGCGGCGGGAGCCATGGTCGAGTCGACCAAGCACGAGCTGGAAATGCAGGTGCACGGTGCGCTGGCAGGACTCGATGACGAAGCGTACGCCGCGGCACTGTACGTCGCCGCTCGCGATCTTGCATTCATGTACGACGGGTACATGTCCGATCGGGTGCGTGACCTGACGAGACGGACCGTCCGATGTCTACAGCAGCCCACCGCGGGTGACGAGACCCTGCGATCGGCACTCGCCGACGAGTGGGAGGCGGTGTACGCGGATGACGACGAGGATGGCCCGGCCGGCTATTCGACGATGATGCTGACCTTCATGGACGCCGTCGGTGGGATCCGGGCCCGCGACGAGCTGGAATACCTGACCTCGGCGCTCGGTGACTTTCCCACCATCGCTGGTGTCTGGGCCCCGGTCAGGCTCGACGATCCCGAGGTCCCGGCCGACGAGACCGAGTACGGCGTGCGGATGCTACGAAGGCTGGGTGCCGCGGTGCCGGCCATCGCTGAGCTCACTGCGCACGGTCTGGATCCCGAGACCATCCGGTCCGGGCACCTCCCACCGCCTCCCGAACCGCCGAACCTGCGCACCGTACCGACGTTGGAACAGCACTGCATCACCCTCGTCGCCGAGCAGAGGGGCACCCTGGCGGGCCTGGTTCTGGAGTTCGTCGCCTCGTTTCGCTGGGCGATGCTGGGGCAGCGGTTACCCGTCACGGAGCTTGCCACCGATGCGGAGCGCGCGGCGGTGGCCCGGCTCAGGCCCGTCGTCGAGCAGTTGGCGGTAGAAGGCCGGCTGGAGCTGTACCGGCTGGTGGAAATCACCGGCGAGCAGCGCCGGCTAACGGGGGAGTCGATCGGGCCGGCCCTTGCCGACCCGAAGGTCTGGTCGAACCGCGACGGCGGCACCGGTCACGCGGTTCGCATCCTGCCGGCCGAGCGCAGCAGCCGCCCCGCGGAGCCACCCAGCCGATGAAGCGGCTCCGCTCGTAGACCGACACAGACACTGCGTGCCCGGCGAACTCGCCGACCTCGGCCAAAGAGGAGCGGTTGGCGCGGTGGTGTAGACCCGAAACGGGCTGGCCCGTCCGACTGGAGGTGGTGTGATGAGCGATCGTGCCGTGTGGCTGCTCGACATCGACGGCGTGCTCAACGTGCTCGGCGGCAAACCCGATCGCCGGGTCTGGCCGTCCCGGTCGTGGCGCCGGTTCTCGGCTACCGACGCGAGTACCCAGGTGACCTGGCCGATCGTGGTCGCCGAGCCGGTCGCCGCGTTCATCCGCGAGGTGCACGACTCGGGGCGGGCCGAGGTGCGCTGGCACACGACGTGGCAGCGGTCGGCGGGCCGGATCGGCGCGCAGCTGGGGCTGCCGGAGTTCGAGGTGCACTCGGCGCCGGAGTTTCCCGACGGCCGGTACGACCCGGAGTGGTGGAAGCTGCCCGGTGCGCTGCGGGTGATCGAGGACGAGCGCCGGCCGCTGATCTGGACCGACGACCAGGCCACCCCGCGCCGGATCCCACCCAGCCAGTACGACCGGGTCAACCGTTTCCCGAACCTGCTGATCGCGCCGCGGGATCGGATCGCCCTGACCCGCCGCCACCTGCGCGCCATCGACCGCCACCTCGACCACCTCGCCTCGCTGGCGTGACCTCGACGTACGGCCAGGGTGGACGTACGGCCGGGGTGGCGGAGCGAACCGGCGTGGGAACAATCCTCGGGCGGCGATGGCGGCTGCCACGGGAAACGCGTCGGCGTTGAATCCCTGAGCATCACCGAACTTCCCGCCTCGGCGGCCAGCTGACCGGCGGCTCGACCGTTGCCACCGAGGACGGGCTTCTCCGCGGCGCTACACCGTGACGACGATCTTCTTGCCGGCGTGCAGTCCCTGGTCGAAGCGGCGATGCGCCGCGACGACGTCGTCGAGCGCGAACACCCGGTCGACGGCGGGCCGTAGCGCACCGAGGCGCACCCCGGCGTCCAGGAACGCCGCCGCGCGCCGGACCACCGCGGGGTCGGAAAGGTGGTCGAAGGCCCGGTAGTTGACGACGGTGACCGGCGTCTCGCCCGGGTCGGGGGTGGGCCGCGGATCGAGGAACCCCGCCGCGACCAGCGTCCCGCCGGGGCGGGTCGCCGCCAGCAGGTCCTGTTGGCCCGGCCCGCGGACGAGATCCAGGACGACGTCCACGCCGGTTCCGCCGGTACGGCGGTGGACGGCGTCGGCGACGTTCTCGCGATCGGTAGCGATCACCCCGGCGGCCCCGGCGGAGAGCAGTTCCTCCACCCTCACGGTGGCGCGGGTCACGGCGATGGGGACCGCGCCGATCTGCTGCGCGATCTGGATTGCCGCCCGCCCCACGCCACCGGAGGCGCCGGAGATGAGGACCCGATCGGCGGGGCGTATCCCCGCCGTCTCGACCAGCGTGTGGTAAGCGGTGAAGTACGCGACCCAGAACGCCGCCGCCTGCGGGACGTCGAGTCCGGCCGGCCGGTGGACGACCGTATTCGCCGGGATCGTGATCTGCTCGGCGTAACTGCCCCGGACGACCGAGTCCGGGATGGCCGTGACGACGACCGGTTCCCCCGGCTGCAGCCCGATGACCTCGGGGCCAACGGTGTCGACGACACCGGTGGCTTCGATCCCGAGGCGGGCGTGCGGCAGCGGGACCGGCGCCGGCGAGGCGCCGGAGCGCATCATCGCATCGATCGGATTGACGGCGAACGCCTCGATGCGCACCCGTACCTCGCCGGTCCCGGGCTCGGGTACGGGCTCGTCGACGATGCGCAACACCTCCGGCCCGCCGAACTCGTCGAAGACGACGACTCGTGGCATGGTGGCTCCTTCGTGTCCGGTTTCGTTCTCGCCTCACCACGCTAGGTCGACGTGCGTTACCTGCAGGTACCTTGGATCTCATGCAGAACACGGCAGGGCCGGCATTCCTCGCTGACTGCCCCACCCGTCTCTCGACCGAGATCCTCGCCGACAAGTGGTCCGCACTGGTGCTGTTCGGGCTCAGCCAGCGCCCGCGCCGGCACGGCGAACTGATCGAGGCGATCGGCGGCATCTCCCGCAAGGTCCTGACCCAGACGCTGCGCCGGCTCCAGCAGTACGGCCTGATCGAACGCCACGCCGAAACGGCACGGCAGGTCGAATACCGCCTCACCGATCTCGGCCAGAGCCTCATCGAGCCCATCGAGGTCCTGACCAGCTGGGCCAGGGATCACGGCGCGGCGATCGCCGATGCCCAGGAGGCGGCCGAAGCCTGACAAAGCCCGGCGCCGGATCTTCGGCGCCGGGCTTCGGGCGTGGCGGTCAGCCGGCGCAGATCAGTTGGGCGCCGGCCCAGTCGGCGTTGTCGTGGCCGACGCCGTCGCCGGCGTCACCGACCTGCAGGACCAGCTCCTGCACGCCGGTGACATCGGCGGTCAGCTGCTGGGCCGCCGACCTACCGGTCAGGACGCCGGTGCTCGCCACCGTCCTGCCGTCGGCGAGCACCGTGAAGGTGACCGAGCCCTTCCCGCCGGCGGAGTCGTCGACGCCCACCTGGCTGCTGAAGGAGGTGCACTTTCCGGCGAGGTCGAGCACCACGGTGCTGACCGCGTTGGTACCCAACCCCTTGGCGTAGGTGGTGCCGCGGACGGTGATCGGGCTGCCGTCGCCGGCGCCGCTGCCGCCGACGTTGGTGTCGCGCTCGACCGGGCCGTACCCGTTGGTCGCGGAGACGAACGGGAGGTCGCTGACGTACACCAGCCCGGCGGGCCGGATCGTCACCGGGAAGGTCGAGCCGGTCTGGCCGTCCGCGCCGCTCTGCCGGTAGCCGACGATCGCGGCCACCGAGTAGGCGCCGGCCGCGGCATCCGGGCCCACCGTGACCCGCCAGCTCAGCGGCGCCGTGCCGCCCGGGCGAGGGTGCCCGGTGCCTGCCGGACCGGGGTGGCGGTCCAGCCGGCCGGTACGTCCAGGCCGGCGTCGATGTCGTCGAGGCTGCCGCCGGCGTCGTTGCGCAGCGTGCCGGTGACGGTGAAGCTGTCGCCGGGCTCGGGCTGGTCGGGCACGTCGGTACTGGTCAGCGGGGTGACCGAGGCCCGGCTCGGTAGCGTGGCCCGGCCGTAGACGCTGGCGCTCCAGTCCGGGGCGTGGTTCTGGTGGACCTTGACCCCGCCGCGCACGGTGCCGAGGTCGGTCAGTGTCACCTTCTCCGGCCCGTTGCCGGCGCCGCCGTTGCTGGTCACGGCCAGCGCGATGGTGTTGTCGCCGTGGGGGTTCAACACGCCGTTGGGCACCGGGAAGGTGTGCTGCGGCCCGACGTCGGCGATGTACTGGCCGATGTTCCAGCCGTTCACGTAGATCAGTGCCCGGTAGTTCGCGTCCGAGGGCGCGGTGTCGGGATCGCCGAGTGTCAGGCCGATCGACGCGTCGTCGTCCGCCGGCACGTCCAGCGACACCTGGGTGCGATACCAGGTGGTGCCGGGCGCCGCGCTGTCCTGCGGCAGCGTGGTGTTCGTCCACGAGGCGTCCGGGTAGCCCGGCAGCTGCCAGCCGTGCCGCTCGCCGTACAGGCCGCCGGCGTTCATCACGCCGCGCGCGGTGTCGACGATGTTCTCGCCGCCGAGGTTGCCCTGGATCCGCCAGCTGATCGCGGGCTGCGCCGGGTTGCCGGCGGTGTCGGTCATGGTGGCCGCGATCAGGCCGCGGCCCTCCTTGTGCGCGTCGTTGACGCCGCCGTCCTCGTTGTGGCCGTCGTTGCGGACCATCACCGACAGCACGTGCGAACCGTTGGTACGCAACCGGTCGGGCACCGTGAAGGTGGCGGTACCGGTGGTCGGGGGGCTGCTGGCACCGGTCTTGAGCACGTCCTGCCCGAGGTAGACGCCGTCCAGCCAGGCCTGCAGCATGCCGGCACCGCCGCCGCCGTAGCGCAACGCGATGGTGCTGGCGTCCGAGCCGCCGGTGTAGTGGCCGCGGTACCAGACATCCCCCTGGTGGAAGCCGTAGTCGTCGGCGGTCAGTACCGGTTGACCGGCCGGCGGCGTGGTGGTGGAGTTCGTCGTGGTCTTGTCGGCGTGCTGCCAGGCCGAGTCGTCGAACGCCGGCGCCGACTCCGCGGAGCCGGCCGTCGTCTTCCAGGCCGCTGTGCTCAGGTCGGGCAGCGTCACCGGCTGCACGCCCGGCAGCTTCGCGGTGGCGAGCAGGCTGCCGCCCGGCTGGGAGGTGGCGGCCACCTCATCGCCGTTCCACACGATCGACCGGATCTTGGCCGGCCCCCACACCTCCAGCGGCGCGGGGTCGGTGGTGTCGCCGGTCAGGTGCAGGCTGGCGCCGTGCGCGGTGGCCGTGCGCACCAGTTCCGGGCCACGTTCCAGGACCGGGCCGGCCGCGGTGTCCTGCCGCCAGAAGGTACCGGCGGTGTCGGTGTCGGCGAGCAGCAGCGTCAGCGGATCCCGTCCGCCGCGGGTGATCCGGACCCGGGCGAGACCGTCGTGTACGTAGTCGAGCCGCAGGTCGCCGCTGGCCGCGTCGTAGCTGCTGGCCACCGACCCGGACAGCACCCGTACCGTCGGCTTCGCGTCGTAGCGCAGCACGGTCTCACCGTCCTCGCCGTGCGGCGCGTACAGCAGGGCCAGCTGGCCGCTGGCGGTGTTCAGGTGGGTCATGAGCTGCGAGGTGGAGTACACCAGGTGCGGGCTGGCGGCGCCGGCGGCGGAGTCCAGGTCGTAGTCGGCGGTCAGGATCTTGGAGTCCTGCCCGTCGATGCGCAGCTCGCCCTGCTGCGGCACGGTGTAGCTGCCGTCCGCGGTACGGACCGGGAAGCTGAACGTGCGGTTGGACGTGCTGTTCGACGGGTCGTGCATCGCGACGTAGAAGTGCGTTCCGGTGTCCGGGTTGACGTCGTGGTAGACCTTGATCTCGGAGCTCGACGGGGTGATCGGATCGCCCTTGTCGACCTTGGTCACCGGCTCGACGCTCTGCAGGAACAGGCCGAGTTCCTTCATCGTGGTGGCCTTCGGCCGGATCTGCCGGGCCTCGCTGATCGCGGCGCCGTAGTCGTACGAGCTGTAGACCACCGGTGCGGGCAGCCAGCCCCAGGAGGTGCCGCCGTAGGTCATGTAGACGTTGTGGATGCTCAGCCGGTTGGCGATGTCGGTGCCGTAGGTGACGCGCTCGTAGCCGGAGCCCTGCTGCTGGGACAGGCAGTCGTAGCTGCCGGGCCCGCCCCAGTAGTCGAACCAGCCGCCGCCGCGTTCGGCGACGAAGCCGGGGGTGTCGGGTGAGGCGGTAGATCCGCCCTTGGCGCCGCCGGATCCCCAGATGCCCCAGTCCGGCGCGACGGTGGGGGAGCCGGGGGTGTTGTTGCTGTGGCAGGAGCCGCCGCCGTAGCCGTCGAACGCGTACAGGTCCGTCGGGCCGGGGACCGTACCCGGTACGTCGCTGCCGCTGGGCACCCAGATGCCGTTGCGGCCCTTGTCGTTGTGGAAGATCGGCACCGTGATGCCGTCGTGCCGAACGGTGTCGTACAGGTGCTGCAGGTAGTTCTTCTGCGACGTACCGGTCGAGGCGAGCTCGTTCTCGATCTGGTAGAGGATCACCGGCCCGGTGCCGTTGGTGTACTGGTGGCGGGCCAGGATCGCGTCGATGCGGTGCATCCACTCGTCGGCGGCGGCGAGGTAGTCCGGCGCGTCACTGCGCGCCCGGCCGGACTGGGTGGTCAGCCAGCCCGGGAACCCGCCACCGTTGGTCTCGCCGTTGATGTAGGGGCCCGGGCGGGCGATCACGTACAGCCCCTCCTGCTGCGCGATGTCGAGCAGCCGGTCGACGTTGCGCACGCCGCTGAAGTCGTACACCCCGGGCTCGGGGGAGTGGTAGGCCCAGTCGAAGTACAGCGAGACCGCGTTGTAGCCCTCGGCCTTGATCTTCTGCAGCACGTCGCGCCACAGGTCCGGGCTGGGCAGCCGGAAGTAGTGGAACTCGCCGGACCAGATGTAGGTCCGCTTGCCGTCGAGCAGCAGCGAGTACTGGTCGAACGTGACGGTGTGCGCCGTGGTCGACGCCGGATCGGGGGCCGGGGCGGCGCTGCCGGCGGTGGCGTCGAAGCCGGTCACGAGCAGTGCCATCGCGAGCGCGCAGGCGGCGACGGTACGAAGCAGGGTGCGCCGGCGTGGCCGGCGGGTGCGGGTGGGGGCGAGGCGGGGGATCGAACGCAACATCGTGCGGCTCCTGGTTCATCCCAGTAGAGGCTCACCGGTGCACAACGGTGGATCGCGTTGGAGTTTGATCGTTCGCGAGTGAACCTGTCAATAGTTGTCCGACAGTTTCTCCGGGACGCCCTGGATCACGCCCGGTCCGTACAGCGTCAGGGGTGCCACCGCGCCAGGTAGGGGTCGGTTCGTTCGAGTCTGATGAATTGTGTGTGATTGAGGTGAATGCGGTTCCGTACTGCGCCTCGACCGAGACGTCGACGGCTCGGGAATTGACTGACTGACTGAGTCAGTCAATAATCGAGGCCATGCGGGGACGGGTACCGGCGCGACCGGTGGCGGAGATCGCCGAGGCCGCGGCACGGGTGTTCCTGGCCAGCGGCTACCGGGCGGCCGGGATCTCCGACGTGGCCACGGAGCTGCAACTCAGCCACGGCGCCGTCTACACCTACGCGAAGAGCAAGGCGGCGCTGCTCTACCTGGCACTGCTGCGGCTCGCCCGGCCCGATGCCCTGGCCCGGCTGGACATCCCGGTCCCGACCCCGACCGCCGAACAGTTCGCCGCCGCGGTCGAGACCGGCGACGACCCGCTGCCGGAACTGACCGCCGCGACCGGCCGCCACCGGCCGCACGTCGCGGTCGCCGACGAACTCGCCGCCGTCATCGACGAGCTGTACGCGTTCGTCGAACGCAACCGGCACCTGCTCGCGCTGGTCGAACGGTGCGCCCCCGACCTGCCCGAGCTGGCGCAGTACTACTTCGTGCAGCGCCGGCGCACGCTGCTTGCCGCGCTCGCCGAACTGCTGCGGCGCCACCTGCGGTCCGGTGCGCTGCGCCCGGTACCCGACGTGCCGGCGGCGGCTCGGTTCGTCGTCGAGACGATCACCTGGTTCGCCTGGCACCGGCTCGACGACCCCGACTCCACCGACCTGGACGACGACGCCTGCCGCCGCACCGTGCGCCACCTGCTGCTCGCGGCGCTGCTGCCCGAGCCCACCCCAGGAAGCTGACCGCCCGAACGGAGACCGCAGCATCGTGTCCGACCTCGAAGTACCCCCGGCCGGCCAGCCCGCCGGCGCCCGGCAGCGCCCGGACACCCCAGCCCCCGGCGAGCACTCCGCCTCCGCGCCTGGCCCGGAGGCCCCCGCCGCTGGTGGGCACCTCGGCACCGGGCCTGGGGCGGACGATCCCGCCTCCGATGGCGCGGCCAGGTCCGGTCGCGCGCCGCTCGCGTGGCGGCCGGTGCTGGCGGTCGTGGCCGTCGCCGGCCTGGTGCACCTGGCGGTGGCGACCCGGTTCGGCTGGCATCGCGACGAGTTCTACTACGTGATCTCCGGTCGCCACCTCGCCTGGGGATACCCCGACCAGCCGCCGCTGGCGCCGCTGCTCGCCCGGCTCGCCGCCGACCTGCCCGGCGGGGTCCTGCCGCTGCGATTGCTCGCGATCGCCGCCCAGCTCGGCTGCGTACTGCTGGTCGCCGCGCTGGCCGCCGAGCTCGGCGGGCGGACCCGGGCACAGACGATCGCGGCCGGCGCCGTCGCCGCCTGCCCGGTGTTCGTCGCCGCCTCGATGCTGTTCGGTACCACCGTGCTCGACCAGCTGGCCTGGGCCGCCGTGTTCCTCACCGTGGCCCGGGCGCTGCGTACCGGCACCGTACGGGCCTGGCTTGTCGCCGGTGCGGTCGCCGGGATCGGGTTGGAGAACAAGGACACCATCGGCGTGCTGCTGCTCGGCGTCACGGTGGGCGTGCTGCTGTTTCACCGCGCCGCACTGCGTACCGCCGAGCCGTGGCTGGGTGGCAGCCTGACAGTGTTGCTGACCGTACCCAACCTGGTCTGGGACGCCGGGCACGGCTGGCCGCAGCTGCAGATGAGCGCGGTACTGGCCGCGCAGCAGGGCGGCCCGCTCGGCTCGCTGGCCCAGCTGCCCGAACTCGCCCTGCTGCTGGCCGGCCCGCCGCTGGTCACCCTGTGGTTCTTCGGGATCCGCTGGCTGGCCTCGGCGCCCGGCCGCCACCACCGGTGGATCCTGGTGGTGGCGGCGACCGCGATCGTGGTGTTCACCGCCAGCGGCGGCAAGAGCTACTACCCGGCGCCGGCGCTGATCGGGCTGTTCGCCGCCGGCAGCGTGTGGTTCGAGGCCCGCAGCGCACCGACGGCGCCGCGGCGGCGCTGGCGGTACCCGGTCGCGATCGTCACCTGCGGGATCTTCGCCGTCGTCTTCGGCCTGCCCGTACTGCCGGTCCGGGCGGAGAACGTGCTGCGCGCGGTCAACCCGCAGCCGGTCGAGACCTACGGCTGGCCCTCGTTCGTCCGGCAGGTCACCGCGGTCGCCAAGACGATGCCGCCCGGTACCACCGTCTTCACCAGCAACTACGGGGAGGCCGGGGCGCTGACCATGCTCGGCCCGGCCGACGGGCTGCGACTGCCGGTCTCCAGCGGTCACAACGGATACCTGCTGTGGGGACCACCGCCCGGTACCACCCCGGACCACGTGCTGTGCGTCGGCGAGTTCGACACCCGCTACCTGCACCGGGCCTGGTCGAGCGTGCGCGAGATCGCGCCGATCACCCTGCCCGGCGGCATCGTCACCGAGGAGACCGCGCAACACGCCGCCATCTACGAGTGCTCCCGGCCGCGCGGCGGCTGGGTGCAGATCTGGTCCAGCCTCCGCCACCTCGACTAGGCAGGACTCCTCAGGCGCGGGGGACCGCCGGACAAGGCCGGCGGTTCCCCGGGCGGACGCTACGGCCGCTGTGCGGGCAGCGAGAGGTAGAGGCGGGTGCCGCGCGGGCGGAACCCGACCCGCTCGTAGACCCGGCGCGACCCGTCACCGGAGTACTCCAGCCACACCGATCCGGCTCCCTGGGCGAACATCGCCCCGGCCAGCGCGGCGGTCACCGCGGTCGCGACGCCCCGCCCGCGATGCGCGGGCCGGGTACCGACCCCGCCCAGCTCGGCGGTGTCCTCGGCCGGCGGCGAGCAGGCCGCCCCGCCGGCACAGCCGCCGTCGGCCGCCGGTACGAAACGCACCGCCCCGCCGCCGTCCTGCGTGCGCCGCAACCGGGCCACGCCCGCCGGGGAGGAGGTGAAGTCGTCGCCGAACGCCTCACCGAGCGCGGCGTCCAGCGCCGCGTACTGCTCGTCGGTGACGGGTGTCGCCACCCGGGGAACCGACCCGGCAGCCGGCACCGTCAAGGTGGCCGGGTCGCACACGAGGTACTCGTGCACCGCCTCGGTGGTGAAGCCCGCCGCGCGCAGGGCCGGCTCGACCTCGGGTGCGGCCTGCGGCGCGAACTCCAGCCGGGGCAGCAGATCGCGGTCGCGGAACTGGGCGACCAGGCCGGCCACGTCGGCCGCGGTCGGCGCGGCGCCGGGCAGCGGGGTGGCGTAGTTGAGGTAGGGGCTGTCGGTGTCCGGGCTGAAACCGGCGACGAACCCGCCGGTCTCGACGACCAGCGGGCGGCGCCGAAGGTTGGCCACGGCGAAGCGTTGAATCTGGGTGTCCATGGTGGTTGAGAACCTCACGAAGTCTCGAACGAAGCCCCGACGGTGCGGGGCAGGGGAGAACGGCGGTGTGTGTGACACCGCATCGTGGGGCCGCCGCGGAAGGGCGTGGCAGTGCGGCTGCGCGGGGCAGCCGTTCAGCGCCGGCGGCGGCCGCTGGGGCCCGCCGAGTTCATTGGCTTCGTTCCTCACCGTGAGCGCGTCTGCGTGGTGGCAGCGCGCCGGTCAGGCTGCCAGACTCGCCCACTGCCGGCAACCGGTTTTCGAACCTTCGCGCCGGCCCCGCAGCAGCGGCCGGGCACCGGGGACGGCGCTCAGTTCGAGACCCGCTCTGCGGGCAGCTCGGGCGCGCGTTCCCGGCCGCGGGTACGGTGTCGTACCACCGTGCTGGCCAGGCCGAGCACGCAGACCGCCGCCGCGATCAGCAGCGGTAGCGCCGGCGTGCGGGGGGTCAGGACGGCGGCGGCGACCGCGGCGGCGACGGTGGCGCCGACCTGGCGGGTGGCGTTGAGGATGCCGCCGACCGAGCCGGCGACCTCCGGTGCGGCATGGTTCACGGCGAACCCGACCAGCGCGGGCAACGTCCACGAGACGCCGAGGCCACACAGCAGCAGCCCGACGCCGAGCACGACGGCGTGGTGCTGACCGGTCACCGCGACGGCCGCCAGGCACAGGCCGATCGGGAACGCCACGAAACCCATCCGGATCGGCAGTACCGGACCGTAGGCGGCGACGAGGCGCCCGGTGACCAGCGGGTTGACGGCCATCAGCAGCGTCATGGGCAGAAGCGTCGCGCCGGCCCGCGCCGGGCTCGCGTTGAGCAGCAGCGGGATCGAGAAGATCACCGTGGTCAGCGCGAAGTTGACGGCGGCGCCCCAGCCGAACGCCGTCCACACCGGACGGTTGCGGCGCAGCGAGCCGGGGATCAACGGCGCCCGCGAAGCGCGATCCACCACCGTCGTGCCGTACCCGAGCGCCAGCGCGACGAGCCCGAACACGGCGGCTTCCGGCCAGGAGCGTTGACCCGCCCGGGTGATCGCGAGCGTCGCGGTGGCCAGCGTGGCGGCCAGCCCGAGGTGCGGCAGCCACGAGATCGCCCGGGCCCGCCGGGCACTCGCGATCCGCGACCGGCACAGCAGCACCACGACCAGCGCCAGCGGAACGTTGAGGACGAACACCGCGCGCCAGCCGGCCACGGCGATCAGCCAGCCGCCGAGTACCGGCCCGGCGGCCATGGCGGCACCGCTGATCGCCGCCCAGGCGCTGATCGCGCGCCCCCGGGAACGCGGCTCCGGGTACAGGCTCGCGATCAGGCCGAGCGAGCTCGGGATGATCGCCGCCGCGAACAGCCCCAGCAGCGCCCGGAACCCGAGCAGTACGCCGAGGGTCGGGGACAACGCGCAGCCGAGCGACGCGGCGCCGAAGCCGACCACCCCGAGCACGAACACCGGGTAGCCGCCGAACCGGTCGGCGAGGCTGCCGCCGAGCACCAGCGCGGCGGCGAGCGCCATCGTGTAGGTCGTGGTCGCCCACCCGACGCCGACGACGCCGGTGTGCAGCGAGTCCATGATGCTGCGTTCGGCCACGGCGAGCACCGTGGTGTCCAGCAACACCATGAAGTAGGCCAGGGAGATCCCCACGAGTTGCGCGGTCCGGGAACGCGAAGCGGGGACGGTTGCTGCGGACACGAATCTCCTCGATCCGACGCGGGCGGTACGGTCCCCACCACGTTCCGCCCGCGACCGATGCGGCTCGACCGGCGCCGCCGCATCCCCGTTCGGAATCTCCGAACACCCTGGAGCGCGGCCGGCCGGCACGCGGGATCCCCGACACCGCCCGGACCGGGTGCAGGATCCCGCGTCACCGGACCCGGGCTAGTTGCGGTAGCGGAACACGATCCGGCCGCGGCTCAGGTCGTAGGGCGGCAGCTCCACCAGTACCCGGTCCTCCAGCATGATCCTGATGTAGTGCTTGCGGATCTTCCCGCTGACGTGGGCGAGCACCTGGTGGCCGTTCTCCAGCTCCACGGTGAACATCGCGCTGCGCAGGCAGGCGACCACCCGGCCCTCGACCTCGATGACGTTCTTGTGCGCGGTCATCGCACCAGCTCCAGGTTGCTGCTCGCCGGTCGGGCTCCGGCGCCCTCGAACAGCGCGGTGGCCGCCCGGTTGGACTCGTGCACCTCGGCCGAGGCCACGGTGTACCCGGACCGGTGCAGGCTCCCCAGCGCGTGCGCAAGCAGCGCCCGCGCGATGCCCCGGCGCTGCTCGCCGGAGCGCACCGCGAGCAGCCCGACGCGCGGCCGGATCACCGTCACGACCCGGATCAGCCCCAGGTAGCGGTCCGGTGCGGCGGCCACCGCGTACTTCGACGGGTCGACGATGGTGTCACCGTCGCGGTGCGGAAGCACCTCGGCGGGCATCGACTGCCACCACCCGACGCTCGCCTCGACCTCGGCCCGGATCGCCCGGTCCAGCGCCCGCAGCAGACCTTCGTCGGCCTGGCCGGCGGGCACGATCGTCACGCCCGGGGGCGGCAGGATCTCACCGAGCCCGGTGCTGCGCGGGTCGGTCGGGACGACGTACTCCCACTCGCGGCGCCGGATGGTGAACCCGGCCCGCTGCCAGCCGGCCGTCAGGTCGGCGTCGGCCTCGTCGACCACCGTGTACAGCGGCGCGGGCAGCGCGGCGAGCATCGCCTCGGCGAGGCGGTCGAAGGTGGCGTCGTGCCAGGCGTCGATGCTGACGAACAGGCGTCCGTCGGGCCGGCGTGCCGCGTGCCCGCGGCCGACCACCAGGTCGTCTTCCAGGGCATGCCATTGGCCCTCGCCGACGCGGGTGATCACTACCGCGCGTTCGCTTGGACCGGATATTCGGGGTTTGGTGTCCATCGGAGTCTCCGTCCGGAAGTGCCACGATCTCTGGCGCTCCCGGGTGACACCGAACGTCAGCCGCCGGACCGTGACGGATCGAGGGAGCACCCATGGGTGTCTGTGTTCACGGGTCTCACCTCCCAATGCCGGTTTCACGGTCCGTCGGGGACAGTAGCAGCGAGCGCCGGCTCGCTCGGTCGAGGGGTGCCCCTGCGCCGGGCGCGGCCACCTCCCCGCCTCGGCGGCCCGCCTAGGCTTGGCGGCGTGGACCTGGACCAACTGCGAACAGCCCTCGCGCTGTTACGGCACCGGACGATCAATCGCACCGCCGCCGCGCAGGGCCTGGCGCCGTCGTCGGTCTCCGACCGCATCCGCCGGCTGGAGACCGAACTCGGCGCGCCGCTGTTCGCCCGCGACCACACCGGCATGCAGCCGACCTCCGCCGGCCAGCAGTACCTGCGTGCCGCCGCCGCGGCGCTGCACACCCTCGACGACGCGGCCGGACAGCTACACGCCGGGCCGGGGCTGGTCGTCGGCGCGCAGGCCTCGGTCGCCGACGAACTGCTCCCCGCGGTACTCGACGAGCTGGGCAGCGCCCGCCCGGACCTGCGGGTGCGGCTGCGGCCGGAGCCGGACCGCGGCCTGCTGCTGGCCGCCCTCGAACGCGGCGACATCGACGCGGCAGTCCTGCTC
This sequence comes from Actinocatenispora thailandica, assembly GCF_016865425.1. Taxonomy (NCBI): domain Bacteria; kingdom Bacillati; phylum Actinomycetota; class Actinomycetes; order Micromonosporales; family Micromonosporaceae; genus Actinocatenispora; species Actinocatenispora thailandica. Next base: position 5,075,166 of record NZ_AP023355.1, on the reverse strand, counting down.
GACGCCGGGGAACATCTCGGCGATCTCGGTTTCCCGCCACCGGATTCGGCGCTGGAGCATCTCGACATCCGTCCGGTCGCCATGACCGTCGTCGTCTCGCCCCGGCACCCGCTGCTCGGGCGCCCCGTGACGATGGGCGAGATCCAGCGCACCGGCGGTCTGATCGGACGCGAGCCGCGCTGCTCGTTCTGGATGGCCACCCGACGGTGGCTCGGCCCCGACGTCGACCTGACCGCCGTCGGCGGCCTGGCGCAGGTACGCGACTGGACCGCCGCCGGCCGCGGCATCGCGTTGCTGCCGGAGTTCGCGGTGCACGCCGATCTCGACTCCGGCCGCCTCGCCGCGCTCGACGTACCCGCGCCACCCCTGCAACTGCGGCTGGTCTGGCGCCACGACGAGGAGGCGACCAGCCGGCTGCGTCCGCTGCTCTACGCGCTCGCCCAGGCCTGAATCCCGCGGTACCAGTCGAATCCGGTCGCCGGCGCGCGCCCCGTTCGGTACGATCGCGGTTCGCTGGGGCGCGGACGGCCGGTCCCCGAGGTGAGAGTGGGTGGCGTTCATGGCGGCTCGGATCGGTGAGCTGGTGCTCGGTTGCCGCGACCCCCAGCTGCTGGCCCGGTTCTGGTGCGAGGTGCTCGACTTCGTCGTGCTCGACCAGGAGGACGACGGCACCCTGGAGATCGGGCCCCGCGAGGGGTGGGGCGGCCCGCAGGCCACGATCATCCTCAGCTACCGGGACGAGCCGGAGCCGGGCAAGTCCCGGCTGCACATCGACCTCAACCCCACCGACCGCGACCAGGACGCGGAGCTGGAACGGCTGCTCAAGCTCGGTGCCCGGCCCGCCGACATCGGCCAGACCGGCGAGGAGCCGTGGCACGTGCTGGTCGACCCGGAAGGCAACGAGTTCTGCCTGCTGCGCTCCCGCATCGCCCCGGTCCAAGCCAGCTGAGCGGTCGTTGGGTGTTGTGCCGGCACGGGGTCACCCGGCAACGTGCTGCGCTCGGCCGAACGGGGTGAACACGAACGACTCCGGGAAGCGACCGTCACCGTACCGGAGCGCGGACAGGATCGGCTCCGGCTCGTCGGGGCTGCCGCTGAAATGCAGGCTGACCAGCCCCGGACCGGCCTCGGCCGCATAGACCAACGTCTTCGGCCAGCACGGACTGTAACCGCCACACAGCACCGAAGGCGGCCCCAACTCGCTCAGTACGTCGTCCAGGCGCCGATCGTGGGCGCACCACTCGGCAGGGTGGGTACGCAGCCGCTCGTGGACTTCGTCCGGAATCACCCGATCGACGACGAGCCAGTCGTACCGCCAGGCGATCTCGGCGTAGACCGAGGCGGCCGCTTCCTGCTCGCCCTGGTATCCAGGAAGGGCGTCCTGAAACCCACCCCGCACACCGAGCGAGTTGAACGCCTGCCGTGCGCGGAGCGCCCGAGTCTCTTCTCGTACGATCTTGTCGAGGCCGTCGACGAAGGCCATCGCGTCCATCAGCACCAGAATGGTGACCTCGCCGCCCCACATGCCCGGCCGGCGCAGTGCTTCGTTCAGCTGGCGCAGGTGGTACTGGCGGACCTCGGCCAGGCTCGGCCGGGTCACCGCGACCGGTGCGGCATCATCCATGCGCAGAATCTAGCCGCACGCACATCTCCCCGATGCAGCTACTTCGATGCGGGGCCGCCGGCGTCGGCGGGCTCGGCGGCGCGGAGGGTGGCGGCCCAGGTGGCCAGCAGCTTCAGGTTGTCGGCGGTGCGGGTGCCGGGGTCGGCGGTGTAGACGTTGAGCCGCAGCTCCGGTTCGGAGGCCAGCGGCATCGACTCGAAGTTGAGGTCGAGCAGGCCGACGGCAGGGTGCCGCAGCCGCTTGCGGCCACTGCGGTGGAACTTGACGTCCTGCGCCGCCCAGTGCCGGCGGAACAGTTCGCTCTGGGTGGAGAGATCACCGATGAGTGCGATCAGGTCCCGGTCGTGCGGGTTGCGGCCGGCCTCCAGCCGCAGCATCGCGGCGGCGTCCTGCGCGATCCGGTCGTAGTCGACGAAGAACTCGCGGGCGGCCGGATCGAGGTAGACGAATCGGGTGGTGTTCGCCGGTCGCCTGCTCGTCGCGCCGGCCGCGGACGATTCGAGGACCGGTGCGTACAGCGCCCGCGCCAGCGGGTTCATCGCGAGGATGTCGTGCCGGGCGTTGCGCACCCAGGCCGGCGCGTCGCCGATCGCGTCGAGGATCTGCTGGATCACCGGCCGTACCGTGGTCGCCGGCGGCCGGCGGCGACGGTGGGTCGCGGGACCCGCGGTACGGGCCAGGGCGAACAGGTGCTCGCGTTCGGCCTCGTCGAGCTGGAGCGCGTTGGCCACGCTGTCGAGCACGGCGTCCGAAGCGCCGGCGAGGTTGCCCCGCTCCAACCGGACGTAGTAGTCGATGCTGACCCCGGCGAGCAACGCGACCTCCTCCCGGCGCAGCCCCGGCACCCGCCGGGTCCCGCCGTAAGCGGGCAACCCGGCCTGTTCGGGCGTGATCCGCGCACGCCGGGAGATCAGGAAGTCCCGGACCTGGGCGCGCTGCTCTGGGGTGGGCACGCCCTCCACGGTAGGCGCGCCCGCGCCGGCCTGAGAGGTACCAGTGTTACCCCTCGGATCGGCGGGACCGCTCCTAGCCTCGGACGTATGACTGCAACGACTCCAGAACTGCAACTGAACAACGGCGTCACGATGCCGGCACTCGGGCTCGGCGTGTTCCAGAGCCCGCCGGAGGAGACCGCCGCCGCGGTCGAGACGGCGCTGCGGCTCGGATACCGGCACATCGACACCGCCGCCGCGTACGGCAACGAGCGGCAGGTCGGCGAGGGCATCCGCCGCTCCGGGCTGGACCGCGGCGACGTGTTCATCGAGACGAAGGTGTGGGTCAGCGACTACGGCTACGACCAGACACTGCACGCCTTCGACAAGGCGGCTGGCAAGCTCGGCGTCGAGACGCTGGATCTGCTCATCCTGCACCAGCCCGCCCCGGACCGGTTCGACCAGACCGTCGCCGCCTACCGGGCGCTGGAGACGTTGCTGGCCGACGGGAAGGTGCGCGCGATCGGGGTCAGCAACTTCATGCGCCATCACCTCGACGAGCTGATGAAGCAGGCGACGACCGTGCCGGCGGTCAACCAGATCGAACTGCACCCGTACTTCGCCCAGCAGGACGTGCAGCGCGCCGACGCCGAGCACGGCATCCTCACTCAGGCGTGGTCGCCGATCGGCGGCATCACGTTCTACCCCGGCTGGGGGAGCGCCGCCGCAACGTCCTGCAGGACGCCACCATCGCCGGGATCGCCGCCGCGCACGACAAGACCGCGGCCCAGGTGATGCTGCGCTGGCAGCTGCAGCACGGCCGGTCGGCCATCCCGAAGTCCACCAACCCCGGGCGTATCGCCGAGAACTTCGACGTGCTCGACTTCGAGCTGACCGGCGATCAGCTCGCCCGCATCGACGCCCTGGACACCGGCGTCCGCAACGGCCCGGACCCCGACGTGCCGCGCCCGGAGATGTTCGACCGGGTCATCCCCGAGGACTGAGAGCAAACCGGGCGGTCGCGGGCCGACCGGGCCCGCGAGTCAACGGGGCGGTGACCAGCCAACCGACTTTCGGGAGCCAACGGGCGGTCGCGGGCCGACCGGGGCCCCGCGAGTCGACGGGGCGGTGACCTGCCAACCGACGGTCGCGAGCCAACGGGGTGGTCGCGGGTCGACCGACGTTCGGGGAAGTCGGCGGGGCCGTGCCGACTGGCGGATCGGGCTCAGGTCGCCGCCCGGCGGCGCCGGCGGTAGGCGGCGACCCGGGTCCGGTTCTGGCAGCTGACCGAGCAGTACCGCCGGTCGTGCGTGGGCGAGGCGTCGACGAACACGTCGGCGCAGGCCCGGCCGGTGCACACGCCAAGCCGGTCTCCGCCGTACCGGTCGAGGTGGTCGCGCAGGGTCAGCGCCGCCGCGGCGACCAGCGCGTGCTCCGGCGCGTCGACCGACCAGGTGGCGGCTGCCCCGTCCGCAGCCTGGACGATGGCCGGGCGTACGCCGGTGGCGGCGAGCAGCCCGGCGACCAGGGTGACGCGGTCGGCCGGGTCGGTGGTCGCGAAGACCGGGTGCAGCAGGTCGGCGGCACGGCACATCGCCCGGTCGTCGATGTTCCCGTCGGGTGCACCGAGGCCGGCCGGTGGCCGGGGCGGGAACGGCTGGTCGGCCTCGCCGGCGACGTCGCGCGGCACCGCCCCCCACTCGTTCACCAGCTCGACCAGGGCGGTCGCCGGCATCGGCTCGATCGTGATCGGCACAGCACTAGTGTAACGCGCAGGCTTCCATATGCGCGTAGCATGGCGTACGGTACTACCCATGCTCAGTGCGTTACAGAACCGGTCATGATCGATCCGGCCTTGCTTCCCGGCTACCTGGTGGCCGTGCTGCTGATCGCCATCGCGCCCGGGCCCGACATGGCGTACATCGTGGCCGCCGCGACGGCGCACGGGCCGCGGGCCGGTGTGCTGTCCGCGGCCGGCATGGCGGCAGGCATGGTCGTGCACGTCACGGCCACCGCCGTGGGGCTCGCCGCGCTGCTGACGGCCGTGCCGGTCGCGCTCGACCTGATCCGGCTGGCCGGCGCGGCCTATCTGGGCTGGCTCGCCGTGGACACGCTGCGCTCGGCCACCGGTGGCGGGCTGGCCGGCCGTGCCACGCCCACCCGCGGCCAGCTGCTGCGTCGAGCCACCATGACCAACCTGGCCAACCCCAAGGTGATCCTGTTCTTCGCCGCGTTCCTGCCGCACTTCGTCCGGCTCGACCGCGGCTCGGTCACCGCACAGCTACTCGCGCTCGGCGCGATGTTCCTGCTCGTCGGGCTGCTGGTGGACAGCGTGATCGGGCTCGCCGCCGGGCAACTGCGCACCGCGCTCGCGCCGGGATCCCGGGCCGGCCGGACTCTCACCGTACTGGCCGGCGCCACCTTCGCGGTGTTGGCCGTGTTGCTGGTCGTCGACGTCGTCACCGCCCACCGGTAAGCTGCGCGGCCCGGCCCGCGCGGCACCGCCGCCCCTCCCGCGGCACCGCGGCGGGCCCTCCCGCGCGGCACCGCCGCGGACCCTCCCGCGCGGCACCGCCGCGGCGGTGGCCACGTGCCCCAGCTACCGTGACGGTCTCCGGGGTGGCACCCGGCCACGACGAGACGTCGGTAACCGCCGGCACGGCACGGCCCGCGCGGCGCGGGCACGACGAGACGAACGGGAGCACCACATGCGCACCGCACTGATCGTCGGTGACGTCCAGCGGGGCATCACGGGCAGCTATCCGTTCGCCGCGCGGGTCGTACCGCCGATCGCCGAACTGCTGCCGCGCGCTCGAGCCGCCGGTGCGCTGATCGTGTTCGTCCACTTCGGCTTCCGGGCCAACGGTGCCGATCTGCCGGCGGACAACCCGCTGTACCGGTCGTTCTACGACGCCGGGAACGCCTTCCACGAGGAGTCGGACGGGCCCGAGATCGATCTGCCGGTGGCCGCCGAGGACGTCGTGGTCCTCAAGCGCCGCGCCAGCGCGTTCGCCGGCACCGACCTCGACCTGGTACTGCGCGCGCGCGGCATCGGCACGCTGGCGATCGCCGGCGTCGCCACCAGCGCGATGGTGGCCGCCACGTGCTACGACGCGGCCGACCGCGGCTACCGGCTGACCGTCCTGCGCGACGGCTGCGGCGACGGTGACGCGGCCGTGCACGACTTCTTCATGGACACCGTCTTCCCGAGCCGCGGCATCGAGGTCACCAGCTGCGCGGACTGGCGCCCCGAGCGCGGCTGAGGACGGCACGGGCCCTCGCTCCGATCGGACCGCCGGCCCGGGGACACACTCGAACTGCGCACCGCGACTGCCCCCGCGCCGGCGTCGGGAGGCAGACCCGTACGAGAGTGTGGCCCGCGGGAAGCGAGGTGTCGAGCGCTTCCGGTCAGGTTACCGGCAGGATCGGAGTCTTTCTCCAACCAGCTGTCGCCCGAGCACGGGAGCGCCTCGTCCCGTCCACGACGCCGTCGGTGACCCGCATCGTGCGCGCGCCCAGGGTGATCGGAGCGGCGTCAGCCGGTGGCGCTGGCGTGTCCGAGCTCGATCCGGAGCCGTTCGGCGTACGGGTGATCGGGCGTGTCGGTCTCGGCAAGCAGGTCGACCGCCCGTTGCCAGGCACCGCGGGCGCGGTCCTCGGTGCCGAGCGCCCGGTAGCTGTCGCCCAGGTGCACGAGCACGTCGACCTCCTCGGGCCGGAACCCGCCGAGCGCCTCGTACCGCTGCAGGGCGTCCTGGAAACAGTCGACGGCCTGCGCGTACTCGCCGAGCTGGTGACGGCTGTACCCCAGGCTGTCGAGCGCGGCTGCCTCGCCCCGGACGCTGCCGATCTCCCGGTGCAGCTGGTATGCGGCGCTGCACCGGCTGAGCGCCTCGTCGTAGCGAGCCAGCAGTGCGTGGCACCACCCGATCAGGTTGAGGGTGTCGGCCTGACCGCTGCGGTTCCCGGTGCGGCGGAACAGCTCCAGGGCACGCTCCGCCGCATCGATCGTGTCCGCCGGGCGGTTCTCGTCCTCGTACAGATAGGCGATCCTGATGTACGCGTTCGCCCGGCCGGCGTCGTCCCCGGCCTCGGTGGCGAGGTCGAGGGAGCGCCGGGCGTGGGTGTGCGCCTCCTCGAACCGTCGCAGCCTGCCGTACGCGTGCGCGAGCGTCCGCTGCGCCCGCGTCTCGGCGACCCGGTCGCCGACACGCTGCGCCGCGGCCACCGCGTGCAGCTGGCTGGCGACCTCGTCGTCCCACCTGCCTCGCTGGTCGAGGAAGGTGGCCAGCAGCCAGGCGAGCTGATGGGCCTGCGAGTGGAAGCCGTGCCGGCCGGCGAACTCGATCAGCGCCAACGCCGCCGCAGCCTCGGCGGTGAACCAGCCGACCGCTGCGTCGGCGTCAGCCAGCTCGGCCACCGTGACGCCGGGAAGCGCCGGTGCGAGCGGTGCTCGATCCCGCTGTGGATTCAGCCGCAGGTCGGCGCGTTGTGCGGTGTGCAGGAAGTGATCGAGTACCCGGCGCTGAGCGGTGCGGCGCTCCGCTCCGGCCTCGTGCGCCTCGGCCAGCTCCGCCGCGTACGCGCCCAGCAGGTCGTGCAGCGTGAACCGACCGGGCGTGTCCTCGGTCAGCAGGTTGACCTCGGTCAGTTCAGACAGCATGCGGCGAGCATCGGCCACGGGCAGGCCGAGCAGGCTCGCCGCGACAGGCACCGAGACGCCCGGCCCGGGATACAGCCCGAGCAACCGGAACAGCCGTTGCGCCTCCGTCGACAGCGCCCGGTACGACCAGGAGAACACCGAGCGCAACGTGGTGTTCGGGTCGCCGGTGTCCAGTGCGGTGAGCCGGGCCGGCACGTCGGCCAGCTCGGCCGCAAGGCCGGTCAACGAACGGTGCGGATCGACCGCGGCCCGGGCCGCGGCGATCGCGGTGGCGAGCGGCAGCCGAGCGCAGTGCCGGGCGAGATCATCGAGCCCGGCGCGGTCGGCGAGGACCCGCTCGGGGCCGAGCCGGTCACGCAGCAGCTCGTCGGCTTCGGCCCTGGTGAACAGGTCGAGCGGGACGGGCCGGGCGCCGTGCTCGGCGACCAGGCCGGTGAGCCGGTTGCGGCTGGTGACCAGCACAAGGCAGCTGGCACTGCCGGGCAGCAGCGGGCGGACCTGCTCGGCGTCGCGCGCGTTGTCGAGCACCAGCAGGACCCGGCGGCCGGCGAGCAGGCTGCGGTAGCGCGCGACCTGTGCGGCCGGATCGGTCGGGATGCGCTCGGTCGGTGGGCAGAGTGCCTCGATGAAGTCGCGAACCGCCTCGGCCGCGGGCATCGGCGCACCGGACGGCGCGAACCCGCGCAGGTTCACGTACAGCTGGCCGTCCGGGAACCGGGCCGCCACCCGGTGCGCCCAGTGCACCGCGAGCGCCGTCTTGCCGATCCCGGCCATACCGGAGATCGTCGCGATCGTCAGCGGCCCGCTTGCTCTGTCAGCAGATCCGTTGGGCAGCAACGAGTCGAGGATCCGAAGCTGGTTTCGGCGGGCGACGAACGGACCGTCGGCAGGCAACAGCGCCGGACGCCGCACCGCCGCCCGGGAGTACTCGCGGGGCGCGGCCTCGGCCTCCGGGCCAGGGGCGGCGGAGTCGGGCGGCGCGTCCGCCGGGGACTTCGTGGCGCCGGCGAGTGCCCGCCACGCCTGCCGCCACCGGTCGAGGTAGCTGGCGATCTCCGACTCCTGGCGCCCGCAGAACGCCGCGCAGGCGGTCACGTACGACTCGATGAACTCCAGCCGGGGCAGCTTCGGCAGCCCCTTGCCGGACAGCATCCAGGACACCGTCGACGGCGCCAGGGCCGCGATCTCGTCGCCGCGCGGCGTCCGTCGCGAGCCGCCGAGCTGGCGCAACATCCGCATCGACGGTTGCCCCGACCACAACCGCAGTTCGACCAGCCGATCCACGAACTCCGCGGGCGTCGCAGCGCTCATCGGATCCGGCGCCTCGACCCGCCCAACCAAGATCATCCACCTCCCCGGACCCGAGTCTATCGGCGGGAAGGCTGGCACGTCACTCGCGGCCGACCCAGCGGGTCGTTCGGGTCGAGTCAGCTGTCGATGGATCCGGCTCGACCATCAGCATCGTCAGAACCCGCCAGATGTCGCCGGAGGAGGCGGGCAGGACGGCGATCAGGTCTTCGCTCGGGAGTGCCAACCACAGGCCGTCTTCGGTGTCGAGGACGGTGAGCCGCTGCGACGCCGTGATTCGCCCCTCCTGTCGCCATCCCACGAGTACCGTCCACCAACGGCGCAGGCGCCCCGACACGGACTGCAGAGCCTTACCCACTTCGCCGTCTTCCACTGCGGACATCAGGTGGCGGGCCGCATCGGCGTGCAGCGCCGGGCTGGTCGACAGTAGATCTGCGAAGCAGACGGCGGATACCTCGAAGGGGAGCTGCGGCGTCCGCGGTCGTGGACGCAGTGAGACCAAGTCGGCCAGTTCGTCAGGCAGGTATGCAGTGCGGATCGCGGCGAACTCGTCCTGCTCACCATCACGACGAACCCTCAGCGCCGTGCTGGGAATTCCCAGCCACGCCTCCGCGACGCAGGTGGGCTTCACCGACTCGGAGCCCCGTTCGACGAAACGCACTCGGCACAGTGGTTCCGTGACGACACGAAGCGCCGCCGCGATCGAATCGTGTGGCCCGTCGGGTGTCACCATCCCGCTCGGGTGGAGCTCTGTGAGCGCCGGCGCATGCCAGTCCGCCCGCGCAGACGCCGAGATCAGCGCATCCAGCTGATCTGCGGGCAGCAGAGCGCGCCCGAGCTCGGCATCGAACCGGATCGTCATTCGGGCTCCGATCGGCCGACTCGGAACGACGCACGGATCCGATCGAACAAGCCGGACAGCTCGGGATACAGCAGGGTGTGGCCGGTCAAGGTGAGGGTATAGGCAACCCCCTCTGCCACGAGCACACACTGGTCGAACGTCAGTGGTTCTTCGCTGTCCCACAGCCTGTGGGTGGCCAGTCGTCGCAGCGTCGACACCTCGCCGACCGTTTCGACCTCGCGGTCCAGCAGCCGGAATCGTTGCAGGTGTGCACCCAAACTCGCTTCGGTCTCTTGGTGCCAACGGCTTTCGGCCATGTTCACCGGGATGCGGTCCGTGATCACGACGAGATTGGTGCGGGGCCAGTGCCCGGCTGGTTCCCTGGCGAGTAGGGCGATCCCGGGCCACCGATCCACCAGCAGCGTCCAGTCGTCAGGCAGGTCGAGCCGGAACGGAAGACGTGGATGCCTAAAGTCCACCAGGCCGTTCCCCGTGACCCCGCCCGGCTCTTCCGCCTCCGACGCAGTCACGGGGGCCCTACCGGGCTGGGCGTCTTTGGAGTGGTCGGAGTCGGTGTCGGATGCGGCTCGCTGGGCGCACCCTGGTACTCCGGGCCACGATCGAAGAAGTGGTCGATCACCTTGTCGGTAACGCTTGTCGCGGCCCCGCCCACCGCGGCCCCGGCGACCGGCCCGCCCACCGCCTCGCCGGCCAAGCCGCCAGCGAAGCCAGCGCCCGCATCGGCGCCGCCGCGCACGATGGAGCGCATCGCCTTCTCGGTCCACGGCATGTGGGGCTGGTACTTGCTGTCGTCCGACCACTGCGTCCATGCGCCGGTCGCGGCGGCCGCGCCGGCCGACACGGGACCGAGCCACTTCGAGAGGCTCTTGAACCGAGCAAAGGCGTCGGGGTCCGATCCGGGGCGTGCGGTCTTGCCGAAACCCGGGATGTCGATTCCGTACGTGTGCATGTACCAGGCTGTCGCCATGAGGCCGGGCGCACCGCCCATCCAGCCGAACACCCCCAGGAAGTTGCTGGGGCTCGGATCACCGAGGAACGGATCGACGAAGTTGCGGGCGCCAGTCCAGAGGTTCTTCACCGGGTCGTACCACTCGTCCAGCGGGTCGGGTATGGCGCCGGAGCCGATAGCGAGCTGGACGTTTCTTCTTGTAGGCCCCTGGCTGAGCATTCTCTTCGCCAGGTTGCGGCCGGCGACGACGAACTCGTTGTACGCACTGTGCCACTGCGACACCGCATGGTTGAGGGCGGCCCGGTACGCCGGGCCGACCGTCGACGAAGCTGGTGCGCTCTCTCCGGACTGAGCGCGAGCGCCCGGACCGCCCGTGGAATGAGGTGTCGGATGGGTGGTTGGACTCGGCTGGGGTCCCAGGGCGTGCGAGGGGGTCGACGGAGCGGGCGGTCGGAAGTTGTTGAAGTTCAACACGATCTCGTCGACCCGGTCGTTGAACTTGTGTAGTTGAACGCCCCAGTACTGGGTGACCACGGCAGCCCACACCATCATCGTGTGCGTGGTCCGCGCGGTTTGCTTGATGGCGACCGGCGCTCCCTCCGCCTCGTGGTTGCCGAACCCCTTCCAGTTCGTGGCCACCGGGCGGTACTGGCGGATGGTGATCCCGCCCTTGCGCAACGCGTCGGTCGCGTTCGAGACCATGGGTTCCATGTAGTTTTCCAGGTTGCCTGCGTTCTTGAACTTCTCGAACGGTTCCATCGCCTCGCTCCGACGTCAGTCGTTGATGGGGCGGCGCAGTTGGGAGGTCAGGCCGTCCAAGCGGGCGCCGGTCTGGCGAAGGTGGCTGGCTCCCACGCTGTCGCCTTCAGCGACCGAACCGGCAGCCCTCGAAGCGCCGTTCCCGAGCGCGGTGGCCTGACGACCCGCGGCCTTCATGGTCGGGTTCCACATCGAGAGGTAGTCCTCGAAGGCTCCGCCGACGATCGGGTCGCCGGTGGCGCCGGCGACGTCGCGGAGCAGGGACTCGGCTCGCCCGGCCCAGGCGTCCCACTCCGACGACGTCGCTGCGGTGGCCCGACCGGCACCGAACACCACGTCGGGGTGGATGTCGACGAACGTCACGTGGACCCCCTTCTTCCCTCACCCGGAACGCATCGCCGTGGCGCCCCGGCTGGCTAGAAGAATAGAAGAGAAATGCTTGAGCCGCCTTGTCGGGTAGGTGGCTGGCACGATTTGGTGATCAATTCATGAAACCATCACACGCCGCTATAGCTGTTAGCCGACGGAGCTGTTCGTGGCAAGTGCTCGCACTGTTTTAGACAGTATTAGACAGTCTCGTACATGGCAGTTGAGCTGGGCAGATGCTCTTCTGGCGGTTGCCGGTCGGATGCTTCATGATTGGGTCTTCGGGGCCATTGTCGGTTGGGTTTATGGTGGCATCGGAAGCGAGGACCCACGACTGCGTTCGGCGAGCCCCGCGCATTGTCCGGTCAGCTCGGGCGCATTCGTCGAACGTCGTGGTCACAGCGGAGGGAGCAGCCCGATGGGCGCAAGGTACGTGAACCTGAACGAGGCCGGCGGGCTGGCTCATGCCGGTCAGGGGTACGAGGGGAACGCCGAGGACCAGCACTCCGAGGCGAAGAGCTTCGGCAGCAAGATGGAGGCCGCCAAGCACGGGCTCAAGGGCTCGGCGGGCAACACCTTCTACGGCGTGTCCGATCTGAGCCGGGCGAACCTGACCCAACTGGCGAGCCGGATCGCCAACCAGGCCTACCGCGCGGTGCACGCCGACCGGCACATCCAGACCGGGGACGAGCAGGCCGACAGTGACCAGCATCCGGCCGTGTCCGCACACGAGTCGCTGGCGCCGCAGGTCGCCCGCGACATCAACGTCTGAGGAAGGGCAGCACCGTGGGACACCAGATCCGGGCCGAGTTCGGCACCATCGACCAGCTCGCGGCCGACCAGAGCGGGCACGCGGGCAACATCGAGGGGCTGCGGGCGACGCTCAAGTCGCACGTCTCCAAGGCGCTCAACACGCTGGACGGCGGCATGGGTACCGACGAGCACCAGGCCTGCATGCGCAAGGCCGACGAGCTGATCGACGAGTACATCAACAACACACACCAGTTCCAGCGAACCACCACGCAGGTCGGTGACACGCACCTGCAGTACGCGACGCGGGCGGTCAACATGCTTTCGTCCGGCGGCTGAGCTGGCACGGTCCATCGGCACGGCCAGGCGGCCACGGGGAGCCTGGCCGTGCCGGCGGCTGTACCTCCACCAAGGAGTGCGTTCGTGATGAGCCAGCCGGGGCGCGACTCACTGGTCGGGCGCCGCCCACGCGGTCTGCACCTGGGTGACGGCCCCGCTGCGGCTGGCATACAGGGCCCGGCCCTGCGGCAGTCGCTGCGAGGCCGCCCCGTTGACGAGCCGCCCTTCCATCCGGTCTCCGGAGAACAGCAGCCCCGGGGTGCTCAGGTCGTTGAGCGACTGCAGCAGCGGCTCGAACAGCACTCGGGAGGCGCCGCCGGTGCGGCGGGCCACGACCAGGTGGAAGCCGAGGTCGCGGGCCTGCGGGAGGTAGTCGACCAGCGGCAGCAGCGGGTTGCCGGAACCGGTGGCCACCAGGTCGTAGTCGTCCACCACGTACAGCACCTCCAGGCCCTTCCACCAGCTACGGGTGCGCAGCTGTTCGGAGGTGACGTCGGGTCCGGGCAGGCGCTGTGCCAGCGAACCGGCGATCTCCTGGGCCACCTGGGTGGTCTGCTGCTGTGCGGTGCAGTAGGCCAGCAGGTACTCCGGCGGCACCACGTCGAGCAGGGTGCGCCGGTAGTCGACCAGCACGATGCCGAGCTGCGCGGGCGAGCGGCGGGCCAGGTACCCGTCGATCAGCACCCGAAGCAGATTGGTCTTGCCGGTCTCACCGTCGCCGTACACGAGCAGGTGCGGGTCGCCGCTCTCCAGGTCCACGCCGACCGGTTCGAGATCGCGTTCGGAGACGCCGATCGGGACGCCGATGTCGTCCGGCGATGCCGGTGGCAGCTGCGCCGCGGGAAGCAGCGTCGGCAGCACGTGCACCCGGGCCACGCCCCGCGGCCAGCGTTCGGTGACGGCCCGAACGAGCGCTCGCTGCGCCGCGGCCAGACCGTCGACGGTGGCCTCTCCGTCGATGCGTGGCAGCGCGAACTGCACGATCAGGTTGCCCTCGATCAGTGCACGTCCCGGTGTCTGTTTGTCGATCTGTTGCATCACGGTGCGGTCGAACTGGGTGTCGAAGGCGTCGTTGAGGCGCAGGTCGATGTGGCCGCTGAACGACGACTGCATCCGCATCCGGAGCTGCATGCTCTGGGTGACCGCCAGCACGACGTGCACGCCGTAGTTGAGGCCCCGGGCGGCGATGTCGCCGACCACGTCCTCCAGCAGTTCGTACTCGTCGCGGAACGACGCCCAGCCGTCGATCACCAGGAAGACGTCCCCGGGGGTGTCGGCCGGCAGCCGGCCGTCGGCGCGGGCCGCGCGCAGGTCGCTGGCGGAGCTGATGTGCTGCTCGCGGAACAGGTCCTCACGCCGGTCGACCAGGGTGGAAACCTCGCCGATGATGCGACGCAGCCGTTCCGGGTCGCTGCGGGTGGCCACGCCCGCCACGTGCGGCAGCTCGGCGAGCGGTTGCAGCCCGCCGCCGCCGAAGTCGATGCAGTAGGCGACCACGTCACCGGGCGCGTAGCGCAGCGCCAGCGAGCAGAGCAGGGTGCGCAGCACCGTGCTCTTGCCGGACTGCGGGGCGCCGTTGACGACCAGGTTCCCGCTCGCGCCACCGAAGTCCCACTCCAGCGGGAACTGCGCCTGCCTGGTCGGGTCGTCGACGAGCCCGAGGGCTGCTGCGACGGTACCGGCCGCGGCCCGGGCGGTCGGTTGCTGCACCCGGTCCAGCGGCAGGGCGGCCGGCAGCGGGTCGAGCCACACCGAGCGTACCGAGGTGCCCGCGCCGGCGATCCGGTCGACCAGCACGTCGAGGACCGACGGCCGGTCCGGCTCGCTGGGCGCCCCGACCGCGGCGTCGGTGCCCTGGTCGGCCGACCGGTCGGTCGAGAGCCAAGCGCCCAGACCGTTGGTCGACACGTACGGCACGACCGGTGCGGGCCGGGTGATGGCCTGGGCCGGCGGCTGGTACGGCGCGGAGACCAGCGCGGCCTTGAACCGGGTGAACACCGTGGTGTCGACCTTCAGGTAGCCGGAGCCCGGCTCGGGTGGCAGCTGGTACGCGTCCGGGACGCCGATGGCTTCTCGGCTCTCGGCATCGGAGAAGGTGCGCAGCCCGATCCGGTAGGACAGGTGCGACTCCAGGCCGCGGATCTTGCCCATCTCCAGCCGTTGGGTGGCGAGCAGCAGGTGCACCCCGATCGACCGGCCGATCCGGCCGACGGCCACGAACATCTCGGCGAAGTCGGGCCGCGCGGTCAGCAGCTCGCTGAACTCGTCGATGATCACGAGCAGCTCGGGCAGGGGTTCCAGCGGCGCACCACGGTCCCGCAGCGCCTGGTAGGCGACCGCGTTGGGCAGGTTGCCGGCCTGCTTGAGCAGCTCCTGCCGGCGCTGCATCTCGCCGTACAGCGCGTCGCGCATCCGGTCGACGAGGCTCAGGTCGTCCTGCAGGTTGGTGATCATCCCGGCCAGATGCGGCAACCGGTCCATGCTGGCGAAGGTGGCGCCGCCCTTGAAGTCGACCAGCAACATCGCCAGCCGATCGGGCGAATGGTTGATCGCCAGCGAGGAAACCAGGGTACGCAGCAGCTCGGACTTGCCGGAACCGGTGGCACCGACGATCAGCCCGTGCGGGCCCATGCCGCCGTGCGCCGACTCCTTGAGGTCCAGCATCACGAGCCGGCGCTCACCGTCGACACCGATCGGTACCCGCAGGAAGTCCCGCGGCGGGCGGGGCTGCCAGGTCGTGCCCGGATCGAGGGTGCCGGCGTCCGGGACGCCGAGGATCTCCGGCAGACCCACCGTGTCGCTCAGCGCGTCCGCGGTGTCCTCGCTGGCGGCCCGCAGCGGCGCGAGCAGCCGTGCCAGCGCGGGCAACAGGCCGGGTTCAGGCCGGTCGACCGAGACGCGGCGGCCGGTCGACTCCAGTACGGCGGTAGCGTCGGGTCCGACGAGGATCCGGTCGTCGACGGTTTCCGGCTCCTCCCGCCGATGCCCGAGCAGCAGCACCAGATGAACACCGAGATCCGCCAGCGACACCGTGGGGTCCGGCGAGTGCAGGCCCCACACGCTGGACAGGTGCTCGCCGTCGACGACCACGACCAGCTGGCGCTGGTTGGTCGAACGCTGCCCCCGCCTGCGCTGCAAGGCATCCAACCGATTCTGGATCTCCGCATCGAGCAACTCGGCCAGCGCCGGTACGCTGGCCGCCACCAGGCGGCCGGCCAGTGCGCCGTCGGCGATCGCGGGCTCCTGGCAGTGCGGTGCCCACTTGGCCCAGTCCCATGGCGGTGCATGGCGTTCGTCGCGCACCACGGCCAGCTGCACGTCCTCCGGCGAATGGAAGGTCAGCAGCTGCGCGATCAGCGATCCGGCCACCGCCCGGGCGCCCGCCCGGTCACCGACCACGCTCAGCACGCCCAGTTCGCGCAGCCCCAACCAGACCGGCTGATCGTGCAGCACGGAGTATCGCCCGCGCAGGTCGTGCGCGACCTGTTGGCAGACCGGATCGACCGCCGCCAGCGGCGTCTCGGCACTGGCCATCCGCAGCGGGGTGGCGAGCGGCTGGTCGCCGACACCGAACCGCAACTGCAGGAAATCGTCGTCGGTCCGTCGCCGCTCCCAGCGGCGCGCGTCGAGCCGGGCGATGTCCAGCAGCCGGGCGGTGTCCGGATGCGACCATCGGCCGGCTCGCCGCTGCACGCCGATCGTCGCCCGGGCACCGGTGCGAACGTGCTCGATGTAGTCGAGGTAGCGTTCCCGCGCCTCCCGGGTCTCCCGGCGCGGACCGCTGCGCTGGCTGATCAGCATGATCGCCCCCACCGCAACGGATGCGACGAGGAACAGCAGCCCGGCCACCGCGTACAGCGGCTTGCCGCGGTTGGTCAGCGTCACCAGCAGCGAACCGGCACCGCTGACCACCGGCATGATGATCATCG
Organism: Actinocatenispora thailandica; assembly: GCF_016865425.1. Taxonomy (NCBI): domain Bacteria; kingdom Bacillati; phylum Actinomycetota; class Actinomycetes; order Micromonosporales; family Micromonosporaceae; genus Actinocatenispora; species Actinocatenispora thailandica. The sequence goes on along the minus strand of NZ_AP023355.1, from coordinate 5,058,685 downwards.
AGATGCTCATCGCCGTCGACATCGGACGGTGCTGGCCCGGCGGGTCGCTGATCGTCACCGGCTCGGTCGGAACGCGGGGCGGCGCGATCCGCGCCGGTCTGCGCACCAGTGCCACAGCCACTTCTGCTCACCGCCTGAGATTCGCCTGCTCGAATGTCGCGTGCGCGGGTGCCGCTGCCAGCATCGAAGACTCGGTGCTGGACAACGCGTTTACCGTCCGAACCGAACGTATCCGGCTCTGTCAAAGGAGAGTAGCGTGTCCACCGCCTACAGTCGCATCACCTTGGTCAGCGACACCAGGCGCGTCGACCTCGCCCTGCCTTCCACAGTGCCGATGTCGACGCTGATCCCGCAAGTCCTTCGGTTGTGCGCGCCGGCGCAGCAACCGAAAGAGCCGGCATCCTGGTCGTTGCTGCCGACCGGCGGGCGACCGTTAAGGCTGGACCAGAGCCTGGACGACGCCGGCGTCGCGGACGGTGACCTGCTGGAACTGGTCGACCTGCCCAGCGAGACGCGGCCGGCCTACGTGGCGGACGCGCGGGACGCGGTCGAGGATGCGGTCGACGAGGTCGGTCCGCACTGGGGGACCCGGGCCAGCATCGGGTGCGCGCTCGCGACGCTGTTGGTGTCGTTGTGCGCCATGCTGTTGCTGCCGGCGAGCTGGTCGACCCGGCAGCTCGGCAGCCTGGCCGGTGCGGCCCTCGCGGCGGCGATCCTGGCCGTTGCCGGCTGGTTCGCCGCACGCCGCCGGTACCGGCTGCTGCCCGAGGCGTTGCTGGCGGCGGCGGCCTCGTGGGGCGCCGCGGCCGGCTGGCTCGCCGCGGGGTGGCCGCACTGGCCGCCCGCCGCCCGGTATGCCGGCGCTGCAGTCGGACTCGCGGTGTCGGTGGCGATCGCGCGGGTCCTGACCTCGCGCGCCACCGGTCACGTCGGCGCTGCGGTACCGCTCTTCCTGGCCGGGGTCGGTGTCGGCGTCACCGCCGGTTGGTCGGCCGATCCGATCACGGCCGTACGGCTGGCCAGCCTGCTGGTTCCGCTCGCCATCGGGGTGGTGCCGCGGCTGTCGCTCGCAGTCGGCGGGCTGGCCGTCGCGGACTACCGGATCCGCCACGCCGAACTGGTCGATCACGACCAACTCGGCCGGCTCGTCGAACGCAGCTCGGCGCTGATCACCGGCGGCCTGGCCGGACTGGCGATGGTGGCGGTGGCCTCGGCCGCCGTACTGTCTCGCTCCGGCGGTGGTTGGGATCGGTGGCTCGCACTCGGCCTCGGCGTCGCGATGCTGCTGCGTTCCCGGCTGTTCTCGCAGTTGCGACACGTGATCGCCCTACGCACGGCGGGCCTGGCCGCATTGGTCTGCCTGCTGGTCGAGTGGGCGCTGGGGGAGCCCGATGCGGCTCGGTGGCTGGTCGCGATGGTGGCGGTGGCCGGCGTGCTCGTCGCCGCGGTCACCGCGATCCCGCTGTCCGAGATCACCCGGACCCGGGTCCGGCAACTGCTGAACTGGGCCGAGATCCCCACCATCGGCTGCCTGGTGCTGGTGACCGCGGCAGCGGCCGGTGTGTTCGACCGGGTGGCCACGATCGCCGGTATCGGCTGACCGACAGGGAGATTTCGATGACCGAGGACGACGACGGGCGCCGCGAGGTCGAGGTGGCGCAGCGCCGGCAAGCCCAGGACGCCGCGGGGGAGTTGGCTCGGATGGGTATCGATCCCACCGCCGTCGGCCTCGCCGCACCGCGGTACGGCGAGGCTCCGACGGGCCGGATTCGCGGCGTGGCTTCGCTTCCGGTGCCGGGGACGAGCCCTGCCGCGGCACCGCCCGCCGCGGTCCCGGCGGGCGCATCGCGGCCGGCAACGAGCCAGGTCGCGGCGCGGCCGATGCTCGGTGGTTTACCCGGGCGGCACGGCCCGCCGTGGCCGCCGGAACCCTCGCCGGCGGCGAGGTCGATCAGTCCGACCCCTCCGCCGCGCGAACCGCCGCCTGCGTACGGCACGATGCTGAGCCGACCGCTGAATCCGGCCGCACTCGCCGTCCCGGACGGCACGTACCGTGCGGCCCGCGAGATCGCCGCGGCACCGGGGCCGGGCGTCGCGGTGCCCGCCGCGTGGCGGCGTGCCGTCCGCGCAGCCAGCTTCGGACTGGTCACCCTTGATGGCGCGGCGGCGGTGCAACGCGAGCGTCGGCTGCTGGCCGGCCTGCAGGCCCGGCAGCGGCAGCCCCGGATGGTGGCGTTCGTCTCCAGCAAGGGCGGGGTCGGGGTGACCGCCACGGCCGCTGGCGTGGCGCTGACCCTCGCCGCGATCCGCGGTGATCGCACCGTGCTGGTCGACGTCCGGACCGGTACCGAATCGCTCGGCCGGCGCCTGGCCGGCCGCCCGGCGCCGTCGGTCGCCGACCTGGCCGGGGGCGACGGCCAGCCGCTGGGCACGCCGCTGCCGGCCACCTCCCGGCTGTACCTTGTGGACGGTGCCGCGTGGCACGCCCCGGTGAGCCGCGGCGAGTTGATGAACCTGTTGGGGGACCTCCGCGACGGGTATCCGTTCACCATCCTGGACGGCGGCAACGACGCCAGCGACGCCACGCAGGCCGCGGTGGGTCGGGCGGATCAGGTCGTGCTGGTCACGTCGGCCACGCCGGATGCGGTCGACGCGACCAGGCTCGCTCTCGGCCGCATCTACCAGACGCACCCGATGAATCTCGAGCGGCTCGTCATCGCGATCGTGTGCCTGACGGCCCGCTCGTACCGGCAGACCGCGCGGGCGTTGCGCCGAAAGCTCGACGCCCGGCCCGCCGCCCTGTTGCCCGTTCCGTACGACCGGCGGCTAGCCCGGGGCGAGCGGATCGATCTCGACGCGGTACGGCCTGCCACCCGCGAGGCCTACCTGACGATCGCCGCGTCGATCACGACCCCACCCGCCCGCGGCGCGGTGGACACGACACCGAGGGCATCATGACGGCACCTGATCCGGTGCGTCCGGCACCGCCGGTGCGACCCGACTCGGAGCGCTCCGCGATCGAGGCGGACGTGCTGCGGCGCCGGCAACTGCGGGCGGCGCTGCTGCACGGCTCGTCTCGTACCTGGCGGGACCGTCGTCGCATCTGGCCGGCGGCCATCGCCGGTGCCGTGGCGGTCGCGGTCATCGTCGCGGCCATCGCGGTCGCCGGCGCCTTCGCCAAGCAACAGCGTTCGGACAGGCAGCAGGAGAAGCAGCCCCATGCCGTCGGCCGGTATCCACCCGACGATTCGGCCCGGTTCGGCACGGCGCGATCCGCCGTGCTGTGGTCGGCGCTTGCCCCGCAGCGGCCGGCCGGTGCGGGGCGGGCGAACAAAGTGGGTGCGGTGGCGGGCCGGGGCCGGTAGCGTCCGGCGCATGGTGAGTCCGGAGTCGGATGAGGTGGGGGCTTTCGGTCACCACCCGTCAGCCCCCTGAGCCGCTGATCCACCGGTACCACCGGGTCGCTGCATGCGCCGGTGGGCTCGGGCGCTGGCCCTGGTGACGAGATGCCGTCGGTTGCCTCTCCTCATCCCGGAGCCGTTCGATGCCTCTTCCGCTCTACCTGCTTGCCCTGGCGGTCTTCGCCATGGGTACCTCGGAGTTCATGCTCGCCGGCCTGCTGCCGGCCATCGCCGCCGATCTGGGCGTACCTGTCGGTACGGCCGGCACGCTCGGCTCGGCGTTCGCGGTCGGCATGGTCGTCGGCGCGCCGCTGGTGGCCGGGCTCGCCCGGTCCTGGCCGCGGCGTTCCAGCCTGGCCGGGTTCCTGCTGGTGTTCGCGGCGGCGCACGTCGTCGGCGCGACGGTGCCCAGCTTTCCGGTCCTGTTCGGTACCCGCGTGGTGGCCGCGCTGGCGAACGCGGGGTTTCTCGCGGTCGCACTGACCACCGCCGCGACCCTGGTACCGCCGGACCGGAAGGGACGCGCGCTCGGCGTCCTGCTGTCCGGTACCACGATGGCCACGATCGCCGGTGTCCCGGCTGGCTCGCTGCTCGGTGCGGCCTTCGGTTGGCGCGCCACGTTCTGGGCGGTGGCCGCGGTGTGCCTGCCGGCGGTCGCCGGTGTCCTGCACGGGATCCCCAGGTCGCCGAGGCCGCGTGCCGCGGAGTCGGCCGGGCCGTCGTTGCGTACGGAGCTGGGCGTGCTCAGGCGGCGGCGACTGTTGCTGGTGATGCTGCTCGGAGCGCTGGTCAACGCCGCGACCTTCGCCAGTTTCACCTTCCTCGCCCCGGTCGTGACCGGTACCGCGGGCCTGGATCGGTTGTGGGTCCCGGTCGTACTGGTGCTGTTCGGCGCCGGGTCGTTCGCCGGCATCACGGTGGCGGGTCGGCTCTCCGACGCCCGTCCCGGCCTGGTGGTCGCGATCGCCGGCCCGCTGCTGCTGGTCGGCTGGCCGGCGCTGGCGCTGCTGGCGTGGGAGCCGGTCGCCCTGCCGGTCCTGGTGTTCGCCCAGGCGATGCTGTCGTTCGCGCTGGGCAGCACGCTGATCGCGCGGGTGCTGTACGAGGCGACCGGTGCGGCCACGATGGCCGGCGGGTACGCCACCGCAGCGCTCAACCTCGGCGCCGCCGTCGGGCCGCTGGTCGCCGCGATCGCTCTCACCACCCGGCTGGGCGAGCTCGGTCCACTGTGGACAAGCGGGCTGCTGGTGCTGGTCGCGTTGCTGATCGCCGCGCCGTGTCGTCGCTCGGTCTCCGGTACCGGCGGCGCCGGGCGCGGACCGCGGTAGCCCGGGTTCCCGCCGACGCCGGGTTCGGGCAGGTCGGCGATGCGCTCCGGTCAGCCGTGGCGTCCGGGGTCTTCGGTGGTGAGCACCTCGCGAGCCTGGTTGGCGGCCCGGGTGATGTTCTCACCGACGAAGTCCATGAACCGGGCGATGTTCTCCAACCGGACCGCCGCGGCGCCGCCGAGGACGTCGACGCCGCGGCGGGCGGTCTCGGCGAACTCGGCGTGCGAGCGGGCACTGGCGATCATCGACTGGTACCAGACGTCGTTGTCGACGACGTAGTGTTCCCGCCGGCGCTCGTCGCGTTCCCGGCGCACCAGCTTCTGGCTCTCCAGGAACGACACCGCCTTGGACACCGACGCCGCGCTGATCTGCAGGTGCCGGGCGAGTTCGGCGGCGGTGAGGCTGCCCGCTTCGGTGGTGAACAGGCAGGTCAGCACCCGCGCGGTCATCTTCGGCAGGCCCTGCTGCATGAGCAGGGTGGTGAACGCCTCCTCGTACTCGCGGATCGCCTCGGGGTCCCGGCCGTCGACCGGCCGGACGGTCTGGACGCTGCGGGGCGCGGCCGGACGGCGCCGGTGTGCCCGGCGTTCGGTGGCGCGGTGGGCGAGGTCGGCGCGGTAGCCGGTGGGGCCGCCGTTGCGCAGCACCTCCCGGGTGATCGTCGAGGTCGGCCGGTCGAGCCGGCGGGCGATCTCCGCGTAGGCGAGGCCGTCGCCGAGCCCCAGTGCGATCTGTTGGCGTTCCTGTTGGGTGAGCCTGCCTCCGGGCACCGCCGCCTCCTCGTCTGCTGGTGCCCGCGAGCATAGCGTTCACTCCTCATTCATTGCAACACGGAGGTGACCAGATGTTGCGTTAGATCCTCATCTGTTGCAACGATTATGCGGCGTTCACCTGCATGAATGCTCAACCAACGCAACAGGCATGTTGCCAAATATGGAAAGGCAACGTAGCGTTTCTGGTGTTGGAAAACAGAGGGCGACACCGATTCACGGGAGCACACGATGCAGAAGTTCGACACCACCGCACCGATCACCGCGACGCTGGACATCCCGGCCGGGCGCGTGCAGTTCATCGCCGCCGACCGCGCCGACACCACCGTGGAGGTCCGTCCCGCCAACGCCACGAAGAAGCGCGACGTGGCGCTGGCCGAGGAGACCACGATCGAGTACCGCGACGGCACGCTGCGGATCGAGGCGCCCACCCGCAACCAGTACTTCGGGCCGTCCGGGTCGATCGAGGTCACGGTGCAACTGCCCACCGGTTCGCGGATCGAGGCCAAGACCGCCAGCGCGGAGTTCCGCGGCGTCGGCCGGCTCGGCGACATCGTCTACGACAGCAAGCACGGCCCGATCAAGATCGACGAGGCGGACAGCGCGCACCTGTCCACACTCGCCGGTGACGTGGTCGTCGGCCGGCTCAACGGGGCCGCCGAGATCAGCACCAGCAAGGGCGACATCCGGATCGACGAGGCGGTCCGCGGCACGGTGATCGTGCGCACCGACGCCGGAGACCTGTCGGTGACCGCCGCGCCGGGCGTGTCCGCCGAGTTCAAGGGCGGCACCCGCTACGGCGTGATCCACGAGGCGCTGCGCAACGACGGCACCATCGCGCTGACCATCCACGCCACCACCTCGTACGGCAACATCACCGCCCGCAGCCGCTGATCGCGCGGGCCGGCACCCCGCACCGGGGTGCCGGCCCGCCCGTCGGAAAGCGCGCCCGGTTCCTGGTTCCGCGTCCACGGTGGACGGTGGGGACGGACGGAACCGGGCGCGGCGGTGTGTCCTATCCGGCGGAGGTGGCTTCGGCGTCGCGGAGGGCTGCGCCGGGCAGACCGCGGGCGGCGGCGACGAAGGAGGCGACCGGGCGGCGGTGGTCGTGGTCGTTCCAGGCGAGGGCGAGGCTGCTCGGCGGAGCGTCGGTCACCGGAACGCACACCAGCCCGGGCGGCACCGGCTCGATCAGCGAGCGGGGCAGCACCCCGACCATCCGGTTCACCCGGATCAGCTGCGCCAGCTGCAACACGTCGGCGACCTGCGGGCCGGTACCGTCGCCGCCCGGGACGCCCTGCCAGCTCGGCCGCGTCTCGTCGGCCAGGTCGGCCATCCGTACCGAGGTGCGCTCGGCGAGCCGATGCCCGGCGGCGACGATCGCGACGCGTTCCTCGGTCAGCAGCGTCACGTGCGCCAGGCCGTCCAGGTCGTCGAACGGCACGTAGAGCAGGCCGACATCGGCCCGGCCGTCGCGCAGGAAGTCGCTGCGGTCGGCCGGGCCGCTGAACAGGATGTCGACCCGGCGGGCGTCGGGCTGGTGGGAGTAGGCGGCGAGCAGCCCGGACAGCAGCCCCGCGTCGCCGCCGGGCTTGAGTACCAGCCGCAGCGGGGCCTGCCGGTCGCCGGCGCGCCGGGCGTTGCGCACCGCGGCGGCGACCGCGTTGACCGCATGCCGCCCGTACTCCTGCAGCGCGGTGCCGGCCGCGGTGAGCTCGACGCGCCGGCTGGACCGGACGAACAGCGCGACGCCGAGCCGGCTCTCGATGCGCCGGATCGCCTTCGACAGCGCCGGCTGAGCGATCGACAGCCGTACCGCGGCGCGGCCGAAATGCAGCTCGTCGGCGACGGCCAGGAAGTACTCCAGCTCGCGCGTCTCCAGCTCAATCATGCCTGCAGGTTATCGCCGAAGACCGGATCCGTCTTGGACACGTGCCGCTGATCATGGCCAGAATCGAGGCATGGTCAACCACACGATGATCGTCTCGTTCGATCAACCACTGCCCGACGCCGACCTCGATCAGTACCTCGCAGACATCGAAAAGGCCATGATCGACACCGGCCTCGTCCGGTCGGTCGTGACCCGGCGGCACCTGCCGGTACCGGGCGAGGAGGCCATCCCGGCGCTGATCGCCACCGCCATCGTCCAGGTCACCGTCGTCGACCGCGACGCGCTGGCCGCGGCGTTCCGCGCACCGGGCCTGCACGAGCTCATCGACCGCTGGCAGGCGCGCCACCCGTACCAGGTCGCCTGGGCCAACCACGAGCCGCTGGCATGACCGGCCGCGACGCACCGGCCGCGCCCGGCCGCGCCTTCGCCGGCCGGGTCGGCCTGGTCACCGGCGCCGGCAGCGGCATCGGCCGGGCCGCGGCGATCGAGTTCGCCCGGCAGGGCGCCGCCGTCGCCGTGCTCGACCTCGACCAGGACACCGCGGCCGAGACCACCGACATGATCACCAGCGCCGGCGGCACGGCAAGCGCGGTGCCCGTCGACATCGCCGACGAGGATTCGGTCCGCGCGGCGGTGCGGCGCACGGTCGACACCCTCGGCCCCCTCGACTTCGCCGTCAACAACGCCGGCCTGGCCTCGCACCACCGGCAACTCGACGAGATGACGCGCGCCGAGTTCGAACGGGTGGTCCAGGTCAACCTGGTCGGCACCTACCTGTGCCTGAAGTACCAGCTGCCCGAGCTGCGGCAACACGGCGGCGGCGCGATCGTCAACGTGGCCTCCAACGGCGGCCTGTCCGCGATCCCGCACGCGCCCGCCTACGTCGCCGCCAAGCACGGCATCGTCGGGCTGACCAGGGCCGCCGCCGTCGACTACGCCGACGGGCACATCCGGGTCAACGCGGTGTGTCCCGGCCCGACCCGCACGCCCGGCTTCGAGCAGGTGGCCGGCGGTACCGGCATGGTCGCCCAACTGGAGGCGAGCACCCCGCTCGGCCGGCTCGCCACCCCGGCCGAGGCCGCCGCCGCGGCGGTCTGGCTGTGCTCGGACGCCGCGTCGTTCGTGACCGGGGTCGCGCTGTCGGTCGACGGCGGGCGTCGGGCATGAGGGTCGTCGCCGTCGAGGAACACGTCGCCTCCGAGCGGTTCCTCCGGATCGCGCACGGCCTGGCGGTGGTGCCGGGAGACGAGACGGAGATGACGCTGATGCGGGCGGTGGAGCGTGACCCCGCGCTACGCAGCTCGCTCGTCGACCTCGACGCCCGGCTGCAGACGATGGACGCCCTCGGCCAGGACATGGCGGTACTGAGCATCAACCCGCCCGGCGTGCAGCCGTACCCGGCAGCCGACGCGGTACCGCTGGCCCGGGACCTCAACGACGAACTGGCCGCCATCGTGGGCCAACATCCCGGCCGGTTCGGTGCGCTCGCCACCGTCGCGCCGCAGGACCCGGCCGCCGCGGCCGCCGAGATCGAACGGGCGATGGGAGCGCTGGGGCTGCTCGGCATCATGATCAACTCGCACACCGGAGGGCACTACCTCGACGATCCGCGGTTCGCGCCGCTGCTGGCCGCGGCCGAGGAGCACCGGGCGCCGATCTACCTGCACCCGCGCGCGCCGAGCATGCTCGACGCCTACCGCGACCACGGACTGCCCGGCGCGATCTGGGGCTACCAGGCCGAGGCCGGCCTGCACGCGATGCGGCTCATCCTCAGCGGCACCCTCGACCGGTACCCGGAGCTGACCATCGTGCTGGGCCACCTCGGCGAAGGCATCCCGTACTGGCTGCGCCGCATCGACAACCGGCACGCATTCGCGGCGCGCACCGCGGGTGCCGCGACGCCGATGCCGCACCTGTCGCTGACCCCGAGCGAGTACTTCCGGCGCAACTTCGTCATCACCACCAGCGGCATCGACGACCCGGACGTCCTCACCCTCGCACTGCGTACCGTCGGCGCCGACCGCATCATGTTCGCCATCGACACGCCGTACGAGGACCCGCGGGCCGCGCTGTCGTTCCTGCGTACCGCGCCGCTGACCGACGACCAGCGCACCGCCATCGCGCACCGCACCGCCGACCGGGTCTTCGCCCGGGCCTGAGGCGACCACCCGGACGGCAGCTGCCGGCAACTCGCCGGATCCATCGGGCCCCGCGTACCTGCCGGGACGGGTGGCCGGGCTCGGCGCCGACCTGGCTCGCGTGGCCGGGCCGGCTCGCGTGGCCGCGCCGGCTCGCGTGGCCGGCCCGGCACGTGCGAACGGGGCTGTCGGGGGTGCGCGGTAGCGTCGTGGGTCATGCGTGAGGGGGGATCGTGAGTTCACCGGCGTTGGCGGCGTGGCGCGGCGGCTTCGGGCGGGCGGAGCTGACCGCGCGGCGGGTCGCCGGGCTGCTGGAGGTGCCCGGGTGTGCCCGGCGCGAGGTGCTCGACGCCGCCGAACTGCCGCTGCCCGAGGTGGCCGGCCTGCTGGGTTGCCCGCCGCCGCGGCTGAGCCCGTTCGTGCACGCGCGGCGGCGCCGGTTCGACGCGGTGTGCACCGACGACGAGCTGGCGGTGCTGCTGCCGCTGGTCCGTGACGGACTCGACCTGCCGATCGACCGCGGCCGGGTGCACCAGGTGCCCGGCGCGGAGGTCGCCGAGCGGGCCGCGGCCACCCGGCGGCTGCTCGCCGAGCAACCCGAGCACACTCTGCTACTGCTGCGCGATCCGGTGCTGCCGCTGCGGCTGGGCGACCGCGAGCAGTGGCTGACGCTGGACGCCCTGCTGGTCACCGGCTCGCGACCGCGGCACGTCGTTGCTCTGCGCACCTTCCCGCGCCAGGACGGCGTGGCAGATCCGGCGCAGGTGGCGGCCGCCGCCCGGGAGATCGCCGCGAGCGTGCTGGCGCTGCGCGCACTCAGCGAGGTGTCCGGGCGCGCCCTGCTGGTGCTGCCGGAGAACGCGTCGCTGCGACCGGTCGCCGCGCCGCTGACCGTCACCCCGCAGCTGGCCCGGCTCACCGCGCTGGTGCGTACCGCCGGTGACAGCGCCCGGCTCGCGGAGCTGCTCACCGACGCCCCCGCGCTGCCCGACCCGGTTGCCGGCGACGCACCGGCCCGAACCGCCGCCGCGGTCACCGCGCTGCCGCACCGGTTCGGCGACGGCTGCCTGCGTTGTGACCTGTTCACCTTCTGCCGTGGCGAGCAGGAGACTGCCCAGGCCATCGGCCGGCTCGGTACCGCGGTGGGCAACGCCTGCGCCTCGGTGCCCACCGTCGACGCCGCGCTCGCGCTCGCCGACGGCAGCCGCGCCCCGGCCGGCGCCGCCGAGACCGCGCTCGCCGACGGGCTGTCCCGCGCCGCCCGCGCCCTCGAACTGGCCGCCGCCCGATGACCGCGACCCGGCCCCTCGCCCGCCGACCGAACAGCGCCCCGCCCGACCGGCCGGCGGCGGTGCCGCGATGAGCGACCTCGCCACCTACCGGCGGCTGCTCGCCCGCCGGCAGCGGCGCGCGGTGCCGGCCGCCGCCCGCTGCCACCCCTACCTGGCCGGCGAACCGCTGGTGATCGTCGGATACCACCTGGCGGGGGAGCCCGCCGCGCCGCTCGCCCTGCGGTACGGGACGGCGCCCGGCCGGTGGCGCACCGTCGTGGTGCCCGAACCGCGCGACCGCACGCTGCGCTTCGCCGCGCTCGCCACCTTCGGCGCCGACCTGCGCGACCACCTCGCCGGGTTCGCCGACCGCGACGAAGTGCCGGTGCTGGACCGCCGCGGCGTGGCGACCGACACCGAGCAGATCTGCCGGCGTGCCCCACAGCTGTTGGTGCCCAACGCGACGACCGCCGGCTGGCTGTGCGACACCCTCGGCCGCTCGCTGCGCTACCTGCGCACCGACGGCGAGCACCCGGTCGATCCGGTACTGCCGGCCGTCGGCGGGGACCTGAGCTTCTTCGCCACCCGGCGGGTGCTGCCCGGCTCCGCGCTGGTGCTCGCCGCCGGCGACCTGCTGACCACCCACTGGGTCACCGGGCAGCTGCCGGCCGAGGACGCCAACCTGCACGCCGCCCTCGCCTGGGTCGACCCGCAGCACCACACCGCCCCGGCCGCCGCGGTACCGGCTGGTCGCGAGCCCGATGCGGCCGCCGGCGAACAGCGGCCCGACGGGGTCTCGGCGGCGCTGGCGGCCGAGTCGCTGCCGCCGGCCGGGCCGGTGCCCGACCCGCACTTCGACGCGACACGGCTGGCCCCGGTGATCGAGCGGTACCACGCCGACGGCGACGAGGCCACCCTCACCGCCCTGCTGGACGAGGCGCTCGACCCGGCCTGGCGAGCCACCTGGCGGGTCCGGGAGCTGGTCGCGGCCCTGCCGCCGGCCGCGCACGCCGAACCGCGCTGGGATTCCGACCGCCGCGCCTGGACCCACCACCTCGACCGGGTCGCCGCCGGTACCGCGCACTTCAGCGCCCGACTCGACCAGCTGCGCGCGTTCCGGTTCCTCGGCGAGCTGGAGTCGCGTACCGCGGCGCTGGAACGCCAGATGGCGCTGGACGATCCGCTGGTGCTCGCCGGCTACGTCGCGTCCGGCGAGGCGCTGTCCGGGCAGCTCGTGGCCCGCGACCACGAACGCCGCGAGCTCAACGCCCGCGGCAGCAAGGTGCTGCGCCCGCTGCTGCGGATCCGGCCGCACCTCGCGTTCGACCGCCCGGCCGGTACCGAGCTGTGGTTGGTCGACCGCCCCGGCGTCCAGGTGCGGACGGGCCGGATCGGCGCGGACGGCGCCATCGACTGCATCGTGGTCAAGGGGATGGGACGCACCCCGCAGCAGGCGGATGCGGCGCTGCCGGCGGTCGGCGCCGACGTGACCCTCGCCCCGTTCGGTCCGCAACCGGTCTTCGGCGACACCCTGCCCGACGACCTGCCCTGGACGCACCGGGCCCGCGAGACCGACGACGGCGACGGACCGGCCGTCGGCCCCGAGCCGGTCGCCGGCCCGGAACCCGTCCCCGGTCCCGAGCCGGTCGCTGGCCCCGAGCCGGCCGTCGGCCCGAAACCCGTCGCTGGCCCCGAGCCGGTCGCCGGCCCGGAGGCGGTCGCTGGCCCGGAACCGCTCGGTTCGGCCCCGGATCGGGACGGCCTCGACGATCGCCGGGAGGGCGGGCGATGACCGGGCTGCGCACCGAATCGCCGGGCGCCGCGCACGCTGCGGCCGCCGAACGCACCTGGTCCTACCTGACCGGCGGCGCGCGCACCGTGGTCGTCGACTCGCCGCCGGGCGCCGGGAAGTCGACGCTGGTGCGGCAGCTGACCGCCCGGCTGGTCGACACCGGCGTCCAGGTGCCGGTCATCACCCAGACCAACGACCAGGCCGACGACCTGGCCGCGGCGATCGCCGCCGCGGTCGCGCCGGCCCGGGTCGGCCGGCTGCACGCCGGCGGCTACGTCCCCCCGACGGCGGACGCCGGCGCGGCGCCGGTGGCGTACGCGACGAAGGCGGCCGAGCTGAGCGGTTGCGCCGTGCTGGTGGCCACCGCGGCGAAGTGGGCGTTCGTCGACGCGGCCGACCAGCACTTCGGTCTGGGCATCGTCGACGAGGCGTACCAGATGTCGTCGGCCGCGCTGGTGCGGGTGGCCGAGCTGTTCGACCGGTTGCTGCTGGTCGGCGATCCGGGCCAGTTGTCACCGTTCACGGTCGCCGACGAGCACGTGCTCCGCTCGTACGCGACGTGGCCGCTGGACACCGCGGCCGGCACCATCCTGCGCAACCATCCGGACACCCCGGTGGTGCCGCTGCCGGTGTCCTGGCGGCTGCCGCCCAGCGCCGCTTCGCTGGTCTCGGATTCCTTCTACACCAGGGCGTTTCGCGCCGGTACCGAGCCCGGGCAGCGCTCGTTGCGGATCGCGGCACCGGGCACCGACGCGTACGGGGAGGTGCTGGCGACGGCGGCCGACACCGGCTGGGGCCTGCTGGAGCTGCCCGAGGCGTACCTGCCGCGCACCGACCCGGCCGCCGTCGCCGCCATCGCGACCCTGGTGACCCGGCTGCTCGGCACCGAGGTGTCCACAGTGGACGAGTCGGGCTCCGGCACGCTGACCGCCGAGCAGCTCGCCGTCGGGGTGACCCACCGCGACCAGCGCGCGTTCGTCACCGCAGCGCTCGCCGAGCGCGGCATCGCCCCCGGCACGGTCACCGTCGACACCGCGAACCGCCTGCAGGGACGGCAGTACGAGCTGGTCGTGGCCTGGCATCCGCTGTCCGGTCGGCGCGATGCGTCGGCGTTCCACCTGGAGGCCGGCCGGTTGTGCGTGCTGGCCTCCCGGCACCGGCACGCCTGCGTGGTGGTCTCCCGCGCCGGTGTCGCCGACCAGCTCGCCGCCTATCCCGCCGACGAACCGGTCTGGCTCGGCGCCGACCCGCCGCAGGTCGACGGCTGGTCGGCGAACCTCACCTTCCAATCCCACCTCGACACCGTTCGGGTCCCGCTGCCGGCCACCTGACCGCCGAACCGGGTGCCGGAACCCGTCGGGCCGGCAGGCCCCGGGACACCGGATCGATCGACCATGCCCGGCGGGTGCGTGACACCAAGAGACCGGGTGCTCGCCGGATCCCGGCCGGTGCCATGGCATCGGCCGGACCGCAGGCGAGGTGGGGTCGTGATGCTGGTCAGCCGAGCGGGTCGGGCACGGTTCGTGCGGTGGCGGCCAGCCGCAGCGCACTGGTCGCCGCGCCGAGCAGCGGTCGGCCGTGGCCGAAGCAGACCACGTCGGCGGCAAGCTCGCCCAGCCGCCGGAACGAGCGCTTGGCCAGCTCCCGGTCGCAGTTGAACGGGCCGAGCAGCACGGCCCCGTCGTGCTCGGCGGCGATGTCCCCGGTGAACAGCACACCGGCCGCCGGCAGGTGCAGCGCGATGCTGCCGGGCGTGTGGCCCGGCGTGGCGACGACGTGTGCGCCGAGGTCGGCGAGGGTCTGTGCGTCGTCGAGTTCGTGGTCCACCCGCGCGGGCGGCGCGTCCGGCAGGCCATCGGACACCTGTGCGTGCAGCGTGCGCTCGGCGGGGGTGAGCATCGCCTCCGCGCCGGCCCGCTCGCCGCGGACGACCGGGGCGTCGGCGCGGTGCGCGAACACCCGGACGTTCGGCCAGCCGGCGATCTCCGCGGCGGACCCGGCATGGTCGGCGTGCCAGTGCGTCAGCACGAGATGGGTGACGGCATCACGGCCCAGACCCCACTCCCGCAGCGCCCCGGCGATCGCGTCGCCGGTGCCCATTCGGCCGGTGTCGACCAGCAACACCCCACCGGAGTGACGCAACAGGTAGGCCTGCCCGGGAGCGCCGACCACCATCCGCAGGTCCGGACGCAGCTCGACGATCTCCATGCGCCCCACCGTATCCGCCGATGCCGGTACCGGCACTCGTCTTCGCTCAGGGCAGAGCCGCCGGGCGATCGGTACCCGGCCGGTGTCCGAACGCATCACGCACCGGGCGCCCGCCGGACACGTCACCGTGGCCAGCGAGCCCCACCGCGGGGCGCCGGAAGCGAAACTCGTTAGGCTGCTACGGATGACGAGCGAGCTCGGTTACCTCTGCTCCCGCTGCGGCGTCCAGCACGCGGAACTACCCACGAGCTACGGCACCGCCGCGCCGGATGTCTGGGATGCGAGCCTCGAGAGCCGGGCCGACAGCATGCTCTCGGACGACCTGTGCGTCGTGCGAGACCAGCACTTCTTCATCAAGGGCCTGATCGAGATCCCGGTCGTCGGCAGCGACGAGGTGTTCTGCTGGGGCGTGTGGGTGTCGCTGAGCCGGGACAGCTACTCCCGCGCCGTCGACCGGTGGGAAGAGCCGGGGCGGGAGCGGGAGCGGCCGTACTTCGGCTGGTTGAGCACCGAGCTGGCGGTCTACTCGCCCGGCACCACCAACCTGGCGACGAACGTGCACACCCGGCCGGTCGGTGAGCGCCCGTTCGTCGAACTGGAACCCACCGACCACCCGCTCGCCGTCGAGCAGCGTACCGGGATCGGACCGGACCGGATCCGCGCGATCGCCGCGGCCGTCCGGCACGGTGGCGGCCGCTGACGCTGCGCTGTCCTCAGTGGACGACGAGGGACCGGAACGCGGCGCGGATGTCGCCGGTGGAGGGGTCGACCGACTGCTTGGTGGACGGATCGGAGTTGTAGTAGGGCTCCGTGGTGGTGTAGTCGAGCACCTGCGGGCAACTGGAGCCGCCGATCTGGATCGTCCGGTCGGCGACCTTGCGGCCGGTGCGCAGCTCGTACACCTGCACCGGCAGCGCGATCTTGTAGAACGTCACGTCGATCGGCGAGCCGGGATGCGCATTGCTCTGGTATGGGCAGGTGCGGGTCGCGCTGCCGCGCTTCTCGTCGCCGACGCAGGCGATCAGCGCCGCCTTGGTGGTGTCGTCGGTCCGCCAGGACGACGGTAGCTTGCCGGTGTAATCGTCGCCGCCGAAGAACATCGCGCGGTTGGTGCCCTTGCGGTAATGCGTGGCGTCCGGGTACTTCTCCGGCGCCCGGCAGTACTGCGGCCAGCCGCCTTCCATCGGGCCGGACAGCAGCGAGTCGATGTGGTCCAGCTCGATCTTCTTGTCCGCCCTGGTGACCCCGGTGCGGGCCCTCCCGTCCCGCGGATCGTCCGGGTACTGGGTGAGCAACTGCCGGTACCGCTTCTTCGCCGGCGCCCACTTGCCGTCGGACATCAGGCTGTCGCCGCAGCCGAGCAGTGCGGCCGGCGCGGTGCGCGGTACCACCTTCCGGGCGCGGTCGAGCAGCGTGTGGTCGGGTGTCCGGGCACGCAGCCAGTCGGTGATGGCCGCGGTGTGGCAGGCATCGTGGGTGGGCAGCCCGGCGAGGAACGCGGTCAGCGCCCGGTCGACCATCCTGTCGTGGCCGGGCAGGTCGTGCAGCACGCCGGCCAGCCCGTCGAAACCCTTGGCCAGCGAGTCGGTGTCGGCCGACCGCAGCCCGCTGCGCAGGCTCGCACCGGCCGCGGCGACCCGGTCGCAGGCCACCCTGGTGTGGTCGGCGCGCACGGTGAGCGGGGCGTCGGCGAGCGCGTCGCCGAACCCGATGCGGGCCAGCGCGGCGCGGGCCGCCGTGCAGTCGCCGTCGCGGCGCGCGGCGCTGAGCGCACCGTCGATGGTCTGCGCATCGAACCGCAGGAACGCCAGCCCGAGCAGCACCGGTACCACGAAGCACAGTGCGGTCACCCGCTGCCGGAGCACCCCGGTGCGCGGCGCGGTGCCGCCGCCGAGGTACCAGCCGTGCGCGATCAGCGCGAGCCACCAGAGGCCGATCACGATCTCGAACCACCCGGTACGGAACGCGCTGGTCGCGAGCAGCAGGAGGACCAGCGTGATCAGGTCGGCGAGGACGGCCAGCCCGCGCCGGTGCAGCAGCACGTACCCGACGCCGAGCAGCGACGCGTTGCCCAGCGCCGCCGCCAGCCGGTCGTGGTACCGGGGCGGTGCCGGTGGCTTCGCCGGCCAGGACGGTGCTCCCGGCGGTGTCGCCGGCGATCCGAAACCGCCCGTGGCGCCGGCGGATCCGGGCACCCCGGGTGGCAGCCCGCCCAGGCTCGGCGGCGGGCCCGCGGCATCGCCCGGCGGCAGTTCGGGGCCCGGCGGCAGCCCGGCGGCCGGCGGCAGTTCGGGGCCTGGCGGCAGCCCGGAACTTGGCGACGGCTCGGGAGTGGCCGGGAGCCCGGGGTTCGGCGGTAGCTCAGGCGTCGGCGGGAGCCCGGGGGCCGGTGGTTGCCCGGGGCTCGGCGGCGGATCCGCGGTCGGTGTCTCGCCGCCGGGTTCGGCGGGACGGCTCCAGGGACTCGGTTCGGTGGGCGTCCCGTCCTGCATGGTGCGTTCCTCCATCGCCGCGGTGTCGCGCGTGTCGTCCCTGCTCCGCTGGCGGTGGCCAGTCCCGCAGGCCGCGGGCAGCCGAGCCGTGGGGCCGGCGGGTGTGTGGCGCCGACCGTTGGCGACAGGGGATCGGATCAACGGTCGAATTCTAGGCGGGACCGGACGCACCGAACAACGCTGTTGTGGAGGGGCGCAAACGCGCAGCCCGACGGCGTACCGCCGGGCGCGCGCCCCGCCGTGCGGCGGCCCCGTGGCGTGTTGCTGGGCGGCGGTGTCCGCCTGTTCGGCTACCCCATGGTGCGTCGGCGCGCGGCGGCGACCCATCCGGCGGTCACCCCTCTCGCCATCGCTCGGCGTGACGGGGGTGCGGCCGTCGCTTGCCCGCATGTCGCTGCGGCCAGCGGGACCGGACGCCTGGTGCGATGAGAATCGGGGTGTTCGATCGTCTGACCGGTGAGGACCCCCGTGTCGAGGAGGTACGTGATGAGCAATCCCGTGGTCGGGGTGCCGGTGGTCGGCATCCCGGTGGCAGATCAGGACAAGGCGGTCGAGTTCTACACCGACGCCTTCGGGTTCACCGTCCGGATGGACATGCCGCTGCCGCAGCTGGGTAGCCGGTGGATCGTGCTCGCGCCGGCCGGCGCCGACGCCGCCGCCACCGGGATCGCCCTGGTCCAGGCGGGTGACGGGCTGCCGGCCGGGGTCGAGACCGGCATCCGGCTCGCGGTGGCCGACGCCGCCGCGAAGCACGCCGAGCTGGCCGGGCGGGGTGTCGGCGTGGGCGAGTTGCTGCGCTGGCAGGGTGCCCCGCCGATGTTCACGGTCACCGATCCCGACGGCAACGGCCTGGAGATCGTCGAGCAGTGAGACGGCCGGCGCCGCCCTCATGTCGCGGCCGGCGCCAGCGGGCGCCGCGGTGCTGCCGGCCTCCGGCGGCAGCGCCCAGCTGCCCACGGACGGCCACCGACGCCTGTCCGTGGGCGGTCCGACTCCGCCCGCTGGTCGCGGCCGGCGCGCCGGGCAGAACCGCTCAGGCGCTCGCCGGGCCGAGCGGTGACGGGTCGGCGTCCGGGTTCGGTGCGCGGAGCGCCGCGGTCGCGGGCTCGGGTTCGCGGCTGCCGGTCGGCTCGGTCCGGCCGGAGCGGCGATCCAGCAGCACCGAGACGACGGCGAGCAGCAGCGCGCCCGCGGCCATCGCGGCGCCGACCACGGTGGCGGCGGGGTAGCCGAATCCCGCCGAGATGACCAGGCCGCCGAGTGCGGCGGCGATCGCGTTGCCGAGGTTGAACGCGCCGATGTTGACCGCCGAGGCCAGCGTCGGAGCTGCCGGCGCGGTGTCGATGATGCGCTTCTGCAGCGGCGGTACGGTCGTGAACCCGAGCGCGCCGATCAGCGCGACGGTGACGGCGGCACCGATGCGGGTGTGCCCGGTGAGGGTGAAGGCGCCCAGTACCACCGCGAGCGCGGCCAGCGCCACCAGCAGCGTGGGCATCAGTCGCCGGTCGGCGAGCCGGCCGCCGAGCAGGTTGCCGGCGACCATGCCGGCGCCGAACAGGACCTGCAGCCACATCACGGCGCCCGGCGGGTACCCGGCGACGGTGGTCATCAGCGGGGCGAGGTAGGTGACGGCGGTGAACACGCCGCCGAAGCCGAGCACGGTCATGCCCATGGCGAGCAGTACCTGCGGGTTGCGCAGCGCGCGGGTCTCGTGCCGCAGCCGCACGCCGGCCGGGCGCGGCAGCCGCGGTACCAGGGTGGCGATGCCGGCGAGGCCGGCGAGGCCGAGCGCGGCGATGAGCAGGAACGTGGTGCGCCAGCCGAGTTGCTGGCCGACGAACGTACCGAGGGGGACGCCGACGACGTTGGCGAGGGTCAGGCCGCTGAACATCAGCGAGATCGCCGCGGCGCGGCGGGCCGGCGCGACCAACTCGGCGGCGACGACGGCGCCGATGCCGAAGAACGCGCCGTGGGTGAGCGAGGTGACGAGGCGACCGCCGAGCACCAGTCCGTAGACCGGGGCGAGCGCGGTGATCACGTTGCCGGCCACGAACAGCCCCATCAGCAGCATCAGCATCGGCCGCCGCGCGACGCGGGTGCCCAGTGCGGTCATCACGGGGGCGCCGATGAGCACGCCCAGGGCGTACCCGCTGACCAGCTGGCCGGCGGTGGGGATCGAGGTGTGGAGGCTGCCGGCGATGTCCGGAAGCAGTCCCATCGGGGCGAATTCGGTGGTACCGATGCCGAATGCGCCGATCGCGAGCGCGATCAGGGCGAGTGGCATGCCGTCCTCCAGTTGCAGGAGCGTTCATTGACTCCACGAAGGTAATTGCACACGCCTGATAATTGCAAGCGCGGGCTATATTCGTGAGCGGGTAATGTGGCGATGATCGCCGGGCGCCCGTCCCGGGCGCGCACCTGGCCAGGGAGCGCGGTAGCACGGAGGTGGGGGATGAGCACACGTACCCGGCGCACCGGGCTGGCGCAGGGCTGGTGCGCGCTGTCGCTGCTGCACGACCGCATCGACGCCCGCGTCGAGCGCGCCCTGCAGGACGGGCACGAGCTCAGCGTGCGCGAGTTCTCGCTGCTCGACGTGCTCAGCCGGCAGCACGACGGGCCCGGCGGCCACCTGCGGATGAGCCAGGTCGCCGAGGCGGTGGTGCTCAGCCAGAGCGCCACCACCCGGCTCGTCGGCCGGTTGGAGGACCGCGGCCTGCTCTCCCGCTACCTGTGCCCGGACGACCGCCGCGGCATCTACACCGACGTCACCCCCGCCGGCGCCAGCCTGCTGGAAGCCGCGCGCCCCACCAACGACGCCGCGCTGCGCGAAGCGCTCGACGCTGCGCTCGACGACCCCGACCTCGCTCCGCTCGCCCGCGCGGTGGAGTCGCTGCACGTTTGATCAGGCGCCGGCCGCCGCCTCGGTACGCCGCTCGCCGGTCCGGCGCGCCGTCCGCCCGCCCGGCAGCAGGAACGCCGCGGCGAACGCGAGCGCGAGCATCGCGATGCCGACCCACAGCGCCGCCGCGAGCGCCGCACCGTACGCGCCGGGGCCGGACCCGGCGCCGCTCGCGAGCCGGCGGAAGAACACACTCCCGATCGCGGCCACCCCGATCGAGGCACCGAGCTGGCTGGTGGTACCGAACAGCGCCGAACCGGTACCGGCCCGGTCCGGGGGCAGGTCGTGCATCGTCAGTACCGCCACCGGTGAGGCCGTGAGGCCCATCCCGGCCGCGCCGACCACGATGCCGGCTATCCACCGGACGTGTTGGCCGACGACGGGCTCGCCCTGATCGACCGGCTCGGCCTCGACGAGTACGACCTCGGCGGCGTCTCGCTCGGCGGCCAGGTCGTGCTGCGGATGCTGGTGCGCGGCGCCCGTCCCCGCCGCGCGGTACTGGTCGGCCAGGGCATCGACACCATCACCGCCGCGACCGGCCGGACCGGCACCTACCGTGCCGCGATGACCGCGATCATCGACGGCCAACCGCTCGCGCCCGGCACACCGGAGGCGAACCTGGCGTACTGGGTCGGCCGGCTCGGCAACGACCCGCAGGCGCTGCTGCACGTCCTGGACAGCCGGGTGGCCACCGCGCGGGACGCCCTGCGCGAGCTGGCCTGCCCGACACTGGTGGCGCTCGGCGAGCAGGACCACGACCACGCCTCCGCCGACGAGCTCGCCGCCGCGCTGCCCGACGCCCGCTTCCTGCGGGTGCCCGGCGACCACTTCACCTCCCTGGCCGCGCCGGAACTGCGCACCGCCATCGCCGCCTTCCTCGGTTGAGCGGCTGCCGGCGTGCGTGGCCCAGCCGCCGTCCGTCGATCGAACGACCGGGGCCCCGGCTGCACGGCCGGGAGCCCTGTCGATGCGGTCCGCGGCGTCGACCCCACCGGGGCGGTCAGTAGGTGCCGATCAGGTAGCGATCCACGACCCCGTCGTCCAGCCGCAGCCCCAGACCCGGCCGGTCGGGTACCGACAGCTGCCCGTCCCGGAACGCCGGCCGGTCGATGCTCAGCGCGTCCCGCAACGGGTTGGGCAGCCGGTTGTACTCGTAGACGCGCAGGTTCGGGGTGGCGGCCATGACCGCGAGCGCGGCGTGCATGTTGATCGCCGAGCCCACTCCGTGCGGGGCGATGTCGACGTGGAACGCCGAGGCGAGCGCGGCGATCCGGATGGTCTCGGTGATGCCACCGCAACGCGCCAGGTTCGGCATCACCACGTCGATCGCACCGAGCCGCAGCGAGTCGCGTACGTCGAAGCGGGTGAAGTGGGTCTCGCCGTTGACGATGGTCAGGCCGGTCCGGCGGCGCAGCTCGGCCAGCCCGGCGAGGTCGTCGACCGGCAGCGGCTCCTCGTACCAGTCGATGCCCAGATCCCGGAGCAGGTAACCGATCCGGGTCGCCTCGTCGAGCTGGTAGGCGCAGTTCGCGTCCACCAGTACGTCGATGCCGGCACCGACGGCGTCCCGCACCGCCCGCAGGTGGGCGCCGTCGATCCGCTGCCCGCGGCCGATCTTGACCTTGACGGCGCGGAAGCCGTCCGCGACGTATGCCTGCGCCCGGCGGGCCGAGTCCGCCGGGTCGGCCAGCAACGGCACCGGGCTCGCGTAGCAGTCGATGCGCTCCCGCACCGGCCCGCCGAGCAGCCGGTACACCGGCTGGCCGAGTACCTTGCCGCGCAGATCCCACAGTGCCTGGTCGACCCCGGCGACGGCCTCCAGGAAGAAGCCGCGGTTGTGCCCGCCGGCGGCCTGCGCCTGGTACATCCGTTGCCACAGCGCGGTGGTGGCCAGCGCGTCGGCGCCGACCAGCAGCGGAGCGAGCACGGTGGCGACACAGGTCGCGGTCACCTGCGGTGCGGGCAGCCCGTACGCCTCGCCGACACCCACGGTGCCGTCCTCGGCGTACACCCTGACCACCGTGGCGTACTGACCGCGCCGCGGCAGCACGCGGTGACTCGATGCGGGATGTACCAACCAGTCCGGCACCTCGTCGAACATCTCGTCGAAGCGGGCCTCCAGCGCCAGGCACTCGATCTTGGCGATCCGTAACGTCTGCTGACTCACGTGGTTCTCCGGTTCAGTCGAGGTACAGGCCGCCGTTGATGTCGACGATCTCGCCGGTGATCGCCGCCGCCTGCGGGGCGCACAGGAACGTGACCAGGCTGGCCACTTCCTCGGGCGTGGTGAACCGCCCGGCCGGTATCCGCGCGGCGAGTTCGGCCCGCCGGGCCTCGTCGTGCGCGCTGCGCAGCAGTTCGGTGTCGACGATGCCGGGCGCGACGCCGTTGACGGTGACGCCTGCGGCGGCGAACTCGACCGCGAGGTTGTGGATCAGCCCGGTCAGCCCGGCCTTTGCCGCGGCGTACGAGGCGTTGTCGGCGTAGATCGGCGCCGACTTGCCGGCGAACGAGCAGAGGTTGACGATCCGCCCCCACCCCGCGACCTGCATCGCCGGCAGGCAGGTCCGCGCGCACAGGAACGGGCCGGTCAGGTTCACCCCGACGACCTGCTCCCAGCGTCGCACGGAGGTGTCCAGGGTCGCCGCCGGCAGGCTGATCCCGGCGTTGTTGACCAGGATGTGCGGCCCGCCGTGCCGCTGGGTGACCGCGCCGACGAGGTTGGTGACCGACTCCTCGTCGGTCACGTCGACGGCCAGGGCGTGCGCGCCGGCCCCGATCCGCGCGGCCTGCGCGCGGGCCGGCTCGAGGTCGCGGTCGGCCAGCACCACGGTCGCGCCCGCGCCGGCGAGGCTGCCCGCGATGGCCGTGCCGATGCCGCGCGCCGCGCCGGTCACGATCGCGGTACGGCCGGTGAGATCTATCCGCATGGGTACTCCTTGTCGAGGGTGGTCAGCGCAGCGTCCCGCCGGCTGTTTCGCGGCCGGCGACCACCGCGACGAACGTGACGAGGCAGCCGAGGACGACGTACAGGGCGACCGGCCAGATCGAGCCGGTCAGTGCGAGCAGCGCGGTACCGATGAACGGGGCGGTTCCGCCGAAGATCGCGCCGCCGATCTCCCGCCCGGCGCTGACCCCGCTGTACCGGCCACGGGCGTCGAACATCTCGGCGACCAGCGCCGCCTGCGGGCCGAACACGGCGTCCTTCGCGATCGGGATCGCGACGATCATCGCGACGAAGACCAGCAGCGTGTTGCGGGTCGACAGCAACCAGAAGAACGGGAAGGCATACAGCACGGTGAACGCCAGGCCGGCGGTGACCAGCCGGCGGCGGCCGATCCGGTCGGACAGCGCGCCCCACATCGGGATCGTGACGATCTCCAGCGCCGAGGCCACCGCGACTGCCCACAGCATGGTGCTGCGCGACAGGTGCAACTGGCTCGTCCCGTACGCCAGCGAGAACGCCTGGATCAGGTACCCCCAGACGAAACCGGAGACGGTGACGCCCATGGTGCGCAGCACGGCACCGGGCTGCTGCCGCAGGGTGAGCAGCAGCGGGAAGCGCGCGGTCTCGCCGCGGGCGGCCAGCTCGCGGAACACCGGTGTCTCCTGGATGCCGCGTCGCACCAGCCAGCCGAAGCCGACGAGCACGATGCTCGCCAGGAACGGAACCCGCCAGCCCCAGGACATCATCGCGGAGTCGGGGAGCAGCGAGACGGTACCGAAGACCGCGCTGGCCAGCACGAACCCGGCGCCGGTGCCCATCGCGGGTACCGCGCCGAGCAGCCCGCGGCGGCCGGCCGGCGCGTTCTCCACCGTCAACAGCGTTGCCCCGCCGAACTCGCCGCCGACCCCGATGCCCTGGCAGACGCGCAGCGCGACCAGCAGGATCGGCGCCCAGATGCCTGCCTGGGCGTAGGTCGGCAGGATCCCGAGCAGCGCGCTGGACAGCCCCATCACGAGCATCGTGACGAGCAGGATGCGGCGGCGCCCGAGTCGGTCGCCGAGGTGGCCGAACAGCAGCCCGCCGACCGGGCGTGCGGCGAAGCCGACCGCGAAGGTGGCGAACGAGGCCAGCGTGCCGCCGAGCGACGAGGACGAGAAGAACAGCGGGCCGAACACCAGCGCCGAGGCCAGCCCGTACAGGTTGAAGTCGTACCACTCCAGCACGGTGCCCACCGTGCTCGCGATCATGGTGCGCCGGTCGACCCGGGCCGCTGCCTCGGGGATCGCGTCGGCTGTTCCGGTGACGTTCATGGGGCGCTCACCACCTCTCCGTCGAGTCCCACGAAGAGTATGCGATATACGATCTGAGCGCTAGGCTGCGCCGACATCTCCTCGAAACACGAGCGAAGCCGTATATCCTTGCCGTATGTCGACTCCCCTGCCGGCGGTGCCGAGCAAGGCCGATCTGGTGTACGAGCACATCAGCGCCGAGATCCTCAACGGCGCCCTGCAACCTGGCCAGCGGCTGAGCATGGACGCGCTGGCCCGCACCCTCGGCGTCAGCAAGATCCCGATCCGGGAAGCCATGCTGCGGCTGGAGTCGCACGGGCTGGTCGTCCAGCAGCAGCACGCCGGCCCCACCGTCGCCCGGATCAGCGCGCACCAACTGCGCGGTGTCTACCTGGCCCGGCAGGAGATCGAACCGCTCGCCGCCAGGCTCGCCGCACCCCTCATCGACGCCACCGCGCTGGACCGCCTCGACCGGCTCCAGATGTCCATGCGTGAACACCTGCTCGCCGGTCGCCTGGCCGAGATCTCCCCACTGAACTCCGCGTTCCACGAGACCGTGGCGCAGGCCACCGGGTTCGAGATCCTCGTCGAATTCACCGAACGGCTGCTCACCGCGGTCCGTCGCTACCGCGTCTCCGCCCCGCTGGAGGCGGACAACTGGCGGCGTGTGATCGCCGAACACGACGCCATCGTCACCGCCCTGCGCGCCCACGACGCTGACGCCGCGGCTGTCGCCGCCCGCACCCACGCCGCCTCCCAGGCGGACCACGACACCGCACGCTGATCGGCGGCACGGGGCGGCCAGCCGGCGGTACCGAGCGGCGACACCGGGCGGTCGGTCGGCGGCACCGAGCGGCGGCACCCGCCGGTCGGTCGGCGGCACCGACCGGCGGCCGTCCCGCAGGAGCGAGACGGCCGCCGCCGGCTCACAGGTCGCCGCGGGAGAAATCCGCGATCAACCCCGGTACCGCGGAGTCGAAGCCGGACACGTCCAGCATCCCGGCATCGGACGGGTCCGCGATCGTGAACCGGGTCGGCGTCAGCGCCGCCACCACCAGCCGTGCCGCGATCCCGGTCGCCGCACGGTAGTCGGCCAACGCCTGGTGCGGATGCACATCGCCCGCCCACGTCTCGTTGTCGGTCAACACCACGAAGGTGTCCACCTCGACACCCCGCTCGCGCGCCCACACCATCGGCAGCGCGCAGTCGGTACGGCCGAACGGCAGGTTCGACACCGCCGCGACCACGTCGTCGAGCCGCTGCCGCGGGCCGATCGCGAGCGGCGTCAGCGGCGAGGCGCGAGTCCAGCCGCGACCGCCGCCGGTGAACCCGACGATCGCATGCGCGGGTTCGGTCGCCGCGGTGACCAGCGCCAGCGCCGCCGACGCCTCCCGGCACGACACCGGCAACCCGCCGGCCGGTACCGTCATCGACCCGGACACGTCCAGCGCGAGCAGGGTGCGCTTGCCGGCCGGCCGGACCGCACCGTACGCCGCGTAGAACGCCGCATCCAACCCGTCGACGACCGGCGCCGACGGTACCCAGGTGCGGTCCGACCGCCCCGACGCGCCCGCCGCGTAGGTCCGAGCGGCGACCAGCACGCTGACCGGATGCACCCGCGCCGCCGACAGCCGCCGCGGATCGGCCAGCTGCGCCGCCACCGCCGCGGCCCGCGCCGACATCGGCGCCAACAGCCCCAGCCGGGTCAGCCGCGGCAGCTGCCGCAACAGCGCCGTCTGCGGCAGGCCACGATCCAGCAGCGCGGCCCACACGTCCGGCTCGGTCAGCGCCGCATCCGGCAACATCTCCCAGGACAGGCCCGCATCGCCGATCAGCCGTACCCAGGTGGCGACGTCACCAGTCGAGTTCGCCGCCAGGTACGCCCGGTACAGCGGCAGATCCGCCAGCTCCGCATCCCGGCCACAGACCAGATCGAACAGGGCGCGCCGCGCCGGCTCGCCGCTGACCGGATGCGCCAGCCGCAACAGGTCGCGATGCGTCCAGCCCTCCCGCTGCCGGTACTTCAGCAGCTGGTACTCCAGCCGATCGACGCCCTGACCGAGGTACCAGCGGGCGACCGCGCGACGCGCGCCGCGACCCCAGCCGGCGAACTGCTCGCGGTAGCGCGCGAACAGGAACAGGTGCGTGCCGGTCCGGCACACCTGCGGCAGCGCCGCGAACGCCGCCCGCCGGCCGTCCACATCGCCCAACGCCGACGCCGCCGCCAGCGCGAAGACGGCGGGGTGCTGCCGCGGGGCGCGTCCCGCCGTCGACACCTCGACCACCGCACGCACCAGCTCGGCCGCGTCGGCGCGGGCCGCGTCCAGCACGACCTGCGCGTTGTCGGCGGCCAGCTCCGGCGCACCGGTGTAGTAGGTACCCTCGGCCACGCCCAGCGTCAGGAACCGGTGCAACCGGGCGGCCGGGGTGACCGTGAACCCGTAGCCACCGGCGTTGTTCGCGGCCTGCCGAGGATCGGCCGGCCGATCCTGCCGGGTGCGCCGCAGGTTGATCGCGGCGAGTGCGTCGGCCATCGCGGTACTCCTTCGAAGCGGCGCCCGACCCCACCGGAGCGGGGCCGGGCGGATGGCGGCGGGCGTGGGACCGAGTGCCGGACGGTTTCCAGGTGAGGGATAACCGACGCTCTCCGGCCCGCCGTAGAGCTGTGGGTGACGGACATGGCGTGCCGACCGGCAGTACGCCGTCCGCGGGGCGGCCGACGTCCGGCGCCGAGGCGCCGGCGGGACTTGAACCCGAGCCCGGAGGGCTTTGCCAGATAACCGATCGACTCCGGCCCGTCACGATGAAGTTGTGCGGGATGGGCGTGTCGTGCGCTCCGAGAGCTAGTGCTCTGCCTGTTGAGCTACGCCGGCTCGCGCCGGCGGCGGGACTCGAACCCGCAGCCTCTCCATTAACAGTGGTAACCGAAACGCTCCGGCCCATCCCGCGCCGTACCGGCAGGTACGGCCGAACTGTCCACAGTGGATGGCATGGATCGAGGCCCCGCTCGGAGTCGAACCGAGACGTGTCCACTCGCTTTGCAGGCGAGCCGCTCCACCGGGAACGCCCGCGGGGCCTGGAAACTGCGTGCGCCCGGCTGGGATCGAACCAGCGACCTTCCGGGTCGGAGCCGGATGCTCTGTCCGCTGAGCTACGGGCGCATGGTGCGGCAGGAGGGATTCGAACCCCCTAGGCCGAAGCACCTGGGTTACAGCCAGGCCCAACCCTCCAGCGTTGGCGCTGCCGCACGGGGTGCCAGACGGGATTCGAACCCGCAACCGCCGGAGCCACGTTCCGGTGCTCGGACCAGTCGAGCTGCTGGCACAGTGCCCGGGGAGGGACTCGAACCCCCGCTCCGCTGCTTGTAAGGCAGCTGCTCTCGCCGCTGAGCTACCCGGGCGTGCGGCTCCCGGTGGTACCGGGAGCCTGGATGGAACTGGCTCTGGAGACAGGGTTCGAACCTGCAGTCTTCCGGTTAACAGCCGGCTGCTCTGCCCGTTGAGCTACTCCAGAACGGTCGCGCGTACGGGAGTCGAACCCGTTCCTCCGAGGTGAAAGCTCGGTGGCCTGACCGGTAGCCGAACGCGCGTGGGCATGGTTGCGGATGTCCGACTCGAACGGCGTCTCGGGATCATGACTCCCGCGTGGTTCCACTCCACCACATCCGCAGTGCTCCGTCAGGTACTCGGCCTGACGTCGTGCGCCGTGCAGGGCTCGAACCTGCGTCCTCGGATTAAGAGTCCGGTGCTAAACCAACTCAGCTAACGGCGCCTGGCGGTGAGGGTGGGAGTCGAACCCACAAAGCCAGCGGCTCCAACGGTTCTCGGGACCGCGCCCGTCGCCGATCGGGTGGCCTCACCATGGTCGGGTTGGCCGGATTCGAACCGGCGGCCTCTGCTTCCCGAAAGCAGCGTGCTGACCAAGCTGCACCACAACCCGATGCGTACCCCCGGCGCGATTCGAACGCGCGACCTCCTGGTTCGTAGCCAGGCACTCTGATCCGCTGAGCTACGGGGGCATGGTCCTGCCGGCTGGATTCGAACCAGCGACCTTCGCTGTATCAGAGCGACGCTCGAACCGGGGCGAGCTGCGGCAGGATGTGCAGCGAGAGCAGGGATCGAACCTGCGCACGCTGCTGCGTACCCGGGGTGCGATTCGAACGCACACTGTCCTGGTCCTGAACCAAGTGCCTCCTGCCAGTTGGGCTACCCGGGCATGGTGGACGACCTCGGTATCGAACCGAGCAGGCGCTGTGTGCAAGACAGCGCTGCGCACCTGCGCGTCGCCCTTACCAGCGGCGTACCGCCACCGGTGGGGCCGAGCCGACGCCAGGAGTCGAACCTGGACCGGCCGCTCACGAAACGGCTGCACGGCCATCGTGCTGCGTCGGCGTACCCTCGGCGCGATTCGAACGCGCACTGTCGGTTTCCTCAAAACCGGGCCTCTACCGTTGGGCTACGAGGGCGGGGATCCCCCGCGTGGATTCGAACCACGCCTTCGGCGTTCAGAGCGCCGTGTCCTGCCGGCTAGACGACGGGGGAGCGGGGCCGGCGACCCCCGTACCTGCCAGGGCCCTCGAACGGGCGTTGGCGGATCGCCGGCCGCAGGTGTCGGTACGGGAGGGACCGACCCCTGCACTCAGCGTCGGGTGACCTGCGCCCAGCCCGGGGTGCGCGGTACGACGCGCAGCCGCATGCCGGCCTCTTCGGGAGTGCGGTCACCCTTGCGCTGGTTGCAGCCGCCGCAGGCGGCCACGGTGTTGCGCCAGGTGTTCCGGCCGCCGCGGGAGCGGGGCAGGATGTGGTCGACGGTGCTCGCCGGATCGCCGCAGTAGCCGCACCGGTGGCCGTCGCGGGCCATCAGTCCGCGACGGGACCAGGCGGGTCCGGCGGAGAACCGCCAACGCGTGACGACGTAGCGAACCAGCCGCACCACCTTGGGCAGCGGGTAGATGCCGAGCAGCTGGTCGGGCACCGCCTCGTGTACGACGGCGACCTTGCGGCACAGCATCCGGATCGCGTGTTGGATCGGCACCCGGTGCAGCGGCCCCAGGTCCGCGTTGAGTACCAGTACCGCGTCCACCGGGCACCTCCTTCCTGTTGGCCCGTGGTCGATGTGATGTGCGAGCGGCAGGCGGGATTCGAACCCGCGACCTCGACGATGGCAACGTCGCGCTCTACCTCTGAGCTACAACCGCGTGAAGCCGCCGGCCAGACTCGAACTGGCTACCTCCGTCGTACCGGGACGGTGCTCGACCCGACGAGCTACGGCGGCATGCGTGCCCTGCGAGGGAGTCGAACCCTCACCACACCGGGTTTGAGCCGGCGCCCTCGTTCCAGTTGGGGTAGCAGGGCAACGGAGCGGCCGGTGGGCATCGAACCCACTGTTCCGGTTTGGAAGACCGGCGTGTCCGCCGAGTTCACCACGACCGCATGGCAGCGAGTAGGGGAGTCGAACCCCTGTTTCCGGAATGAGAATCCGGCGGCCTGACCGCTAGCCGAACCCGCCACGGGGCTGTGTCACAGCCCTTGGTCTGGTGCCCGCGAGTCGAACGCGGTGTCTCTTGCTTCCAGGGCAAGCGGGTTCCCGTCTCCCTCGCACCAGATTGGCCGGCCCCGCAGGATCTCGTAGCGAGAGTCCCGGTCGGGGCCGACCGTTCCATGCCATCCACTGTGGAGTTGACAAATGTCGTGCCCGCCAGCCGTGGCTGGGGGCGCGCACGGGCGGCAGGACTCGAACCTGCAACCGGCGGTGTTGGAGACCGCTGCTCATCCAGTTGAGCTACGCCCGTATTCTGTTGTGCGGCAACGAAAAAGCCGCCCTACCCGGATCGGGTGGGCGGCTGCGAGGCGCGTGGATCGCGTCTGTTACACCCACCTACCCGTCTCCTCGACGGTGCCGGCGTGTTCGATGATCCCCAGGTAGGGCATGATCGAGCCACCGCACAGCGCGCGGCGCTGCGGGTTCGTGGGCTTCGACCACTCGAACATCTGGCTGGCTCCGTTTCGGATCGGTTGGCGTTGCTTCTTGCCGGTGTTGCTTTCAACGAAGACGATACGACTGCTATTCCGGCGGACGCAATGTTTTAACGCCGCGGACCGGTTCCGGGCCGGCGCAACCCGCTGTCATGCTGCGCTGATTCCCTTGCGCAGCAGGGGAATCAGCGATGGGCGAGAAGTTCGTCGGAGGTACCAGCCGGCGCTGCGGCCGGCGCGGGCGGGGTGGCGCGCTGGGCGATGGCGGCACCGGCGAGCACCAGCAGCCCGCCGGCGACCTGGATCGCGGTCATCGACTGGCCCAGCAGCAGCCAGGCCAGCAGCGCGGCCAGTACCGCCTCCAGGCACGCCACCGTGCTGCCGACCGGGGCGGACAGCCGCCGTACCGCGGCGATGCCGGTCAGGTAGGCGACCACGGTGGTGACCACGGCGAGCCACGCCACCAGCAGCCAGGCCGGCACCGGGATGCCGCGTACCGGTGCGGCGGTGCCGAGCAGGTGCCAGGGCAGCGTCCACGGCCGGGCGAGCACGGTGAGCGCGGCGGCGCCGACGAGCAGGCCGACGGCGAGCATCGCGGTGGGGGACACCGGCCGGGCGCCACCGCCCTCGGACAGCACGAAGTAGACGACCTGGCAGCAGGCGGCGCCGAACGCCAGCGCCAGCCCGAGCGGGTCGAACCGGGCGCCGGACCACACCTCGACCACGTTGGCCAGGCCGACCACGGCGAACACCACGCCGACCAAGGCGGCACGAGACACTCGGCGGCGCAGCACCACCCGGACGAACGCGAGCACCAGCACCGGCGCGAAGTACTCGACCAGCAGGGCGACGCCGACCGGGATGCGCGAGATCGCGGCGAAGTAGCAGGCCTGGACACCGGCGACGGCGAACAGCCCGTACGAGACGATCCGGGTGGGGTGGCGCAGCGCGCCGAGGTGCCGCACGGCGAGCGGAAGCAGCACCAGCGCGGCGCCCGCGACCCGCAGGAACGCCACCTGCAGCGGGTCGATCCCGGCGTCGATCAGCGGCTTCGCGACCGGCCCGGAGCCACCGAACGCCACCGCCGAGACGAGCGCGAGCAGCAACCCTGCCCGCCGCGTACCGAAAGCACCAGAGCCCACCGGGGCACCTTACGCGTCGGCCGCGCCGCAGCGCCGCGATCCGGATCACCAGCCAGGTAAACCCGGCCGGTCCTCGCGGTGTCCTACTCCGTGACGGGGCAGTGTCCTGCTTCGTGACGGGAAGGAGCGCGAGATGGGCGTACGGGCATGGTGGCAGCGGCTGTGGCGCCGGTGGCGGCGGCCGGAGCACGACGCGGCGACGATCGGCGAGGTCCGGTCCCGGGGCAAGGAGCAGCTGGCCAAGTACGACACCAGGTTCCGCGGCGGCAGCCCCATGTGACCACCCGGCCCGGAGCCGCACCCGCGCCGGCTCCGGCCCGGCCCCTGCGCCGGCTCCGTCCCGGCCCGGCCCCGTCCCCGCACGGCCGGTGCCCTGTTCCGGCCCCGTGTCCTGTGCCGGTCCCGTCGCCGTACGGCCGGTGTCCGGCGCCGCCCGCACTGGCGCGAGGCGGCGCCGGCGCCGGTCAGTCCGGCGCTCCGGCGGCGAGCCGGTTGAGGTAGCGCTGTTCGGGGATGCTGCGAGTCAGCTCCGCGGCGCGCCGGAACTCGGCACGCGCCTGGGCGGTACGGCCAAGGCGGGCCAGCAGGTGCCCGCGCGCGGCGTGCGCGCGGTGGCCGCTCGACGGCAGGTCGTCGAGCAGGGCGAGCCCGGCCGCCGGCCCGTCGACCTCCGCGGTCGCCACCGCGAGGCCGAGCGCCGTGGCGGGGGACGGCTCGACCCGGTCGAGCATCCGGTACAGGGCGAGGATCTGCGGCCAGTCGGTCGCGGCGACGTCGGGCGCCTCGTCGTGTACCGCGGCGATCGCGGCACGCAGTTGGAAGGCTCCGACGTAGCCGACCGGCAGGGTGCGTTCCAGCAGGGTGACACCCTCGGTGATCAGCTCCTGCCGCCAGCGACCGCGGTCCTGCTGCTCCAGCGGCACCAGGTCGCCCTGCTGGTCGAGCCGGGCCGGGCCGCGGGCGTGGGTGAGCAGCAGCAGCGCGAGCAGGCCGGCGTTCTCCGGATCGGCCGGTGCCCGGCGAACCAGCGCCCGGGCCAGCCGTACGGCGGTGTCGGCCAGCAGCGGGTCGGTGGCGCGCGGGCCGTCGGCCGCCAGGTGCGCCCGCGTGTACAGCAGCGAGATCGCGTGCCGGACGGCGAGCAACCGGGCCGGTAGCTCGGTGGGCGACGCGGGTGCGAACCGGGCGCCGGCCCGCTTCAGGGTCGCCTTCGCCCGGCTGATGCGCTGCGCCACCGTCGACTCCGGGACGAACAGGCCGGCTGCGATCTCGGCGGTGGTGAGCCCGGCGACGGCGCGCAGCATCAGCGCCAGTTGCGAGGTGGGCGTCAGCGCCGGGTGCGCGCACAGCACGAGCAGGTCGAGCATGTCGTCGCCGGCCGCCGGGATCTCGGCGGGTGCCGCGGCGTCGAGGCGGGCCGCCTTCTCCTCCCGCGCCCGGCGGGCCACATCGGAGCGCAGCTGGTCGACCAGCCGCCGGGACGCCACCCGCAGCAGCCAGCCGGCCGGGTTGGCCGGTACCCCGTCGCGTGGCCACTGCTCGGCCGCGGCGACCAGCGCCAGCTGTACCGCGTCCTCGCAGTCGGCGAACGTGCCGTGCCGCCGGGACAGCGCGGCGAGCACGTGCGGCGCCTCCCGCCGCCACACGTCCTCGAAACCCGCCCCGGCCATCGCGCTCAGTCCTCCGGGCCGCCGCTCATCACGGGGCGCAGCTCGACGGTCTCGCCGGGGCCGGAGAACAGCCCGGCGATCTGCTCGGCGCGTTCCTGGGTCTCCACGTCGATCAGGAAGAACCCGGCGAAGTGCTCCTTGCCCTCCGCGTACGGCCCGTCGGCAACGACCCGGTCGCCGTCGCGCCAGCGGAACAGCCGGGAGGTGGACGGCGCGCCGAGCGCCTCGGCGTGTACGAACTCGCCCCGCTCGACAACCTGGGCGAATCCGTCCTCGAAGTCCTTGTTCAGCCGGTTGCGTTCGGCGGCCGGCAGCGCCTGGTGCTCGGGCAGGTAGTCCGCCGTGGGGTGGCCCCAGGGCTGCGGGTTCGAGTGGATCAGGATGACGTACTTCATGACTGCTCCTTGCCGCCGTCTGGTCTGGCCGGAGGCGCATCGCCTCCACCATCATGTCGGGGCCGGCTGCCGGGTTCTCGACATCGCCCGGCTCGCCACCTCGATCGCGCGCGCCGGCCCGGCGATCGGGAAGATTCTCTCGACCGGTGATGTCGAAGCGGGCCACGCCAGCCTCGACCTACGGGTATGACACAGCATCGAAGCGATCCCGACCCGTTCACCACCGAACTGCTCGGCTGGATCCAGGGCGCCACCGAACGCATCTGCGGCTCGGTCGCCGGCCTGACCGAAGCCCAGGTGCGTACCCCGGCGGCGCCGTCCGGCTGGACCATCGCCGGCCTGGTCGGGCACGTACACGACTCGACCTGGTTCTGGCTGCACCACGTCATCGCCGGCAACCCGATGCGGTTCCGCGGCGACGACGGGTGGGACAACGACCCGGACCTGCCGTTCCCGCAGCTGGTGGCCCGGCTGCGGGAGGACACGGCGCGCGGGTGTGCCGCGATCGCCCGGACCGCCAGCACCGACGCGCCCGGCTGGTGGCCGGAGGGCGCCTGGGGCGGCTACCGGCAGGACACCGTACGCGGGGTGCTGGTGCACCTGCTCAACGACAATGCCGCGCACACCGGGCACCTCGATCTGGCCCGCGAGGCCATCGACGGCGGTGTCTGGGACTACGCCATCGACGGCATCCGCCGCCCGGCCGACCGGAACTGACCGCCGCGAGCTGCCCGGGCTCGCCGCGTCGCACGATCAGCGGCGGATCGCACGATCAGCGGCGCATGGCGAGCATCGGGCACTCGAACGGGTCGCGGGCGGCCAGGCCGACCTGGTTGAGGTAGCCGACGACGATCGCGTACGAGCGCGGCAGGGACGTCTCGGTGTACGGGATGTTCCGGCTCTGGCAGTACTCGCGCACGATGGTGCGGGCGCGGGCCAGGTGCGGGCGCGGCATGCTCGGGAACAGGTGGTGCTCGATCTGGTAGTTGAGCCCGCCCATCAGCGCGCTCGCCCAGAAGCGCCCGCGGATGTTGCGCGAGGTTCGGACCTGTTTGGTGAAGAAGTCGAGTTTCTCGTCCTTGCCGACCACCGGCATACCCTTGTGGTTGGGTGCGAAGGTGGCGCCCATGTAAACGCCGAAAACGGCAAGTTGCACGCCGCAGAACGCGGCGGCGACACCGGGCGAAAGGAATACGAAGGCAGGCACCGCGATCAGCGCGAGATGGGCGGCGATCAAACCGATTTCGGTCCACCGGCCGGTGATCTTGCCGCGGCCGAACAGAAACCGCAGCGAACTGACGTGCAGGTTCAGCCCCTCCAGCGTCAGCAGTGGAAAGAACGCGTATCCCTGGCGCCGGTTGAGCAAGGCAAGAAAGCCGCGTTTGGTAGCGGCGTCCTCGGGTCGGAAAGAGATGACGCCCGGCGCGATGTCGGGATCCTTGTCGACCCGGTTCGGATTTCCGTGATGGCGGGTGTGTTTGCCCATCCACCACGAGTAGCTGATACCGACCAGTAGGGTACCGAGCAGGCGCCCGGCCCGGTCGTTGGCCGGCCCGGAGGAGAAGATCTGGCGGTGCGATGCCTCGTGCGCGAGGAACGCGAACTGGGTGCACGCCACGCCGAGCACCCCGGCGATCAGCAGCTGCCACCAGGTGTCGCCGAGCAGCGCGAAGCCGACCCCGGCGCCCGCGACCACCAAGCACAGCACCGCGAACACCAGCGCGTAGAACCAGCGCGCGCGCCGTAGCAGCCCCAGCTCGCGCACCACCCGTGCGACCGCCTGATAAGAACCGGTGAACTCGGCGGCCTTCCGCGGGCGCTGCTGCGACGCGTCGGCCGTGCCGATACCTGTGATGGAGATAGCCGCTCCCTGATCGTGTCGGGGCCGGGCACCGGAACCGTCGGCCGGCGGTGCTCCGGCAGGTCGATACACGAAAGGGGCGCCCGGAGAATGGGCGCCCCTTTCGGCGCGATTCAGATGGCCGAGACTCGCACGGCCTGCGGTCCGCGGTTGCCGGGTTCGACGTCGAACTCGACCCGGGCCGCCTCGTCCAGGCTCCGGTAACCGGAACCCTGAATGGCGGAGAAATGAACGAAGAGGTCCTCGCCGCCGTCGTCCGGGCTGATGAACCCGAAACCCTTGTCGGCATTGAACCACTTCACGGTGCCCTGAGCCATGTGTCTCCTTCGATATTGTCGTACGGTGCAGCATCGATACATACACCGCGCAACGCACACGGCTCACGGAGAAAATCCGGAAAAGAGACCGCGCCCGCTGTCAATCTTTGCGAGCGCCCTCAAGAAAACGACCACAAAAACCGTGGAACACGTCGAGTACAGCACGCGGAACCGGCACCGTCAACCCGACTGGCCGAGACGACGGACACCTGTCCCGGCCGGTCGGAGGTCGTGCCGGCGCCGGTCAGCGCACCGTACCGGTGCCGGTGCGCATCGCGGTGATCTCGCCGACGCCGACGCCGCGGGCGGTGCAGGCCCGCACCGCGAGCGGCACGTACACGGCGGCCTTCTGATCCGGCGGGTACACCCGCAGCCCCCGCACCGTGGTCGGCTTGCAGCTGCCGCTGGGGAGGTTGCCCACCTGCGGGTAGCGGAACGTGGCATGCGCCGTACCGCCGGGCCGCAGCGTGACGCTCGAGTAGCCGCCGCCCTGCCGCCGGGCCGGGCTGCCGACCTGGTCACCCTGGTCGCCGGTCACGAACGAGACACCCGGATAGCCCGCCTCGACGCACGTCCGGCCGCCCCGGTTGGTGAACACCAGCTGCACCTGCGTGGCGCCCATCGCCCCGTTGCGCTGGCCGGTCGCCACCCGCAACTGGCTGGTGGTGCAGGTGGCGACGCCGTGCGCGCCGTTGCCGCCCGAACCGTCGCCGCCCGAGGCTGCGGACCGGCCGGTACCCGTCGGTGCCGGGCCGGGGCTCGCCGCGCTCGACGTGCTGGCCGCCGGCGTGGTCGTGCTCGGTGTCGGTGCCGCCGTGTGCTGCCCACCGGGCGACGGCGAACCGCCGCCCGAGCAGCCGGCCAACCCGAGCAACGCCGCGCAGCCGGCCGCCGCGCAGGCAACGCCGCCGAACCTGGTCCGGTACGAGATCGTCATCGTCGAGCCTCCCCGGTGCCCGGGCGGCCATCGCGCACCCGCCCGAAGCGGTAGCTGCCTCTCCCCGCGGTACTGCCCGTTCCGGCGGGATTCCATGCATCCTGGTCGCCGGCGACCGGCGACCGGCGCCACCCGGCTCGCCCGCTGGGTGGGCTGCGCCGCCCGGCGAAGCGGCCGGCCCCGATGCGGCCGGCCTCGATGCGGCCGTCGCCCCGGAACGCGGGCTTCGCCGCGACCCGGAAGCCGGCCGGATACCATCCGCCGCGAGGTCGAACGGGAGGCTGCGGATTGGGCGCCAGGGTGCGGATGACACGCGGACATGCGGTGCTCGTGGCCGTGGTCGTGGTGGCGTTGCTGGGCGGTGCGGTGGGCGCCTGGAGGCTTCTCGCCGACCACTACGGCGAGCGGGTGACCGGGCCGTACGGCAGCTATCCCGGTACCGCCGGTACCAGGGCGGAGCTGGGCAGCTTCGCCGGGCCGGTGCGGCTGGTCGACGGGCTGGCGGTGATCGGTGCGGGTAACCGGGTTCGGTCCGCCGGTGGCACCCGCACCCTCGACAACGGCATCGCCGCGATCGATCTGCACACCGGCTCGCTCTACTGGAGCTACCGGCGTCCGGGGCACGGCGTCGCGGCGGACACGGTGACGAGGACCAGTACGTACGTGCTGTGGGACGACGGGCTGCTGGTACGGCTCGACAGCAGGACCGCGCGGCCCCGATGGCACCGGCGGCTGGATCCGCAGCGGGCGCCCCGGCTGGCACCGGCGGCCGGCGGCACGCTGCTGGTGGCGGCGGAGCAGGCGCTGGTCGCGGTGGCGCGGGCGGACGGCGCGGTGCGGTGGCAGGCGCACCCCGGCGCCGGGTGCGCGTTCGTGACCAGGTGGGAGGCCCCGGCGGCCCGCGTCGTCGCCGCGGGCACCGAGTCGCACGGCGCCGGCTCCTGCCACGAGCGGGTCACCGGATACCGGCTGAACTCCGGCCGTGTCGCCTGGCGGCACAGCGGCGCAGGACTGGCCGACTGGGTGCTCCCGGTCGACGACACCACCCTGGTCGACCTGGACGCCACGGTGTGGTCCGCCGACTCCGGCCGGCGACTGCGCACCCTGCGGCACTGGCGCGACGGCAGCGCTGGCGGCGGGTTGCTGTTCGGCAGCGACCAGCACGGCGTCTACGCCACGGATCCGAGCACGGACCGGCAGCTGTGGCGGCGTCCGGTGCCGGCCGGCGAGGAGATCACCGGGCCGCCGGTGTACGTGGACGGCGACGACGTCTGTGTCATGCTGCGGTCGGCCACCGGGCACCACACCGCGCGGCTGCGGCTGGCCTGCTACGCCCCGCGTACCGGGGCGGCGGTGGCCGGCGCGGACGTACCGGTGGTGGTCCCGACGTACCTGTCGGGCGACGAGCGCACCGACTTCCGCTGGTCGTTGACCGCGACCGTGACCGCCGCGGGCGCCGGGACCCTCGCCGTCACCGAGACCGACGCCTACCTGACCGGCCTCGGCACCGCGCCACCCACCGTCGTACTGCCCCAGCCCTGACCTGCACGGTCGCCGGGACGGCAGCGTGGCCCGGTGGCGTCGACGGCCGGCCGGGTACCGCGGGGCGTGCGAGGCGCTCGCCGGTCAGGCGGCGGTGGGGCGCTTGTGCACGACGCCGGAGCGCATGACGAAGTCGACCCGGCCGGTGACCTGGATGTCGGTGAACGGGTCGCCGGGCATCGCGACCAGATCGGCGAGCTTGCCGGCGGCGAGCACACCGACCTCGTCGAGCCGCAGCATCTCGGCGGCGACGCTGGTGGCGGCGCGCAGCGCGCGCAGCGGGCTGATCCCGGTCGAGACCATCGCGCCGAACTCCCGCCAGTTGTCCCGGTGCGGGAACATCCCGGCGTCGGTACCGAAGGCGACCTTGACGTCGCTGCCCGCCAGGTGCTCGGCGGCGGCCTCCAACTGCGCGCGGTACTTCACGAACTTGGCCCGCTTGTACGGCGGCCGGCCCTGCCAGTGCTCGTCGTTGTCGAGGTTGCGCAGATCCGACAGCACCACGTACTGGGTGGGTACCAGGAAGACGCCGGCGTCCTCGATCATCGCCAGCCCGTCGGCGGAGATCAGGTTGCCGTGGTCGATGCTGCGCACCCCGGCCCGGACCGCCCGGCGGGCGGCCTCGTCACCGAAACAGTGCGGGGTGACCGGCACGTCCAGGTCGGTCGCGGTGGCGACGAGGACGTCCATCTCCTGCTGGCTGTAGGTGGTGTGGTTCGGGTCGTCGGACGGGGAGCTGAACCCGCCGGTGGCGGCGAACTTGATCCAGTCGGCGCCGGCCCGGATCTCCTGCCGCACCAGGGTGCGGATCTCGTCCGGGCCGTCGGCGGTCGCGAACTCCATCCCGCGCCCGGCGGACTGGTACTGGTCGGCGAGCAGGCCGCTGAAGTCGCCGTGGCCACCGCGGGCGGACAGGATGTGCGGCGCCACCAGCATCCGCGGCCCGGGGACGAGGCCGGCCGCGACGGCGTTGCGCAGGTCCACCGTCGGATGGTCGACGTCGCCGCAGCCGAGGTCGCGGATGGTGGTGAACCCGTTGTCCAGCAACGCCTTCAGCACCGGCAGCGCACGCAGCGTCTTGGCCGGGCTGGACAGGAAGGCCAGCTCCTGGATGTTCGGCGCCAGCGTGACGTGCGTGTGGCAGTCGATGAAGCCGGGCGTGACGGTGCGCCCGGGCAGGTCCAGCACCTCGGCGCCGGGGGGCGGGTCGATCGTCTCGTCGATCCGGTCGATCCGGTCGTCGACGACCAGCACCTGCCGCGGGTTCGCCGTCTCGGCGATCCCGTCCCACACGTTCGCCCCGGTGATCAGCGTCGTCGCCATCAGCCACCCCCGTGTTCGCGGTCGTCCCCGACGCTAGCGGCCACGGCGGCCCGCCGACGGCGATACCGGAAAGACCCCCACCGGGGCCGGTCAGAGGCTGCTGCCGGTGTTGTAGGCGTCGTTGAAGTGGGCGAAGAACGCGTCGTACATCGCCTGGCTGTCCTCCACCTTGACCAGGATCTCGTCGTTGTAGTGCAGCGCCGAGTAGGTCAGGTTGTGCGAGCCGGTGAACACCAGCGTCCGGTCGCCGGTGGAGCCCGCGTACCGGCCGTAGACGAGGATCGTCTTGTCGTGCACCGGTGAGGTGTGCACCGGGATGCCGGCGGCCTTGAGCGCCGACAGCGGCTGGCTGGCGATCGAGCCGACGTCGACCCAGGTGTGGCAGCCCTGCTGGTGCAGCGAGACGAGCTTGTTCACCACCGCCATCCGGCCGTTGGTGATCGACGCCTCCATCACCCGCACCCGGCAGCTGTCGTCGGCGTCGACGTAGTTGAGCCGGTTGACGACCAGGTCGGTGGTCTGCTCGGGCGACGCGTACACCTGCACGTGCGAGGCGGCCGAGCCGAAGTAGCCGCGCGGCGCGGACGCGACGTAGAAGTCGTCGTTCGGGTAGGACCGTTCGGCCCACATCGGTTGCCACAGCTGCTGGTAGAAGCCGTCGTAGAGCTGCTGGTCGCCGTAGACGGTGAAGGAGTCGTTGAACTCGTTCGCGCCGGACGCGTAGGTCATGTTCGGCGAGCCGAACCAGGTGACCCACTGGTGCTGGGTGCCCGACGCGTCCGCCGTCTGCGAGAACAGCATGTACTTGGCGTGCATCAGCCCGGTGGAACTGGTCGACAGGCAGCCCCCGCCGTACGCGAGGGACGCGCTGCCGTGGTCGCACCAGTGGTGGTCGGCGCCGAGCAGGTTCGCCAGCGCGGCGGGGGAGTCGTCGGTGGACTTCTGGTCCTCCCCGTTGTGCACCGCGTACACGTGCACCCCGCGGTCGACCGCGTCGGCGATCGCGTCGTACACGATGTTCGCGCTGATGCTGTAGAGCGCGATGTGGATGCTGGAGCCGGCCGGTGCGCCGTCGATCAGCGCGATCATCTTCTGCAGCTGGGCGGTGTCCTGGCCGCCGTGATCGACCGGATCGTTGAACACGATGTCGACCGGCGAGGAGCCGATCGTGGTGGAGACCGGCGCCTGGCCGGCGGCGGCCGGCCGGGCCAGCACCAGTGTGGCGGCCAGCAGCGCCAGCGCCAGCGTGGTGGCGCGGATCCGGTACGTCATCATCGCCTCCCGACATCCGACCTGACCCCTTCGTACACCGTTGGAAGGTTTGTGTCGAGATCTGGGCGTCGGACGAAAGGGGTTGCCGAGGCCGCCGGAAACTGGGTTTCCAACAATCAGGTAGGTTGGAAACGTGAGTTCCTCGTTCCCGTTCGACCTGGCCGGACTGCGCGCCGCACTGCAGGCCCGGCTGCCCGGGCTGCGGCCAAGCGACGCCGCGGTGATCCGGCTCGCGCTCGACGAGCCGACGTTCCTGGTGTCGGCCACCACCGCCGAGGCCGCCGAGCGCGCCGGCGTCTCACCGGCCACCGTGGTGCGCGCCGCCCGCGCGGTCGGCTACGACGGCTTCAGCGAGTTCAAGCTCGCGCTCGCCCGCGCCTCCGGCGGCGTCAGCATCTTCATGCCACCGCGGCAGCTGTCCGACGCGGCCACCACCGCCGAGCTGCAGGAGGCGATCCTGTCCAGCCATGCGGCGAGCATCGCCGCCATCCGCGGCACCCTCGACACGGCCGACCTGGACCGCGCGGTGACCCTGCTCGACCGCGCCGGCCGCATCCTCGTCGCCGGCTCCGGTACCTCCGCGTCGGTCGCCCTCGAC
Organism: Actinocatenispora thailandica; assembly: GCF_016865425.1. Classification (NCBI taxonomy): domain Bacteria; kingdom Bacillati; phylum Actinomycetota; class Actinomycetes; order Micromonosporales; family Micromonosporaceae; genus Actinocatenispora; species Actinocatenispora thailandica. The sequence goes on along the minus strand of NZ_AP023355.1, from coordinate 5,017,227 downwards.
GCCGCGTTCCGGTTCACCTCGATCGGGCTGCTCGCGCAGGCCTCCGCCGACCACCTGTCGGCGATGGTGGTGGCCCGGCTGCTGACCGCCGACGACGTGCTGGTCGCGGTCAGCTACTCGGGCGTGACGCCGCAGACGATGGACATCGTCGAGGCGGCCGCGTCCGCCGGCGCCAGCGTCGTCGCGATCACCAGCTTCACCTCCTCGCCGCTGGCCCGCGCCGCGCACGTCACGCTGATCGCCGGCGGCGAGAACCTGGGCCGGCAACTCGCCGCCTCCAGCAGCCGGCTGGCCCACCTCGCCGTCGTCGATCTGCTGCACGCCGCCGTCGCCCGCGCCGACATGGACCGGACCCGCCGGGCCGAGCGCCTCGGCATCGAACTGCCCGACGGTACGGCGTGACGCCACCCGCCGCGCGTCCGGACCGCGGTCGCGGAACGCGCTGATGTCGCCGGCGATCGGGCTCGTGCTCGCTGCCGCGGTGCTGCACGCGATCTGGAACCTGGCGGCCAAGCGGTACCACGGCGATGGCAACGTGTTCGTCTGGTGCTACATGCTCGGCGGGGCGGTGCTGTGCCTGCCGATCGGTCTGGTGGTCGCGATCCGCGACCCGGCCGGCTGGTCGTGGCGGCTGCTGGCCGGGCCGCTGGTCTCCGCGCTGATCCACATCGCCTACGCGCTGGTGTTGCAGGCCGGCTACCGGCGCGCCGCGCTGACCGTGGTCTACCCGGTCGCCCGCGGCGTCGGGCCGCTGCTGACGATGGTCGTCGCGGTCGCGGTGCTGGGGGAGCGGCCCGGACTGCCGGCGCTGGCCGGCGGCGCCCTGGTCCTGGCCGGGATCACCGTGGTCACCACGCTCACACGCGCGCCCGGTGGCGGCCCGCTCGCCAACGGCCTCGGGTACGGCGCCGCCACCGGCGCGACGATCGCCGCGTACACCCTGTGGGACGACCACGCTGTCACCGACTGGCACACCGCCCCGATCGTGTACTTCGCGTTCGCGGTGACGCTGCAGGCCGCGCTGCTGACCCCGGCCGCGCTGCGGCGCCGGGACGCGATCCGGCCGGCGATCACCCGGCACTGGCGCGAGATCGCGATCGTCGCGGTGCTGTCGCCGGCCGCCTACATTCTGGTACTGGTCGCGATGCAGCGACTGCCGGTGACCGTCGTCGCACCGACCCGCGAGTCGTCCATCGTGGTCGGTTCGCTGCTGGCCTGGTGGCTGTTCGCCGAGGCGCAGCCGCTGCGCCGGGTCGCCGGCGCGATCGTCGTGCTCACCGGCATCACCCTGCTCGCGCTCGCCTGACGGTACGGCCCGCCCGCTACCGCGCCCGCGATGATCGGCCGGGCCGGTCCGGTAGCCGCCCACCGGCGCGGGCCCCGTCGAGGAACACCGCGACCACGCCCGCGGCGGCCTCCTCGGCGCCGAGCTGGCCGCCGGCGACCATCCCGAGCGCGGCCTTGACCAGGCCGCTGAGCAGTTCGGTCAGCAGCTCGGGGGAGAGGCCCGGGCGCAGTGCGCCGTCGGCGATTCCGCGCCGGAACAGGTCCCGTACCGGTTCGGTCAGCAGGGCGTCGACGTCGGGATGGTCGTCGGTTCGTGCCTCGCCGGCGGCGGACAGCGCGACGTACTTGCTGCCGACGGCGATGAACCCGCGTACCAGCCGGGCGATGGCCTGATCGACGGGAAGTCCCTGCAGATCCGCGTCCGCCACCCGCGCGGCGAGTTCCTCGACGCCGGTGGTGGCCATCGCGTGCAGCAGCGCCTCGCGGTTCGGGAAGTACCGGTAGAGCGTGGCGCGGCTGACCCCGGCGGCGCGCGCGACCTCGTTCATGCTCACGATCCGGCCCCGCTCGGCCAGGCTCACCGCGGCGCTGTCGACGATCGCGGCTGCGGTGCGGTCCCGCAGGGCTTCACCCTTGCTCATGGCCGCATCGTACCGGCATGTTGACAACGAGGTCTCGTTGTAAGACATTGATGTCTCATTGCGAGACGATGATGGCCAGCTCGAAGGGAGTCGCCATGACGGCGGACAGTAGATTCAGCGTGTACGGGAAGATGACCGCGAAGACCGGCCAGCGCGACGAGCTCGTCGCGCGACTGGCGGACCTGCTGCGGCTCGACACCCCCGGCCTGGAGTGGTGCAGCATCAACACCGCGCTCGACGACCCCGACACCATCTGGGTCACCGAGATCTGGACCGACAAGGTGACCCACGATGCCCAGACCCGGTCCGAGGCCGTCGTCGCGGCCACCGCCCGGGTGATGGAACTGGTGGCCGCGCCGCCCGAGGGCGCCTACGGCCACCTCGCGCACCTGCACGACGGGCGCGCCGGGTAGCGGCGCATCAGGGATGCAGGACGATCTTGCCGTGGGTGTGGCCCTGCGCCAGCTCGGCGAACGCCTCGCGGACCGCCGCCAGCGGGAAGCTGTGCGCGATCGGCACCTCCAGTTCGCCGCGGGCGGCCAGCCGGGCCAGCTCGCCGAGCACCACCGCGGAGGCCGCCGAACCCTCCCCGTAGGTACGGGCGCCGACCCGCGCCGCGGCCGCCCAGTCGCGGATCGTGTCGATGCGCTCCGGCCGCACTCCCAGGGACACCGCCAGGTCGACGTAACCGTCGCCGATCGTGTCGATGAACGCGTCGACGCGGCCCCCGGCCGCATCCCGGATCCGGTCGGCGACCCCGTCCCCGTAGGCGACCGGCACCACGCCGTGCCTGGCCAGCCAGGCGTGGTTGGGCGTACTGGCAAGCCCGATCACCGTCGCCCCGCGACGCCGTGCCAGCTGCACCGCCAGCGAGCCGACCCCGCCGGCCGCGCCGGACACCACGACCGTGTCCGACGGCGCCGGATCGGTCGCGAACACGGTGGCGTACGCGGTGCTGCCGGCCACGTACAACGAGCCGGCGACATCCCAGGACAGCCCGTCCGGACGGTGCACCACGTGCACGTCGTCGACCGCGACGTACTGCGCGTGGCTGGCCCGCCGATGGGTGAACCCGAGCACCTCGTCGCCGACGGCGAACCCGCGCGCCTCCGGCCCCAGCGCGACCACCACCCCGGCCAGGTCGCTGCCCTGCCCGGAGGGGAACGTCGCCGGCCACCGCGCGTGCAGCGCGCCGGACCGGATGTGCGCCTCGCCCGGCTGGATGCCGGCCGCGCGGACCTCGACGAGCAGCTGGGCCGGACCCGGCTCCGGGCGCGGCACCTCCTCGACCCGCAGCACGTCGATCCCGCCGTACTCGTGGAACCGGACCGCCTTCATCGCGCCGCCACCTTTCGTCGCCCGGGGCCTCCGGCCCGCGCCGGTACCGTCGCCGACGCCAACCGCCCCGCGACGGGAGAGCTTCCCCCGAACAGCAGTTCGAGAGCTACCTCACGAACCGGGCCCGGATCGGGCCGCCGGCGGCGAGTAGCCCATCAGGCGCAGCTCCAGCATGGCGGCGAAGCGGGCGTCCGGGTCGGCCAGGTCGATGCCGCCGACCTCGGCGAGCCGCCGCAGCCGGTACCGGAACGTGTTCGGGTGGGTGTGCAACGTGGTCGCGGCGGCCACCACGTCGCCGAACGCGGTCAGCCAGGCGTGCAGCGTCTCCACCAGGCAGGTCCGCCGCTTCGCGTCGTAGGCGAGCAGCCGGGCGACCGGCCCGCTCGGCTGGTCGCCGCGGGCGGCGGCGAGATCGGCCAGCTCGATCAGCAGCGCGTCGACGTACACGTCGGCGATCCGCGCGACGCCGGTCGAACCGTTGCCGCGCCGCAGTACCCGCAGTGCCCGGTCGGCGCCCGCCCGGGACCGGGCCAGCCCGGCGTGGTCGTGCGCGACCGATCCGACGCCGACCAGTACCCGGCGGCTGCTGCCGATCCGGCCCAGGAACTCCCGGGTGACCCGGACCGCGCGCTGTTCGGCGTCCCCACGGTCCGGTCGGCAGCCGACGATGCCGTACCCGACGTCGCCGATCAGCGCCGCCGCCGATCGCGGGTACACGGCGCTGAGATGCATCGAGAACGCGTCGGTGAGCCGCTGCCGCTCGGCGACCAGCTGGGCGTGCGTGGCGGTCAGGCCCTCGTCCTCGGCCAGGCCCACCGGCGTGAGCGCCAGCACCAGGCAGCCGGCGTCCGCCAGGCCCAGCCGGGTCAGCGCGTCCGCGGCGCCGGGCCCGGCCTCCAGCGCGGTGGCGACCAGGTCGGCGCGCAGCCGGCGTTCCACGTCGGCGCCGGCGCGCAGCCGCAGCAGGTGCAGCGCGACGAGCTTCGCCGCGTCGCGCAGCGCCTGGGTGCGCTCGGCGGACAGCGGCGAGCGCACCGCGGCCCAGATGGAGCCCAGGATCTCGTCGCCGGCCCGGATCGCGAGCGCCACCCGGCGCAGGGTGATCTCGGCCGCCGTACCGGGCATCGGTGCGACCTCGATCGGGTCCTCGCTGCGGTACAGCTCGTGGAAGACCCCGCGCTCCTCCAGGATGCGGGTGAACCGTTGCGGCACCTGGCGGCCCAGTACCGTCGCGATGCGGGACGGGTCCGCCTCGTCCTGCCGGCCGGAGAACGCCAAGACCCGGGAGCTGCGGTCCTCGATCGTGATCGGCGCATCCAGCAGCGTCGAGATCGCGTTGGCCAGCGTGAACAGGTCGCCCGACGGCATCCCGCCGAGGGTCTCCGGGCCAGTGTCGCCGACGTCGCCCTCGGCGATCAGGGAGCGCAGCATCGCGGCCAGCTGCGTCCAGGAGGCGCCGCGGGTCAGGCCCAGCAGCGCCACCCCGGACCGCTCGACCGTGCCGGCGAGCCGCTCGTCCGCGGTGACCGGCGCGCGCACCACCAGCCCGGCCGCCCCGTGCTCGCCGAGTTCGGCCAGCAGCGCGGCGATCTCGGCGGGCTGGTGCACGCCGACACCGAGGACCAGCGCGTGCCGGGGCAGCGCCAGCTCGTCGAGCGGATCGTGGATGACCACGCCGCCGACCTCGTCGACCGGCTCCGGATCACCGGCGACCAGCTCCAGCAGGGTGTCGCCGAGATCCTCCAGGATCCGGCCCAGGCTGGCCCGCGGTCGTCCGGCGGTCACGGCGACAAGCACGTCCCTGAACGTAGGGCGCGCTCCTCGCCCCGGGTTTGGGCGTGCATGACGAAATCCTAGAGGGATTTCGTCGATCCCAACAGAGCCCGGACGCGGTCACCTCCGGTACCGGGCCCGCGTCGGCGTCAGACCGCGATCCACTCGGTACGGGTGGTGATCGCGTCGAGCGCGTCGGGGACCGGATCGACCCCGATGCCGGGCCCGGCCGGTACCGGCAGGTGCCCGTCGTCGAGGCGGAACGGCTCGGTCACGTCCCGGGCGTAGTAGCGGTCCGAGGCCGACGTGTCGCCCGGCAGCGTGAACCCGGGCAGCGCCGCCAGCGCGAGGTTCGCCGCCCGGCCGATCCCCGACTCCAACATCCCTCCGCACCACACCGGTACGTCGTGTGCCACGCACACGTCGTGGATGCGCCGGGCCTCCAGGTACCCGCCGACCCGGCCCGGCTTGATGTTGACGATCGAACAGGCACCCAGCGCGATCGCGTCCGCCGCGGCCCGCGCCGACACGATCGACTCGTCCAGGCACACCGGGGTGGCGAGCTGCTTCGCCAGCTGGGCGTGGCCGAGCACGTCCTCCTCGTCCAGCGGCTGCTCGATCAGCAGCAGGTCGAACGGGTCGAGCCGGGCCAGGTGCCGCGCGTCGGCCCGGTGATACGCGGTGTTCGCGTCGACCTGCAACGCCACCTCGTCACCGAACCGCTCCCGCACCGCGCGAACCGGTGCGACGTCCCAGCCGGGCTCGATCTTCAGCTTGATCCGCAGGTACCCGGCGTCCAGATAACCGGCGACCGCGTCCAGCAGCTGCGGGATCGAGTCCATGATGCCCACCGACACGCCGCACGCCACCCGGTCGCGCACCGCGCCGAGTTCCCGGGACAGCGGTACGCCGCGGGCCCGCAACTCGGCGTCGAGCACCGCGATCTCCAGCGCCGCCTTCGCCATCCGGTGCCCCTTGAACCTCGCCAGGGTCGGCGCCACCAGCGTCGCGTCGAGCCTCGGCACCCGGCCGAGCGCCGGGATCAGGAACCGGCGCAGCACGTCGGCGCACGCCGTCGCGTACTCGGAGCAGTACAACGGGTCGGACATGGCGACGCACTCGCCCCAGCCCTCCGCCTCCGGTGTCACCACCCGCAGCAGCAGGATCTCGCGGACCTGCTGGGTACCGAACGACGTCCGGAACGGTGCCACCAGCGGCATCTCGACGGTACGCAGCTCCACCCCGGTCAACTTCATGCACTGCCTCCTGTGTCCACGATGTAGCAGTCGTCGCGGTCGAACCCACGGATCCGCCCGCCGGTGGCGAGCAGCCCACCGAGCACGTCGCGTACCGCGGTGCGCCAGCGCGCCGCGCGGTCCGGGTCGGTGGCGCGCAGCCCCTCGATGTCACGCGGTACCGCCACCAGTACGGTCGGCGCGCCGGCCGGCACCGGTGCCGGCTCCGGGTCACCGGCCGGCGAGCGGCGCAGCGCGTACCGGGCGCCGGCCGCCTCCTCGGCCGCCGCGTCGAACCGGCCCGGCGTCCCGGCGCACGCGGCGACCACCCGCGGGTCGCCCAGCCGCCACTCGATCAGCAGCCGGTCGGTCTCGTCGGCGCCGTTGAGCCCGTCGTGCATCGGCCCGTAGAAGTTCGTCAGGTACTCGGCCGGACGGGCACCGAGCTTGCCGATGTTGAAGTACGCGTTGCGCCCCACCAGCGGGTCGTAGGTCCAGGCGATCTCGGCAACCCCGTGCCCCAGCGCCCAGGCCCGCTGGTGCACCTTCAGCGCGAAGCCGATGCTGCGCCCTCGGGTACGTGGCGAGACCCCGGCGATGTGGCTGTGCAGCGACCGGTGCGCCGGCGGGGCGAAGAACCCGACGCAGGCGCCGACCAGCTCGTCGCCGTCGAACGCGCCGGCGATGTAGTTGCCCGCCTTGGACATCGCGCGCACCAGCTCCACGCTGAGCGGCATGCTGTCGGCGCCGAACCGCCAGATCCGTTCGTACAGCTCGCACATCCGGTGCAGCTCGGCCATCCCGTCCAGCGCCCGGATGTACACCCCGGCCGACCGGGCCGCCGACTCGGCCGCGCCGATCGCCGCCGCGACTTCGGCCTGCGCCGACGGCTCCGCCGCCGTGTCCCCGGCCTGCCGCGACGCCTGGGCGAGATCGGTCGCCGCGCTCACCGGGTCACCGTCCGGTGCGATGCGGCCGTCGGCACGCCGACCGGGTACCCATCTGTTCGGCGTCCTTTGCTCTGCGCACCTGAGCGCACCACGCGGTGGTGCATATGGGTGTCCAGAGCAAAGGAGCTGGCAACCGGGTGGTCGGTTCGGGCGGCGCTGCTCATCGGTGCCCCTCCTCGCCCAGCAGCTCGGCGATCAGCTCGCGGACCAGCGCGGTGCGCCGGGGCAGCTGCTCGACCAGCAGGTGCTCGTGATCGGCGTGCGCGCCGCCGCCGACGGCGCCCAGCCCGTCCAGGGTCGGGGTACCGACGCCGGCGGTGAAGTTGCCGTCCGAGGCGCCGCCGACGGCGGCGCAGCTCAACGGGCCGACGCCGAGCCGGTCGGCGATAGCGCCGGCACGGGCGTACAGGCCGGCGGAGGCGTCGGCGGCCAGCGGTGGCCGGTTCGGCCCGCCCGTCACCCGCACCCGGGCGCCCGGAAGCCGCGGCGCCAGCGCGTGCATCGCCTTGTCCACCCGGTCCTGCTCGGCGCTGCTGCGCACCCGGACGTCGACCGCGAACCGGCCGCCCGCGGCGACCGTGTTGCTGGTGGTACCGGCCTCGATCCGGGTCGGGGTCACCGTCGTACCGGCCGCCGCGTCACCCAGCTCGGCGACCGCGAGGACCTGGTGCGCCGCCTCGATCGTCGCGCTCACCCCGCGTTCGGGTTCCAGCCCGGCGTGCGCGGCGCGCCCCTCGATCACCACCTCGTACAGCGAGACGCCCTTGCGCTCGGTCTTCAGCGCGCCGCCGTCGGCGGAGGCCTCCAGCACCAGCGCCGCCGCACAGCCGCGCGCCTCCTGCTCGATCAGCTCCCGCGACGACGGTGAGCCCAGCTCCTCGTCGCCGGTCACCAGCAGCGTCACGCCGTCCCGGTCGGGCAGCGCGGCGAGCGCGTGGAACGCCATCACCACCCCGGCCTTCATGTCGAAGCAGCCCGGACCGCGCAGCACCCCGTCGCGCACCTCGAACGGGTGCGTGGACAGCGATCCGTGCGGCCACACCGTGTCGTGGTGGCCGAGAACCAGCACCCGCCGGGACGCGCCGAACCGCCACCGCAGGTGGGTACGGCCGGCCAGCACCAGCCGCTCCGGCTCGACGCCCAGCAGCCGGGTACCCAGCGCCGCGACGGTGTCGGCGCTGCGGGCGACCGCGGCCAGATCGTCGGACGGTGACTCGCAGCGCACCAGCTGCTCGATCTCGGCGATCATGCCGACACCTTCGGGGTGGCGCGGGCACCGAAGTGCAGGTACGGCTCGCCGGTCGGCAGCCGGTAGAACACCGCCGACAGCCAGGTCCGGGTACCGGGCGCGCGCAGCGCGAACAGGTCCTCGGTGACCGGGAGCAGCGGGTACTCCTCGGCGGGTTCCGGGTGCAGCTCGGCCAGCGGGCCGGTGACCGTGTGCCGCATCCGCAGCTCGCCGTCGACCTGGAACACCTCGATCCGGGAGCTGGCCCGCTCGTACACCCCGACATGCCGGCCCGGGTCGTGGACCGGGGGCCGTGCCGGCGGCCCGAACGGCTCCGGCATCGCCACCCCGGCCAGCTCGGCGAAGATCTCCCGGTACAGCTCCTCGTACAGGTCGCGGGTGTTGCCACCGTTGGTGAGCAGGGCGACCGCGATCCCCTGCTCGGGCAGCAGCCGCAGGAACGCCGACTGCCCGATCGTGTTGCCGTCGTGCCCGATCAACCGGCTGCCGTGCCAGCCGAACCGGATCCAGCCCAGCCCCCACGAGTCGCCCAGCGGGTACGGGTCGGGTACGTCGGTCTGGTGTTCGGTCATCGCCGCCGCGCACCGCTCGCCCAGCACCCGGGTACCGTCGGCGGCCACCCCGCCGGACAGGTGCATCGCGGCGAACGCGAGCACGTCGCCGGCCGAGGCGGTGATCAGCCCGGCCGGCCCGACCGAGCGGGGCAGCCCCCACACCGGCGCCGGCCGCGGCTCGGCGTCGCCCTCGGCCACGTGCCCGACCGCCGCCCGGTACAGCAGTGCCTCCTCCGGCAACGTCGTGGTGTGCGCCAGGCCGAGCGGGATGAACAGCCGTTCCCGCAGCGCCTGGTCCCAGGTCTGGCCGGTGAGCTGTTCGATGACCCGGCCGGCGAGCACGAAACCGGCGTTGCAGTAGGAGAAGGTGACGCCGAGCGGGTGGTTCTGCCCGACCGCGGCCAGCTCCTCGACGTAGCGCTGCACGCAGTCGTCGCCGCGGCCGGTGTCGGTGAACACGTCGCCGTCGATGCCGCTGGTGTGGGTGAGCAGGTGCCGCATCGTCACCCGCTTCGCCACCTCCGGGTCGCCGAGCCGAAGCTCCGGCAGTACCTCGGCGACCGGGGCGTCCAGCTCCAGCTTGCCCTCGTCGACCAGCTGCATGACCACCGTCGCGGTCCACACCTTGCTGATCGACCCGATCTGGAACAGCGTGTCATCCCGGACCTCGACGCCGGTCGCCACGCTGGTGACGCCGTGGTGGGCGAGCACCGGGTCCTCGCCGAGACGCAGGATGCCCAGCGTCGCCCCCGGTACCTGATGTGCCGCCGCCAGCTCGCTCAGCCGGCGCTGCCAGTGCGCGCCGTCCAGCGCCGGGCGGCCACGTCGCGCCGGCGGCGCCGCGTACCGCTCGACCCAGTCGACGACCCGGCTGTTCCAGTCGGCCCGGTGCGACGGGGCGCCGTCCAGGATGAACAGGTGCGACTCGTCCGGGTAGCGCACCAGCCGGGCCGGTACGCCCCGGGCGCGCAGCGCGCCGAACCACTGCTCGGCCTGACCGACCGGGCACCGGTCGTCGTTCTCGCCCTGCACCAGCAGCGTCGGGGTCCGTACGTCCTGCACCCGGGTCAGCGGGGACAGCCGCGCGTAGCGGTCGGGGTCGCGCCACGGCACGGCGGACAGCTCCGCGGTGGCGAGGTAGTGCCCCAGATCGGAGGTGCCGACCATGCTGGTCAGGTCGGCGACCACCCCGCCGGCGACCGCCGCGGCGAACCGCCGGTCCCGGCCCGTCAGGTAGCAGGTCAGGTAGCCGCCGTAGCTGTACCCGGTGACCGCCAGCCGGTCCGGGTCGGCCAGCCCCCCGGCGACCAGCTGGTCGATCGGCTCCAGGAAGTCGGCCGCGTCCGCCTCACCCCAGGCGCCGATCGCGCCGGTCAGGAACGCCTCCCCGTAGCCGTCGCTGCCGCGCGGGTTGAGCAGCAGCACCGCCCACCCGCGGTCGGCGAGCACCTGGTGGTACAGGTGGGCCGGGTCGGCGGCGCCGTTCCAGGCGTTGTGCGGCCCGCCGTGGATGTCCAGCAGCAACGGCAGCGGGCCGGGCCGCTGCGGGTCGCGTACCAGCCAGCCGTGCACCACGGTCCCGTCCGAGACGGTGAACTCGCGCTCCTCCCGCCGGTAGGTGACCGCGTCGGCGGGGCAGTGCGTGGTGTGCACGGTGATCTCGCCGGTGCCGCGGTCCACGGTGCCGACCTCACCGTACGAGGTGGGGGTGGCGAGCACGAACCCGACGGTGTCACCCGCCGTGGAGACCCCGGAGACGTTGCCGTCGCCGCCGACCACCAGCCGCGGCTCGCCGCCGGTGAGCGGCACCTCGTACAGGTGGGTCGATCCGTTGTCCCGGACGCAGAACAGCACCGCATCGCCGTCCGCGGTGGGCTGCGGCAGCGCACCCGGATAGCCGGGCCCGCCGGGCATCACGTTGCGGTCCAGCGGTGCGGCCAGGTCGACCGGCTCGCCGCCGTCCAGCGGGATGCGCAGCAGCCCCGCGTTGCCGACCGCGGTGTCGGTGCGGCCCACCGCGAGCAGCGCGTCGCCTGCCGGCGTCCACCCGACGGTACCGAGCTGCCAGTCGGCGCCGCCGACCGGCGCCGGCCGCGCGTCGCGCGCCACCGCATCCACCAGGTAGGCGCCGATCCGCATGGTCAGGTCCGCGTCGGCGTCCCGCGCCGCCGCGAACGCCAACCGGGTACCGTCCGGCGACCAGGCCGGATCCCCGGCGTGCCAGTCACCGCCGGTGATCCGGCGCACCTCGCGGGTCGCCACGTCGAGCACGTGCAGGTGGTTGCGCAGGGTGCGCAGCAGGCCGGCCCCGGCCGCCTTGCCGTCCAGCCGGTCGGTGACGATCGGCGCCCGCCGCCGGGCCGCCGCCACGTCCTCGCCCTCGCCCTCGCCGGGCATCGCGTGCAGGTCGACCGGCGCGCCGAACGCGATGCGGGTCCCGTCCGGGCTCCACACCGGGGCACCGGCACCCGACGGCAGCGAGGTCAGCTGCTCGGCCTCACCGCCGGCCACCGGCAGCAGCCACAGCTGTGCCGGGCCGTCGGTGGCCCGCAGGAACGCCAGCCGGCTGCCGTCCGGCGAGAACGCCGGCGCGGTGTCGGACTCGCCGAACGTCCACTGCCGGGCCGGCATCCCGGGACGCACCAGCCACACCGTGCGCCGGTCGCGGTCCGGGTCGCGCCGCGCGGTACGCAGCACGTACGCGATGCTGCCGTCCGGGGCCGCGGCGGGCTGCTCGGGCAGCGCGATCGCGTACAGGTCGTCGATGCTCGGACGTCCGGCCATCTGGTCCTCCTCGTCAACTGGCGATCGCGGCACCGACCCGGAACCGCCGCCCTCGGTGCTAGTCCAGCGTGTCTGGTCCGGTGCCCGGAAACCCTGTCCGGACAACCGAATTCGAGGCCGGCGACTCGGTGCCGCGGACAGCCCCGGCCTCGCTGCCGGCGGCCGGGGCGGACCCGGTGTCGCCGGCGACCGCGGCGAAGTGGCAGGCGGCGCGGTGCTCGCGGGTCGCGGCGACCGCCGCCGGGTCGACTCGGGTACAGATGGATCGGTCCGGGTGCACCAGCGGGCCGACCGGGCAGCGCGGGTGGAACCGGCAACCCGACGGCGGCCGGTGCGGGTCGCCGGGCTCGGCATCGGTCACCGGCGATTCCGGCAGGTCCAGCAGCGAGCCGTGCGCCGAGGGGGCCGCCTCGACCAGCTCCCGGGTGTACGGGTGCTGCGGGTCGGCCAGCAGCCGCTCGGCCGGGCCCACCTCCACGATGCGCCCCAGGTACAGCACGGCGACGTAGTCGCTGACGTAGCGCACCACGGCGAGGTTGTGCGAGATGAACAGCATCGTCAGGCCCAGCTCGCGTTGCAGCCCGCGTACCAGGTTCAGCACCGAACCCTGCACCGACACGTCCAGCGCCGAGGTGATCTCGTCGGCGATCACCACCTCGGGCCGGCCGGCCAGGGCGCGGGCCAGCGCGATCCGCTGCCGCTGCCCGCCGGACAGCGCACCCGGCAGTGCCGCGGCGCGGCCGGCATCGATGCCGACCAGCTCCAGCAGCCGGGCGACCTCGTCCCGGCGTGCCGAGCGCCGCCGGTACGCACCGCGCGGCAGCGCCTCCGCGATCGAGGCGCCGACCGTCATCCGCGGGTCCAGCGACGAGTACGGGTCCTGGAACACCAGCTGGATCGGCCGGCGACCGGCCGGCGGTCGCCGCGCGTCGGCGCCGTCGAGCAACACCCGGCCGCCGGTCACCGGCGCCAACCCGACCGCGGCGCGGGCCAGCGTCGACTTGCCGGACCCGGACTCGCCGACCAACCCGACCACGCTGCCGGCGGGCACCGTCAGGTCCACCCCGTCGACGGCGGTCAACCCGGAGCGGTGCGTGCCGTACCGCACCCGCAGGTTGTCGAATGCCAGCTCACTCATCGGCGTACTCCCTCCGTCGCGACACCGGTGCGGCGCCGCGACGCGTGATGCCGCCGGCCGTCCCGTCGGTGACCGGGTGCCAGCAGGCGACCCGGTGCCCGTCGTCGGCCGATGCCAGCACCGGATCCGCCGCCCGGCACCGCTCGGTGGCGAACCCGCAGCGCGGCGCGAACGCGCAGCCCACCGGTAGCGCGGTCGGCTCCGGTGGCCGGCCGGCGATGACCCCGAGCGGCTGGTCGCGGTCGGCCGCGAGGTCCGGCACCACCGCCAGCAGCGCCCGGGTGTACGGGTGCCGGGCCCGCTCGGTGAGCCCGGCCGCGGGCAGATCCTCGACGATGCGCCCCGCGTACATCACCAGCACCCGGTCGCAGGTCTGCGCCACCACCGCGATGTCGTGGCTGATCAGCAGGACCGCCGCGGCGGTGTCCCGGCGTACCTGGTCGAGCAGCCGCAGCACCTGGCGCTGCACGGTGACATCCAGCGCGGTGGTCGGTTCGTCGGCGATGATCAACCGGGGGGTACCCATCAGCCCCATGCCGATCATCGCGCGCTGCCGCATCCCGCCGGAGAACTCGTGCGGGTACTGGTGGGCCCGCTTGGCCGGTGCCGGTACCCGCACCTGCGCGAGCCGCTCGATCGCCCGGGTGAACGCCCCGCGCCGGCCGAGGCCCTGATGCTCCTGCGCGACCTCGGCCAGCTGCCGGCCGATCCGGCGGGTCGGGTTGAACGAGGTGGCCGGGTCCTGGAACACCATCGCCAGCGAGGTGCCCAGCAGGGTGCGCAGCTCCCGCTCCGGCGTGGACAGCAGCGGCCGGCCGGCGAACTCCAACCGGTCGGCGACCACCACGCCCGGCCGTTCGATCAGCCGCGCCGCCGCCAGCGCGGTCAGGCTCTTGCCCGACCCCGACTCGCCGACCACGCCGACCGCCTCGCCCGCGCCGAGCGTGAAGGTGACGCCGCGTACCGGCTCGGCCCAGCCGGCGGCCGTGGGGAACCGGACGGACAGCTGCTCGACCCGCAGTACCGCGCCGGCCGGCTCGGGCTCGCCGGTCGCGGCGGGGGCCGGTGTCGGGCGGCGGGACAGCAGCCGGCGCAGCGGCGTGCGTTGCCCCAGCGCCGCCGCGATCGTCTCGCCGCACAGGTTGAACGCCAGCCCCGCCAGTACCACCGCGACACCGGGCCCGAGCGCCGCCGCCGGGTTGGTGTAGATCCGGTTCAGCCCGTCGCCCAGCAGCCGCCCCCAGTCGTACGACGGGGCCTGCACCCCGATGCCCAGGAACGACAGGCCGGCGAACGACAACAGCGCCGCACCCGCCCCGATCGTCGCGTTGACCACCAGCGGCTCGGCGATGTTGGGCAGCACGTGCCGGACCAGTACCCGCAACCGCCCGACGCCGGCGATCCGGGCCGCCGCCACGTAGTCGCGGCCGGCCACCGACGCCGACAGCGTCTGCGCCACCCGGGCGAAGCCCGGTGCGGTGGCGAAGCCGATCGCGAGCACCGCCCCGGTGGTACCGACGCCGAAGACCACCGCGAAGAACAGGGCCAGCAACAGGCCGGGGAAGGCCACCGCGATGTTCACCACCGCGACGACCAGCCGGCCGGTGCGGCGCGGCAGCACCGTCGGCGCGGTACCCAGGACGGTCCCGACGGCGACGCCGATCAGCATCGCCAGCAGCGCCAGCCCGATCGACAGCCGGGTTGCCACCAGCGTGCGGGCCAGCAGGTCGCGGCCGAGCGCGTCGGTACCCAGCAGGTGCGCGCCGGAGGGACCCTGCTGGATCGCGTCGGTGTCCACCGCGGTCGCCTGGGCACCCCACACGATCGGCGCCAGCACCGCCAGCGCCAGCACCAGCAGCAGCAGCGCCGCAGCGGACAGCCCGAGCGGAGTACGCAGGACCGCGAGCAATCGGCGCATCACGCCTCCCGGATCGTCGAACGCGGATCGAGCAGCCCGAGCAGCACGTCCACGACCAGGTTGACCAGCAGCACGCCGACGCCGTAGACCAGCACGATGCCCTGCACCATCGGATAGTCCTTGGCCAGGATCGAGGACACGATCTTCGCGCCCAGGCCCGGCCAGGCGAACACGTTCTCGACCAGGATGGTGCCGGCCACCATCGAGGTGAGCATCAGCCCGGCCAGCGTCAACGTCGCGGTCACCGCGTTCGGCAGCGCGTGCCGCAGGTAGATCCGCCGGGCCCGGAGCCGCTTCGCCCGCGCGGTACGGACGAAGTCCTGGCCGAGCACCGCGAGCAGCTCGACCCGGACGATGCGGGCCAGTACCGCGGCCGGCCCGACCGCCAACGCCACCACCGGCAGGACGAACGACAGCGGCCCCTGCTGGCCGGCGACCGGGAACCAGTGCAGGTTGACCGCGAACACGTACACCAGCGCGACCGCGAGCAGGAACTCCGGGATCGCGGCCAGCACCACCGCGGTGACCGCGAACCCGAGCTCGGCTCCGCGCCGGCGCCCGCCGCGGGTCGCCACCGCCATCGTCACGCCCACCGGCACCGCGACCAGCAGCACCAGCAGGAACGCCAGTACCGCCAGCTGCGCGGTGGCCGGCAGCCGCTGGCCGATCACGCTGGACACCGGCTCGTTGCTGGACACCGACACGCCGAGGTCGCCGTGCACCAGGCCACGCAGGTAGTGCCAGTACTGCACCGGCAGCGGATCGTCCAGCCCGAGCAGCGACCGCCGCGCCTCGACCACCGAGGCGGGCGCGTTCATCCCCAGCGCCGCGCGTACCGGGTCGCCCGGCACCAGGTGGATCATCAGGAACGAGGCGGTCACCAGTACCCAGAGGGAGACCGCGAACCGGCCGAGCCGGCGCGCCGCGAACGACAGCCACGGGCTGCGCCACGCCCGTACCGCGGTGGCCGGCAGCGCCGGTCGCAGCTCGGTGGTCATCGAAGCCTCACTGGTACATCCGGATCGACGCCGGGTCGATCCCGTCGTTGGACACGAACTTGGCGTTCTTGCCGAAGGTCGGAACCATCGAGTCCACATAGGACACCACATCGACGTCGCGGTACAGCGCCTTCTCCGCGGCAGCCCACTCACCGCAGCCCTGGTCGCCGGCCATCGACATCGCCTGCTGCACGTGCCTGGTGTAGTCGGCGTTGTCGATGTGCGAGAAGTTCGTGCCCTTCGGCGGCACGGCACCGGACACGAACGGCACGATGGTGCTCGGCAGCCCGGTGGTGATCGGAGACATCGACACGTCCCAGTTGCCGGAGCTGAACAGCACCTCGTTGAGCCCGGTACTGTCGATGGCCTTCAGCTTCACGTCGACGCCGAGCTTGTGCCAGGTCTGCTGCACCAGCTCCGCCGCGGCCGACGCGGTCGGACCGATCCCGGTCTGGTACAGCACCGTCAGCGACAGCTTCGTGCCGCCCTTGACCCGGATCCCGCCCGGGCCCGGCTTCCAGCCGGCCGCGGTCAGCCCAGCCTTCGCCGCCGCCGCGTCGAACGCGGGTATGTTGCCCCGCACCGTGTTCGCGCGACACGGGTTCGGCGCCACGGTCACCATCCCGGTCGCCGCCTTGCCGTGGCCGTCGGTGAGCACCTTGCCCACCCGCGGCAGGTCCAGCGCCTGCACCAGCGCCTTGCGTACCGCCTCGTCCCCGGTTGCCCGGCCGGCCGCCTGATTGAAGAACAGCTGCCCCAGCGGCGCCCGCACATCGGCGTGGAACAGCTTCTGCGCGGTCAGCCGCTGCTGGTCCGGGCCGTTGACGGACACCGCGTTGAGTTCACCGGACAGCATCAGGTTCGCCGCGGTCGTCTCGTTCGGGATCACCTTCACCACGACCTTGTCCGGCAGCCCCTTCTGCTTCGGGTTCCAGTCGCCGGGGCCCCAGGTGAAGTCGGTGCGCCGGGTCAGCGTGTAGTGGTCGTTGGGCACCACCTCGGAGACCTTGAACATCCCGGTCCCGGCGCCGCCCTTGGCCAGCAGCTTCTGGTCGGTCAGCCCCTTGCCGCAGACGATCGACACGGTGCCGATGTTCAACAGCAGGAACGGATCCGGGCTGCCGCTGGTGACCGTGACGGTGCGGCTCGACTCGTCCGCGGTGGCCTTGGTGCCCGGCATCACCCACAGCCCGGTCAGCGGCGACTTGTGCTTCGCATCGCCCAGGTAGCTGATGTTGTCGGCGACGTCCTGCGCGGTCAGCGGTGACCCGTCGTCGCAGGTCAACCCGCGGCGCAGGGTGAACGTCGCGGTACGGGTGTCGGCCTTCCACTTCGCCGCCAGCCCCGCCTCGACCGACCCGTCGTTCTGCACCTCGACCAGCCGGCTGTACAGGAAGCGGTCCACCCCGCGGGTCACCGACAGCGTGGTCAGCAGCGGGTTGAGGTTACCCGGGTCGGTGGCCACCGACATCGTGAACGTCTTGCCATCGGCGAGCGTGCCCCCCGATCCGGCGGCGCCGCCGGTCGAGCAGCCGGCGAGTGTGAGCGCAGCCACCCCCAACAGACATCCGATCGTACGTGCCGACCTCATCGGCCACCTCCAGCCAGTTCCGGGACGGGTACGACGGGCAGTTCGCGTTCTCGGCGCAGGTGCTCGACGGCGAGCCGGCCGGCGGTACCGATCGACGCGTCGATCGCCGGCTGCCGCTCGGCCAGGCTCGCGGCCCGGGTGAACACGGCGACCGCGTAGGCCCGCCCGTCCGGGTAGCCGACGACCCCGGCCTCGTTGCGTACCGCCGGCAGCGTCCCGGTCTTCGCCGCGACGGTGATCTCACCCGGGAAGCCGCTGCTGAGCCGGTGCGGCCAGATCTGCTCCGCCATGATCGCCCGGACCTCGGCGCACGCGTCCGGCGTCGCGGCGCGGTCGGTCCAGATCGCGTCGAGCAGCTCGGTGATCTCCCGCGGCGTCGACGCGGTGGTACGGGCCGGGTCCAGCACCGCCAGCCGCCACACCCGCTCGGCCGGCGCGGTGGACAGCGTCGCGTCCGGATCGTCGCCCGGCTCGATGCCCAGATCGTCGGCCACCGAGGCGAACAGGTCGGTACAGCAGCCGAGTAGCCGGGTGTGCGTCAGGCGCAGATCGGCGAGCACCGCGTCGACCGCGGCCTGGCCGACCCGGTGGAACACCACGTCGGTGGCGGCGTTGTCGCTCATCGTCAGCATGTTGCGGGCCAGGTCCCGCCAGCTCATCCGCACGTCGTCGGCGCAGCCGGCGGTACCGATACCGCCGATCCGGTACCGCGCGGACACCGTGGCGTGCTCCCGCGGGTCCAGCCGGCCGGCGGCGACCTCCCGGGCGTACGCCACCGCCACCACGATCTTGAACACCGAGGCGAGCACCACCGGCTCGTCCGCGCCGACCCCGGCGCTGCGCGGTTCGGCCACCCCGACCTCGCGGGCGTGCACGAACCCGGTGGCGCCGGCCGCCGCGAAGACCGCCCGGATCTCGTCGGCGATCACGACGACACCCGCGGATCGGCCCGGCCGGTGTGCAGGTACCGCGCCGGCCCGGAACCGTCCTCACCGACGAACGCGTGCGGCATGTGCATGCCGTGCTCCGGCTCGCGCGGCAGCAGCGTGTCGCCGCGCCAGCCGACCAGCTCCACCGTCGTCTCCGGCTCGCCCAGCTCGACGAAGATGCCCTTCGGGGTGCGCCGCAACCAGACCCGGCCCGCCTCGTCCTGGCTCACCACCTGGTCGGCCACCGACGAGGAGTAGGTGCCGACGTAACGGCTCGCGTCCACCGCCGGCGGCTCGGCGGCCGGTACCGGCATGCCCGGCAGCTGCACGTCGGCCAGCTCCCGCAGCACCGTCCCGACGATCTCGGTGTACAGCGGCATCGGGTTGCCGCCATTGGTCAGCAGCGCCACCGCGACGCCCGCGCCCGGCACCATCCGCAGGAACGCGCTCTGCCCGATGGTGCCGCCGTCGTGGCCGATCACCGGGCCGCCGGGGAAGTCGAACAGCTCGAAACCGAGCCCCACGCGTCGCCCATCAGTCCCAGGTCGGGCAGCTCGACCTGCCGCTCCCGCATCGCTCGGGTGCTCGCCGCGCTCAGCACCCGGGTACCGTCGGCCGCGGTGCCGTCCGACAGGTGCATCCGGGCGAAGCCGAGCAGGTCACGCGGCCGCATCGTCAGCAGCGAACCGGCCGGCGCGTTCGACGGCGCCAGCGCCCACATCGGCGCCGGCACCGGATCGGCGTCGGGCGACGGCGAGATGTGCCCGACCGCGGCGCGGTACATGATCGCCTCGTGCGGCCCGTGCGCGGTGTGCGTCAACCCCAGCGGGGTGATCAGCTGCTCGCGCAGGCACTGCTCGTACGGCTTGCCGCGCAGCACCTCCACCAGCCGGCCCAGCACGCAGAACCCGGCGTTGTTGTAGGAGAACATCTGGCCGGGCGTGAACAGCTGCGGCACGTCGGCCAGCGTCGCCACGTACTTCTCGACGCAGTCGTCGCCGCGGCCGGTGTCGGTGAAGATGTCGCCCTCGAACCCGGCGACGTGGCACAGCAGCTGCCGTACGGTGATCGCGGCAGCCGCGTCCTCGTCGGCGATCCGGAACTCCGGCAGGTAGCTGCGTACCGTCGAATCCAGCTCCAGCAGGCCCTCGTCGGCCAGCTGCATGACCAGCGTCGAGGTCCACAGCTTCGTGATCGACCCGACCTGGAACACCGAGTCGGTGGTCGCTTCCACCCCGGTGGCCTTGCTCAGTACGCCCGACGCGGTGTCGACGATCTCGTCGCCGGCCATGATCGCCACCGCCGCCGCGGGCACCCTGTTGTCGGCGAGCAGCGTCGGCAGCCGCTCCTCGACCCACCCGCCGACCTCTGACAGCTGGGACATGTTCGCTCCTTCGTCGCGGGATCCACCAGACCCCCAGGTCTGTTTCGGAATCCCGCGCGCCGGCTGCGGCTGCCCGTCCCGGGTCGCGAGGGCCAGTCGCGGACCGGCCTCGCGACCCCCGCCGCTCGCGGCCTGCCGGCGGGCCCGGGTGCGAGCCCGGTACCCGAACCGACCTGCGCTTGCGAGCGAACGAAACGGGACTCGCCTCGCTCGGCCGGGGGGCCCGAGACAGACCCTAGGCGCGGCCCCCACCGCGGGGTTCGTACCGCGACACAGGAGTCGACCTGCGGTTTGGTCCCCCGCGACGAGGCGCCCACCCGACCCGTACGGCAGGGTCGGCGGCGGCGCGGCATGGCGGCGACCCGACCGGTACGGCAGGGTCGGCGGCGGCGCGGCACCGTACGTCGGGTGCGGGTTGCGGTCAGCTCGGCTCGGCGCGCAGCGGGCGGCCCGGGTAGGCGTCCGGCAGCAGCGCGCCGTCGCGCACCACCGGGACCCCGCCGACGAGCAGGTGCCGCACCCCGACCGACGGCCGGGTGGAGTCCAGGTACGTTGCGGTGTCGGTGATCCGGGCCGGATCCAGCACCACGATGTCCGCGTCCGCCCCGACGCCGAGGTGCCCCTTCGCCCGTGCCGCCGGCGCCGAGGTGTCCAGCACCCGGGCCGGCAGGTAGGCGCAGCGCCGGAACGCCTCCGCCCAGCTCCAGGTCGCCGACTCGCGCACCATGGTGCGCAGCGACCGGGCGAAGGTCCCGGCGGTGCGCGGGTGCGTCGAGCCGCCGGGCGGCAGCGGCCACTGCCGCGACTCGACCACCCCGTCGCCCCACAGCACCGGCATCGCGTCGCTCGCCACGATCGCGTCCGGGTACGCCAGCGAACGCCGCAGCAGGGCCCGATCGGCCTCGTCGCGCTCGTCCAGGAACTCCACGATGCACTCGGCACCCGGATCGCGCTCGCGCACCTCCCGCAGCCGGGTCTCGTCCGCGATCCGCTCGCCGGTCTCCACCAGTACCAGGTTCGAGGCGGTGATGCCCCAGGCGGGCAGCCGCTCCGGCGCCAGGAAGTACGCGCCCACGCCGGTGCTGCCCGCCCCGTACGGGTAGGCCTCGAGGGTGACCCGGGAGCCCGCCGCCTGCGCCCGCCCCAGCATCGCGAGCACCCGGTCGACGTGCCGGCGCGACGTGCTGTTCACGTGGCAGTGGTGCATCGCCGCGCCGGTCTCCGCCGCCGCGATCGCGATCTCCTCGGACCCGTCGACCGGCGTGGACGGGTCGGCCTCGACGAGTTCTCGCACGTGCGTGTACGTCGGCACCCCGGCCGCCGCGGCCAGCCGTGCCACCGCGAGGAACTCGGCCGGGTCGGTGCGCGGCGCGTACCCGAGCAGGATGCCGATGCCGAGCGCGCCGTCGGCCAGCTCCCGCTCCAGCAGGCCCAACCAGGCGCGCAGCTCCGCGGCGGAGGAGGTGCGCTGCCAGCCCGGGTCGCCGAGCAGCGCCAGCTGCGTCTCCAACCGCGCGTCCGGCTCGACCCCGAGATGTGCCTGGGCGCGGGCGGCACCCCAGGACGCGGAGAAACCGTAGTTCAGCGGGCGGCCCGCCGCTGCGGCGTCCGCGTACGCCCGCGCCACCGGCAGCAGCCCCGCCTCCAGGTCCAGTGCGGTGGTCACGCCGTCCATCGCCTGCAACCGCTGGCCGGCGATGGAGTGCACGTGGCTGTGCAGGTCGACGAACCCCGGGCCGACGACCAGGCCGGCCACGTCGAGCACCGTCGTACCCTCGGGCGCGGCCAGCCCGGTACCGACCGCGGCGACGGTTCGGTCCCGGACCAGCACGTCGGCGACCCGGTCGGTGCCGGTACCCGGATCGATCACCCGCCCGTTGCGCAACAGTGTCTGCATCGCGCCAGTCTGCCCCGGGGGCCGGGCCGGTCGCCTCGGTGCCGCCGACGAATTCCCGGCCGCCGGTCCGTCATCGACGACGAACCGGCCGGAATGCGGCGCCCGGCACCGGCGACGGACCGGCCGGAATGCGGCGCCCGGCACCGGCGACGAACCGGCCGGAACGCGGCGCCGACGCCGGGCGGCAGCGCGGGCCGACGACGCGATCGGGCGGTACCGCGCGACGGTCGCCGCCGACGCTACCGGTGCGCGACGTCGGACAGGATGCGGCCGTGGTCGGTGACGATGCGATGGTGGTACGGGCGACCGACGTCGTCCAGCCCGTCGTAGGTGCTGCGCGACGAGCCGTCCGAGGCGGTGGTCACGCCGTCGGTGCGGGTGAGGATGCCGGTGGAGCGCAACCACTCCCGGCCACGCTCGGTGGTCTGCCAGCCGCGCCGGCCGGCCGCCGCGGTGCGCACCACCCGCGCCATCTCGACCGTACCGGTCAGCGAGAAGTTCTGGTCGTCGGTGTAGGCGGCGGCGCTGTAGTCGACGCTCAACGGGTAGCAGAAGTCGTGCCGGCTCGCCGCCACCCGATGCCCGTCCACTGTGGACGTCGAGCGCTGCCGGCCGGACACCGTCTGCTCGATCGACTGCGCCATCCCGGCCGCGGTCACGTCGTCGACGTTGCGGTACGACAGCGTCGATCGCACGGTGGTGCGCACCCGGCCGGCGGAGGTGTCCACGTAGCCGGCGGTCACGTCGTTTCGGGACGCCCGTACGTCGACCCGGGTTCCGTTGCCGGACAACGGTTGCTCGGTGGTCGTGGGATGCGCGATCGGCGCCACCCGGTGCGCGGTCAGCGCGCCCGAGGTGCGGGCAGCGTGGTGATCGGTGTAGAGCAGTACGGTCGCCACCACGTCCCACCTGTCGTCGGCGCCGGGCACCGTGACGGTCAGATCGTGGCTGTCACCGTCGACCAACCGGCCGACGAACGGCGTCACGTCCAGCGTCTCCGGATACAGCGCGAACGTGCCGATCGCCGGTACCGGCCGCCACAGCGTCGGCACGATCCCACCCGAGTAGATGTGCGGGAACGTCGTCACCGCACCGGCTGCCGTACCGTCCAGCGCGACCGCCGCCTCCCGGTACGGGCCGTGCCCGCACATCCCCGCGTTCGGGTACTTCGCCGCCACGTCGTCCGGGACCCCGGCGAACCACTGCTCGTCGCAGCCGTTGCCCTTCAACGTCACCTCGACGTAGGCCCGGGTGAGGTTGCGCGGCAACTCCGACAGTCCGAAGTGGACCGTGTTGGCGCCCGGCTTCGCCTGCCGGGAGGGAAATCCGCGCACCGCGTCCGGGGTGGTCGGGGCCGGATGGTGCCGGTCGGCGAGGTAGTAGGTCAGCGTCACGGTCTGCCGGTAGTTCCCGGTGTACACGTCGCTGACGTAGTTGCCGATGCCGCCCCGGAACGGTTGCGATGAGCGCAGCAGCGCGGCGAACCGCGTCACGTCCGTCGCCACGTGGTAGGTGGTCGCCACCGGGCCGGACGGCTCCTCGGTGGTGCCGAACCACACCTCGGTACCGCCGATGGTCAGGCTGCCGCTGCGGTCGTACTGCCGGCCGCTGACGGTCACCGTCTGGTCCAGCACCACCTTTGCCCACGGGCCGCGGCAGCGCGCCGGCGGCGTCAGCGTGCCGGTGTAGAACTGCTGGCTGCCGTCCGGCGCGTTGGAGTCGAACTCCTTCGCCAGCGTCACCGTGCAGTGCCGGGTGTCCGGCCGCGACAGCGGCGGCGCCGCCACCACCGGGTCGTCCGTACCGTCCTCGACATACCCCGGCGCCGTGCTCCGCGCCGCCGCACCGCCCGGCGCCGCGCCCTGCGGGGCCGAGCCTGCCCGCTCCGAGCCACCGGTCGACGCCACGCCTGCCGGGGCTGGTCCGCCGCTCGGCGCCGCCTGTACCGCGCCGGCGATCCCGCCGCCGGCCAGCAACCCGACCAGCGCTCCGACCACCACGACCCGCCGCAACACCGACATCACCCCTCCCACCGCCACAACCGCGCGCAGCATAGCGACAACCACCCCCAACCGACACCCTCTGCCGGAAGCGCCCGTGGCGACACCGTGCTGTCCGGCGACCGTCAGGCCCCGTGGCGGTCGCGGTCGGCACCGTAGAGGTCGATCGCGGTGGTCATCCGCGCCCGGAACTGCTCGCGCGTCGTCACCTCGTACTTGATGCCCGCGGCGGTGCTGACCAGCGTCCGCGCCACGTCGACCGGAGCGATCCGGGTGCGGGCCGGCCGCTCGCCGGCGCGCGACAGCGCGTCGACGAGCATGGCCAGGAAGCGTTTCGGGTACTCCACCGGCATCGTGCCCAGCAGCCCGGGGTTGGCGTCCATCAGCCCGCCGATCTCCTGGGCCATCGGCCCGACGTACCGGCCGGCCCACTCGTCGAACGCCTCGATCAGGCGCTCGCGCAACGGCCGCCCCTGGTCGGAGAGCGCCTGCCCCGCGGCGGCGAGGCTGTCGTCGAGCGAGTGCTGCACCGCGGCCCGAAAGAGCTCGTGCTTCGACGAGAAGGCGAAGTACAGGCCGGGGCGGGAGATGTCGGCAGCCTTCGCCACGTCGTCCATGGACGTCTTGCGGTAGCCGTGCCGGGCGAAGACCGGCAACGCCGCTTCGAGCACCTGGGTACGCCGGTCCGGCTCGGTCATGTGCCTCCCATCGTCGCAGGGTACTTTACAGAAAATACTGTACTTGTATAGTCAGCCTAGTAAGGCCATCGTCCGTACCGGAGGTTCCCATGGGCCACAGCTCGCTGATCGACACCGGGTTCGACGCCGGCAGCACGGCCGCCGACGTCGTCGCCGGCCTCGACCTCACCGGGGTCCGGGCCATCGTCACCGGCGCGACCTCGGGCCTCGGCCGCGAGACCGCCCGAGCGCTCGCCAGCGTCGGTGCCGAGGTCACGCTCGCCGTCCGGGACGTTGCCGCCGGCGCCCGGGTCGCTCACGCCATCGCCGCGGCCACCGGCAACGATGCGATCGAGGTCGCGCTGCTGGATCTGGCGGATCCCGGCACGATCGGGCGCCTCGTCCGCGACTGGGACCGGCCGCTGCAGGTGCTGATCAACAATGCGGGCGTCATGTCGCCGACGCTGGCGCGCACCGAGCGGGGGTGGGAACTGCAGTTCGCGACCAACCACCTCGGCCACGTCGCCCTCGCCGTCGGCCTGCACGACGCCCTCGCCGCCGGTGCGGCCGAACGAGAGGGCGCCCGCATCGTCGCACTGACCTCCGGCGCCCACATGTACTCGCCCGTGGTGTTCGACGACATCCACTTCAGCCGGCGCGAGTACGACCCGCAGCTCGCCTATGGACAGTCCAAGACGGCGAACTGCCTGTTCGCGGTGGAGGCAACCCGGCGCTGGGCCGCGGAGGGCATCGTCGCGAACGCGGTGAACCCCGGCGGTGTCGCCACCGGCCTGCAACGCGACTTCACCCCGGAGATGAGGGACCACCTCGACCGGCTGGAGGCCGCCGGTGTCTTCGCGTACAAGAGTGTCGAGTGCGGTGCCGCCACCACGTTGGTCGCCGCGACCGCCCCCGAGCTGGCCCACAGCGGCGGTCACTACCTCGACGACGGAGTCGAGGCGGAGACGGTGCCCGACGAGGTGACGCTGGCCGGTCACAGCCACGCGGTCAAGCGGTGGGCACTCGACCCCGAGGCCGCCGAGCGCCTGTGGCGCGTCTCGTTGGACCTGATCGGTCGGTCCTGAGCCGACTCCGTGACGCCGCCGGCCCCGGGTGCACGACGCGCGGGAAGCCCTTGCGGCGCAACGGTCCCGCCGTTGCTCGGCGGCGGTGGCGCCGATCGACTTGCGTGGGGTTGCGGGTCGGGTGCATGATCTGGGCATGATCTTCACCAGGAAGGGCGGCGACGCCCAGGCGCGATGAGCGCCCCCGCGCGGCTGGACGCCGCGCTTCGTTCCCCTGTCTCCCGCACCATCGCTGCCGGCCTTCCGCCGGGTACCGCCGACGGCCCGCGATCGGGCGCCGGGAGCAGCCTTCGGTTGTGGCAGGAAGCAGTCGACATCCGGCAGGAATGGCTCGGCCACGCGCTGCGCACCGATCCCGCCGACCGGCCCACCGCCGAACGCGCATTGAGCCGCATCTACGCCAGGATCGGACGGCCGGTACCGCGGTTCCACTGGGCCGACTCGCCGCACGCGGCGCTGCCGTACCTCGACGGGCTGCCCACCATCGACGACCTGTACCAGGTGATCCGCCGGCCCGGAGCGGTGTCGCCGCCGCTGGCCAGCGATCTGGCCATGGCCGCGTCCGGGCTGCGCGGCGCACTCAGCGCGAGCGTGGACCGCGGCGATCCGGAACTGGCACCGGCGCGTCGACCCAAGTCCAAGGACCCCTGGCCGATGCTGCCGCCACGCGACGCGCTGGCCGCCGGCACACCGCTGAACGTGGTGTTGCACCGCAGCGTGCACGCTGCGCTGCAGCGCAGCGTCGCCACCGGCCTCCGACAGCCCATCCACACCGCGCTGGCTGCCGGCCTGCCGCTGCCGGTCTGCTGGTACGGGCAGCACGACGTGCCGTGGATCGGCTACTACGACATGCTGCGACGGGTCGGCCTGGCCCGCTACCAGCCCGGTCCGCTGGAGCAGCTCGCCGACTGGGCCGACCTGGCCCGCTCCTGCGGCTGGTGGTGGCCCGGCGAGCGGGTCTGCGTGCTCACCGAACGCCCGGAAACCCTTCGTACCGAACCGATCCAGGGCGCCTGGCACGACGAGCTGCGCCTGCGCCCCGGCGGCGTCGCCTACCGGGACGGCTGGCACCCGCTGCTGCACTGACTCGCGCCGGCCGGCCGGATCGTGGATCCGGCCGGCCGCCACAGGTTTACCTGGCTCGATCATTGCGCTGACCTGGCCGTCACGCACCGCACCGACACTGGCCGGATGATGCGACGCACGCGCAGGTACGCGACGCTCGGAGCGCTGGCGGTGGCGGCCCTGGTCGTCGCCGCCGGCTGCACCGGTGGTACGCTGTCGGGTCGGCCCTCGCCGAGCGCCTCGGCCAGCGGGTCCGGCGGCCGACCCAACGTCGTGTTCGTGCTCACCGACGACCTCAGCACCAACCTCGCCCGGTACATGCCGCACGTGCGGGCGCTGCAGAACGCCGGCATGTCGTTCGACGACTACTCGGTGACCGATTCGCTGTGCTGTCCGTCCCGGTCGTCGATCTTCACCGGCCAGTACCCGCACGACACCGGCGTCTACACCAACAGCGCGCCGGACGGCGGTTTCCGGGTGTTCCACGCCGGCGGCAAGGAGCAGGACACCTTCGCCACCTCGCTGCGGGCCGCCGGCTACCGCACGGCGATGATGGGCAAGTACCTCAACGGGTACCAGCCGGGCGGGCCCGTCGACGGGACCAGCGACTACGTGCCGCCGGGCTGGTCGGAGTGGGACGTCGCCGGCAACGGCTACGGCGAGTTCGACTACGACCTGAACGAGAACCACCGGATCGTCCACTACGGACACGAGCCGTCCGACTACCTGACCGACGTGGTCAGCCGCAAGGGACAGGACTTCATCAAGGCGTCCGCCGGCGCGAAGAAGCCGTTCCTGCTGGAGATCGCGACCTTCGCGCCGCACGGACCGTACACGCCGGCGCCGCGGGACGCGCACCGGTTCCCCGGGCTGCGGGCTCCGCGCGATCCCGCGTGGAACACCACGCCCAGCGCCGCGCCGGCCTGGCTGGCCCACCGCCCCGCACTGAACCCGGCGAAGACCGCGAAGATCGACCGCGCGTTCCGCAAGCGGGTGCAGTCGGTGCGGGCGGTCGATAAGATGATCGGAGATCTGCGGTCGACGCTGTCCGCCGCCGGCGTGGCCCGCAACACCGTAATCGTGTTCAGCTCCGACAACGGCTACCACATGGGCGAGTACCGGCTGATGCCCGGGAAACAGACCGCGTTCGACACCGACGTGCGCGTGCCGCTGGTCGCCGCCGGGCCCGGTATCCCCGCCGGACGCACCAGCAACGCGGTGGTGTCCAACATCGACCTGTGCCCCACGTTCGAGCAGCTCGGCGGCGGCGTCACACCATCCAGTGTGGACGGACACAGCCTGGTGCCGATGCTGCACGGCGGTAGCGCGGCGCACTGGCGCACCATGACGCTGGTCGAGCATCACGGTCCGGACGCCGATCGTACCGACCCGGACCTGCCGCCGAGAGGTAGCGGCAATCCGCCGTCGTACCAGGCGTTGCGCACCGCCACCGCCACCTTCGTACGCTACGACGACGGTGCCGTGGAGTACTACGACCGGACCAGGGACCCGGACGAGCTGCACAACGTCGCCGGTCGACTCCCGGCGTCCACGCTGGCCACGCTGAAGGCCGAGACGGCGGCGCTGCACAACTGCCACGGCGCCGACCAGTGCTGGTCCGCCGGCCATCCGTCCTGACGGAACCGTTGCGGGCCAGCGGGACTAGTCTTCGGGGTCACGGCCGAAGACGGTGAGCACAGAGCCGTCCGGGTCGCGGACCCACGCCACCCGCAGGCCCGGGGTGTCCGCCGAGACGCCGTCGTCGTCGAGCTGGAACGGCAGCTCCGCCGCCCCGAGGAACGGCACCCCGCGCGATCGCAGCCTCCGCACCGTCGACCGGACGTCGGCGACCCGGAAGCTCGCCACCGGCCAGCTGGCCGTACCGGCGTCGGAGAACCCGGCGAGCAGGTAGATCACCGTGCCCTCGTCGGCCCGAAGCAGCCAACCGCCCGGAGTGGGCTCACCGGTCAGGCCGAGCCCGCCCTCGTAGAACTCGCGTGCCCGGTCCAGATCGCTGACCGTGATGATCGGCCCCACGTGCATCGCCCATCTCCCTTCGGTGTTCCTGCGACCGTCCTCAGCGGACGTCGTAGGTCAGGTGGGTGGCGGTCGAGGTGGCCAGCACGCTGCGCTGTACCAGGCTGCGCCCGGCGCCGGGGACGAACAGCGGCGTGCCGGACCCGAGGATCACCGGCGCCAGGTGCAGCGACAGCGTGTCGACCAGGCCGGCGGCCAGCGCCGAGCCGACCGTGGCGCCGCCACCCATCACCACGACATCGAGGTCGGTGCCGCGCTTCGCCGACGCCGCTTCGGCGCGCTGCCGGGCGGCGGCGACCGCGTCGGCCAGACCGGTGGTGACGAAGGTCCAGTCGAGGTTGGTCAGGCGGACCGACTCCGGCGGTGTGCTGGTCACGACGACGAGCGCGGGCCGGCCGACCTCACCGGCGCCGTAGCCCACCTCGTCGTTCCACCCGCCCGGCCCGTCGACCACGTCGAACAGCCGGCGGCCGAGCACGACCGCGCCGGAGCGGTGGGTCGCCTCGCGCAGCAGCCGCCGGTCGTCCGGGTCCTCGGAGAACGCCCAGGCGTGCAGGGCGTCGCCGCCGGTACCCATGCCGTTGGCGGGGCCCGGGTCGGGCCCGGTGACGAACCCGTCCAGCGAGATCGAGATGTCCGCGATGATTCGAGTCATACCGGTACCGACGATGCCGGTGCCCCGAACTCATCGGCTGGTCGTCCGGCCAGGTGCCCGGACGCCGGTACGGCTCCGTGCCGGTGCCCGGACGATGCGGGCACCGGCACGGCTCGTACCAGGGGGGTCAGACGATCGGCACCTGCCAGCGCTGCCAGGCGCCCCCGTTGCAGCCGGCCGCGCGCAGCCCGTGGCCGCTGGTGTCGTCCAGGCAGCGGTTGGTGTGGACGTTCCGCAGCTCGGCCCAGGCGCCGTACCAGGTGACCCGCCACTCCTGGTAGTTCAGCCCGTTGCAGGTGACCAGCCGCAGGCCCAAGCTGCTGTCGTCCAGGCAGGTGGCCGTCATCGCGTTCTTGAACGTGTCCACGTGCGTGTACACGGTCGTGGTGACCCAGGACTGGGCGCTGCCGTAGGCGCAGGTCTCGGGAAACGGCACCGTCATGCTGGCGGCCACCCCGACACAGCGACCGGTCCATTCGTTGTGGATCTTTCGTATCGAGGACGCGTGCGCGACCTGACTGCTGACCAGCACCATCGCGACGAGCGCGGCGGCCGCCAACATCGTGAGCCGCAGGAACCTGCCGCCCAACCGCGTCGGCGCGGTGATCCGAAGCTGCATGGCTTCTCCCTCGTGGTCGTACCGGATCGGTGCGCCCATCCTGTGCGCCGACCACGCCGGGCTCCAGCTGCTTCAGCCTCGCCTGAAACAGGACACGCCATGGCCGCCGCCGCCGCCACACTGCGCGCCCCGGTTCCCGGTGCCCCGGCAACCGGGTGCCGGTGTCCTCGATGCCAGGTGTCGTGCTGTCAGGTGTCGAGGTCGGCGAGGTCGAGGACGAAGCGGTAGCGGACGTCGCCGCGGTCCAGCCGGGTGAGCGCCTCCTCGACACGGGCGGAGGGCAGCAGCTCGATGTCGGCACCGATGCCGTGCTCGGCGGCGAACGCCAGCATCTCCGCGGTACCGGCGCGGCCACCGGTCCCGGACGCGGTCAGCTTCTTGCGCCCGTAGATCAGGTCCATCACCTGCAGCGGAATGCTGCCCGGCCAACCGACCACGCACAGGGTGCCGTCCAGGGCCAGCAGTCGCAGCAGCGGCGGTACCTCGTGTGGCGCCGAGATGGTGTCCAGTACCAGGTCGAACCGGCCGCAGGCGGCGGCCAGTTGGTCGTCGTCGGTGCTGACGAGCAGGTCGGTCGCGCCGAGGCGGCACGCGTCGGCCGCCTTGTCCGGCGTCCGGCTGAGCACGGTGACCTCGGCGCCCAGCGCGGCGGCGAACTTCACGCCGAGGTGCCCGAGCCCGCCGAGGCCGGCGATGGCGACGCGGCTGCCGGGGCCGACGCCGGCCGCGCGCATCGGCTCCCACATGGTGATGCCGGCGCACAGCAGCGGGGCCGCGGTCGCCGCGTCGAGAGCCTCCGGTAGCCGGTAGGCGAACCGGTCGCGCAACACGTACTCCCGGCTGTACCCGCCCCTGGTCGGGGTGCCGTCGATGCGGTCGGTGCCGCCGTAGGTGCTGGTGGCGCCCTGGTGGCAGTAGTTCTCCTGACCGGCCCGGCACATCGCGCACTCCCCGCAGGAGTCGACGACGGTGCCGACGGCGACCCGGTCGCCGGGCGTGAACGCGGTGACCGCGCTGCCGGTGGCGGTGACGGTGCCGGTGAATTCGTGGCCGGGGACCAGCGCGCCCTCGTCCCGGAACACGCCACGGATGCGGTGCAGGTCGCTGTGGCAGACGCCGCAGTAGTCGACCCGTACGGCGATGTCGTCGTCGCGCAGGTCGCGCCGGTCGAACTCGGTGCGCCGCAGGGCGGGGGAGTGGTCGGTGCTCTGCCAGCCGACGGTGGTGCGCATGTGAGGCCTCCCAGACAGACTATTCGGTCTGCATCGAGGCTAGCGAGCGCGGGCGAGAAAGACAAACCAACTGGTCTGTTCGCTAGGATCGGCGCATGCCCGAACTGCCGACGACCGCGCGCGGCACCGCGACCAGCCGGCGCATCCTCGACGCGGCCACCGCGGAGTTCGCCGAGCGTGGCATCGCCGGCGCCCGGATCGACCGGATCATCGCCGCGGCGCGCACCAACAAGGCCCAGCTCTACGGGTACTACGGCAACAAGGACAGCCTGTTCGACGCGGTCATCGCCGACCGCGCCGGCCGGCTGCTCACCGCCGTCCCGCTGGACGCCACCGACCTGCCCGGCTGGGCCGTCGGGCTCTACGACGAGACGCTGCGCCACCCGGAACTGGTCCGGTTGATGACCTGGCTGCGGCTGGAGCGGCGGCACACCGCCCGGCTCTCCGACACCGACGACGGACCGAAACTCGCCGCCATCGCCGCCGCCCAGGCCGCCGGCCAGATCCGCGACGGCGACCCGTTCGACCTGCTCGTCCTGGTGATCGGGATGGCCCTGGCCTGGTCGCCGGCCAGCGGCGCCTGGGCGGCCAGCGCCGACGAGCCGGCGGCCGACCACGAACGCCGCCGCGCGCTGCTCCGCGACTCCGTCCGCCGCACCCTCGCCCCCTGACCCCAGACGACCCTGTGGCTGCCCGACGGCACCGAACTGTGGGCCGACAGCGCAGGCACCGTCACCGGCACCCGCTACTACAGCTTCGGCGGCGCCACCATCGGGGTCCGGACCCCGGGCGGGCTTACCTGGCTGATCGCTGATCAGGTCGGTACCGACAGTGTGCAGGTCGACGCGACGACCAGGGATGCCACCTACCGCTACACCGACCCGTTCGGCACCGCCCGCAGCACCCTGCCCGACTGGATCGGCGACCACGGCTTCGTCGGCGGCATCACCAACGCCGACACCGGCCTGACCACCCTCGGCGCCAGGCAGTACGACCCGGACACCGGCCGGTTCATCTCCGCCGACCCGGTCGCGGATCCTTCTGATCCGCAGCAACTCAACGGCTACGCCTACGCCAACAACAGCCCCATCACCCACGCCGACCCCACCGGGCAGCTCCTCAACGCCGTCGGCAGCACCGCCTTCGCCACCGACGAACAGTACGAGCGCTTCATGGACGGCTACACCGGTGGCACAGCATGGCGCCGCGACTACTACCCGCTCAACCGCGCGTATGAAGCTGACCCGAAAGCGCATCACCGCAACGAGGCCCGAGATCACAGCACCCTGGACTTTCTCGGATACATGCCGTACGTCGGGGTTATTGCCGACGGAGCGAACGCCGTTTGGTACCTGTCCGAAGGACAGTGGAAGAACGCCGCCATCTCCGGCGGATCCATGCTCATCGGCCTGATCCCTGGCGGGAAACTCCTCAAACTCGCCGGGAAAGCGGTACTCAAGGGCGGCGAGAAGCTCGTCGAAAAGGTGATATTGAAATCGGCCGAGAAGGGGGCCGAAAAGACCGTCGAAAAGGCGGCGACCAAGGGGGCTCAAAAAACAGCGACCAAGGACGCTGAAAAGGCAGCAGACAAGTCGGCCAAACCCCCGGGCAAGGACCCGGCCAAGAGCTCAGGCAGCGGAGGCTCAAAGACGCCTAAGGGGCTCGCGGATACCGCGAGTCAGGTCAAACACGCGTCGGACACGGGCGCGGAACCATCGAAGGGGCAGGCTCTCTACCGCGTGTACGGTGGAGACTCGAAGGCTGGAGGGGCTTCATGGTCGCCCACGGATCCGCGAAGCGTGGCTGATTATCGTGATGCAGCAGGGCTGCCCTCAGGAGGCGCTAGCGGTGCCACCAATACTGGACAATTCGTCATCGAGGGGACGCTCAACGACCCGACCGCCGTGGTCTTGCGCCGCAGTGCTTTGCCTCTTGATGGGATGAAGGGCGGCCTGACTGAATACATTATCCCAAATTGGATGGAGACCGGTCCAATTACGGTCAATCGCGTAAGTGGCGTCAACCCGGGGTTCTGAAATGATCGATTATACTTACTATTTGAGCTCGCTTGACAGCGTCCGTTTTGAACCAGTCCGTGAGTGCGTATTTGAACGAATGTTGGTGTTCGACACCGGCAAGGAAGCTGTCGAGGCTCGGCTGTCGCCAACAGTGATCGGACAGGACTTCGGTCATGGGTCCGATCTCGCTAAGGTGATTTTGTCGGCCCGCCATGAGGGTGTGTCAATATATTCGATTGAGAAATTCCCTTGCTTCGTATTCATCGCTATTCCCCGTGCCGGCTCTCACGCACCTCAGAGCCCCATTCGCGCCGACGAGCTTCAGGTTATTGGTTGGGGCGAATTGTACAGGACGAAGGAGGATGCCAAGCGCCACTCGTTTGACTGACTAGCCAAGGGCACGTACATCCACGCCTGCGGGTGCGGCCAGGGCTCCGGCGTGTTCCGGGAATGTCCGTTTCAGTCCAGGTGGTGTAGCCGTATCGCCTCCGCTGGTGTGGTGTGGTCCCGACGGCTCTCAGGCACGTGTAGGTAGCCGGCCCGGCGGATCGCGGCGATGACCGCCGCCCGTAGGGTGGCCAGGTTGACCGGCCCGTGGCTGGTGCGGCTGGTCGAGCCGTCCTCGCCGAATGACACGTCCCGGATGTGGTGGTGCGCCTCGATGTGCCAGTGCTCGCGGGCCAGTCGGGCCAGATCGGCCGGGGTGGCAGCAGTCGTGGCCAGGCTGGTGACGGCGTAGACCGTCTCGCGGCAGACTCGGCCGGTCGTCTGGTCCCGCCGCCACCGAATGATCTTCACGGCCTGCTGGGCGTGCGGGAAGTCCAGCTGGTCGCAGGACACCGTCTTGAGGCTGCGGGTCTCATCACGGCCGTGCCCGGACTCGCGGATGATGTGGCCGGTGGCCACCCGCGACCAGGGTAGCCCGGCCAACCGGGCGTGCAGCAGCGGCTGGTTGCGTTTGACGACGGCCACGTAGTGCGCTTTCTTGTTGTCTACCAACCAGTCGAGGTTGGAGCGGACGGTGTGCAACGCGTCGAACGTGACCACGACCCCGGTCAGATCCTTGCCCTGAAGCAGCGGCCGGAAGTGGCCGGTCTCGTTGCGTTTGGCGCCGACCTCGACCTGGTCAAGCAGCCCACCACCGTGCTCGGCCAGCCCCAGCAGATGCACCCGGCGGCCATCGCCGCCTCGGGCGCCTCGGCAGGACTTGCCGTCCACCGCCACCGCCGGCAGCCGCCGAGCGGCTTGTTGGGCCTGCCGGTCACGACGCCGGGCCGGGTAGGCCCGCACCGACCTCGACGCTGCCCTCGACGGTGAGGACGCATTGGACCCGGCGGCAGGCGTCGGGTCGGACGCTGATGCCAACAGCGCCGCTGTCAACGCCGCCGGGTCCAGCCGGTCCAGCAGCACCCGGACCATCTTTTTCCTCGGGCGCCCGGTAGCGGCCGGTGGCCGGGTCGTAGGGTGCCCGTAGCCGGGCCAGATCGGCTTGGCTGGCCGGGCCAGCCACTGCCCGACCGCCGACAGCCGGTCATGGCCGGCCGCGGTCAGCGCGCATAACACCATCGCCAGCAAGCAT
Source organism: Actinocatenispora thailandica (assembly GCF_016865425.1). Lineage (NCBI taxonomy): Bacteria > Bacillati > Actinomycetota > Actinomycetes > Micromonosporales > Micromonosporaceae > Actinocatenispora > Actinocatenispora thailandica. The sequence continues at coordinate 4,982,594 of NZ_AP023355.1, read as the reverse complement.
TCCAGTGGATAGACGCGTCCCCGCCGCGACCGCGGATCGGCCACCTGCTCCAACCGCGACCAAGCGTTGGCCGCCAGAGCAAGCCCCTCGGCGCCAGCAGTGACCACACGATTCGCGGTACGCGACAATACTGTTGTGGGCACGCCACACCCCGATCAGGAAGACCTCAGAGACCTTCATGATCACGTGACGTGCCCGCACCTCGTCACCGGACCCGCCACTAAATACCAGACATACCCGACAATCCCGGAACACGCCGGAGCCCTGAGTAGGCCCACGCGTGCACCGTCAGAGGTGCATGCCGATGCCGCCGCGGCGGGGGTCGCCGCCGGCGCCGGTACGGCCGACGGCCGAGGCGCCGCCGAAGTAGTGGTCCAGGTCGGGCCACTGGTGGATCTGGTAGCCGGCGTCGACGAGCGCGGCCAGCTCGTCGTCGGGTACGCCGGGTTCGGCGTGTGCGGTGTCGGTGACGATGTGGAAGCGGGCCCGGCCGATGGCGGTCTCCGGGTCGAGCCCGTCGACGAGCACCCCGAGCAGGGTGTGCGCCAGCGCGGTACGGATCCGGGACGCTCCGGCGGCGCCGACGGCGAGCAGCAGGTCCCCGTGCGGGCCGACCGGCTCAGCGGAGCCCGGCCCGCCGCGTCCCGGCCCGGACCCGGGCGCCGGACCCGTGCCGGTACCCGGCCCGGGTGGGCTGGTGCCGGGTATCGGGGCGGTGACGTCGCCGAGTTCGGTGACCGACTCGTGGGCGGCCGGGTGCTCCGGGCCGACCACGGTGCTGACCTCGACCCGGGTGTCGTCGGGCAGCCCGGCGCCGGGCTGCGTGCCGGCGACGTCGTCGCCGGTGCCGGTGGGTACCTCGGCGGCCGCCCCGGTGTGTGCCCGGCCGGCCTCGGTGGCGGTGACCACCAGCGGGCACATCATGCTGTTCATCCGGGCCCCGGGCGGCAGCGCGCCGATGATCAGCTCACCCTCGCCGAGCATCGAGTTGAGGTGCACGCCGAGGCCGGGCAGCCAGACGGCGGCGCCGAGGCCGAGGGTGGTGGTGACCACGCAGGCGTTGCCGTCCGGGTCGATCACCGAGATGTTGGTGGTGTCGCCGAGCCGTTGCAGCGCATGGTCGCGCAGCGCGTCGGCGAGCAGCACCGCCCGCCGGGTACGGTCCGTGCCGAGCACCGCGTCGTCGAGTGCGGCGAGGGTGTCGATGGTGTGGTTGAGGTCGTCGGGCCTGCCGTACACGTGCGCCCCGGCGAAGCCGGCATGCCCGACGGGCAGCTCCAGCACGCGGTATTCGGCCAGGTCGGCGGGTCCGAGCGTGCCGCCCCCGGCCCGTACCGTGTCGATCATGGCCCGGCCGACGGCTCCGGTGTAGAAGGCTTCGGGGCCGTCGTCGCGCAGGATCGCCATCGCCTTGTCCAGGCCGGGGTGGCGCAGCACCTCGCCGCCCTCCAGCAGCCGGCCGCGCGGCGCGTACGCCTGGGCGCCGTCGGCGGGCAGCATCGCCGGGGCGAGCGCGCGCAGCGTGTGGGCCTGCGCGGCGGGCAGTTCGGCTCCGCGCCGGGCCAGCTCGACCGCCGGTGCCAGCACGCTGGACCAGGGCAGCCGCCCCCAACGGGAGTGCAGCGCGCCGCAGCCGGCCGGTACGCCGGGAACGGCCACGCTGGCGGCGCCGATCTCGTACGGGATGGGTACGGTGCCGAGCGTGATCGACACCGGCGTCATCGGCGTCGGGGTGGTCACGTCGCCGTCCAGTCCCGGTACCGCGACGAAGAAGTCCAGGCAGGTGACGGTGCGGCTGGCGGCGTCGTAGTAGGTGGCGAAGCCGCCGCCGGCCAGCCCGGTCAGGACGGTCTCGGCGGCGCAGGCGGCCAGTACCGCGGCGATCGCCGCGTCGGCGGCCGATCCGCCCGCGGCCAGGATCGACAGTCCGGCCTGCGCGGTGGCCGGGTGTCCGGCGGCGATACCGGCTGGCGTCGCTTCCACCCCCTCGACGTGCGGCCGGCGGCAAGGCGGTGCGATCGCCGCACGAACTTCGGGCGCGGTCGCGCCGGGATGGCTGCCGGTGGTTCCAGGTCGGGACACGCCCCGCCTCCTGGGAAGACGTAGCGTGCCCTGGCAAGCACGATACGTGCAGCGCCTGGCGTGCGCGGCCGGGTGGCCATAACATCGGCGGCCAGAAGCAGAGCGTGAATAATTCTCACGAACGCCCTGGCCGAGAGGAGGTGCGGTGGTCGACGATCGGCTGCCCACCCGGGTACGACTGGGCTACGCGCTCGGCTCGCTGGCCACCGGCGCGTTCGGCACCGTGCCCGGCCTGCTCCTGTTGCCGTACCTGACCGACACGCTCGGCGTCGCCGCCGGACTCGGCGGCATCCTCGTACTGCTGCCCAAGGCGTGGGACATCGTCGCCAACCCGCTCGCCGGCCGCATCTCGGACCGCACCGTGACGCGCCTCGGCGCCCGCCGGCCGTACCTGCTCGGCGGCGGGCTCGCCGTCGCCGTGCTGTTCGCCGCGCTGTTCGCCGGGCCGGCCAGCGGCGCCGCCGGCGCCGGCTACGTCACGGTGGTCTTCCTGCTGACCGCGACGGCCTACGCCGCCTACCAGGTGCCGTACGTGGCGATGCCGGCCGAGCTGACCGAGGACGGCACCGAACGCACCCGGCTCGCCGGCGCCCGCATCGTGGTCCTGGCGCTGGCGATCCTGGTCAGCGGCGCGCTCGCGCCGGCCGTGGTCGACGCGGTCGGCGGGCTCGGCGGGTACCGGGCGATGGGGGTCGGGGTCGGCGCGCTGATCGCGGTCGGTGCGCTCGCCGCGTTCGCGCTCACCGCCGGCGCGCCGACCGGCCGGGTCGCCACCGCCGCCGGCAGCCTGCGCGCCCAGCTGCAGGTCGCCGCGGCGCACCCGCCGTTCGTCCGGCTGCTGGCCTGCTTCGTCGTCCAGGCGGTCGCGATCGGCACCATGCTCGCCGGCGTCCGGTACTTCGCCGACCACGTCCTCGACCGGCCGGGCGCCAACTCGATCCTCTTCGCCTGCTTCGTCGGGCCGGCCCTGGTGGTCATGCCGCTGTGGACCCGGCTCGGCCGCCACCTCGGCAAGCGCGCCGGGTACCGGACCGCAAGCGTGCTGTTCGCCGCCGGTGGACTGCTGCTCGCCGCGGCCGGCGCGCTTGGTGCCGGCTGGGCGTACGGCTGCACCGCGCTGGTGGGCATCGGCTACGCCGGGCAGCAGACGTTCGCGCTGTCGATGCTGCCGGACACCATCGCCGCCGCCACCGCCCGTACCGGCCGCCGCCAGGCCGGCGTGTTCACCGGTCTGTGGACCGCCGGCGAGACGCTCGGCCTGGCGCTCGGCCCCGGAGTGTTCGGCCTGCTGCTGTCGGCCACCGGGTACGTGTCGTCCACCGGCGGCGGCGTGCCGCAGCCGGCGACCGCCCGTACCGGCATCCTGGTCGGCTTCACCGTGCTGCCCGCCGCGGTGATGCTGCTCGGCCTGCTGGCGCTGCGCCGCTACCCGCCGGGCGGCGGCGCGTTGCCGGAGGACGGCGCCGGCGCTGCCCGGGGCGGCGGTGGGGAAGCGGACCGCAGTGCTGTCAGGGGCGGCGGGGCAGGGGACCGTGGCGCTGCCCGGGGCGGCGGCGGGGAAGAAGAACCCGGCGCAGCCCGGGACGGCGGCTCGGACCGTGGCTCGACCAGTACCAGCGATCAGGAGGAACAGCGATGACGGCGTTACCGGCCCACGGCGTACCGGCCGAGCAGGTGTTGGCGGAGCTGGGCGCGCTGCGCGGGCGTGACCTGCCCACCCACGGCGGCCGGCTGTTCGCGTATGTGTACGACGCGGCGGTGCCCGGCCTGGACGAGCTGGCCGCCGCCGCGTACGCGCTCGCCGCGCACGTCAACGGGCTGGATCCGACCGCGTTCCCCAGCCTGCTGGCGATGGAGAACGACCTGGTCGCCGCCGCCGCGCAGGTCACCTGCGGCGTCGACGCGGCGGCCGGGGTCGTCGGCAACGTGACCTCCGGCGGCACCGAGTCGCTGCTGCTCGCGGTCAAGGCCGCCCGCGACGCGCACCCGGAGATCGCCGGGCCCCGGCTGGTGGTACCGGCCAGCGCGCACGCCGCGTTCGCCAAGGCCGCGCAGTACCTGCGGGTGGCGCTGGACGTGGTGCCGGTCGAGCCGGACACGCTGCGGCCCGACCCGGCCGCGATGGCCGCCGCGATCACCGCAGACACGGTGCTGGTGGCCTGCTCGGCGCCGTGCTACCCGTACGGGGTGGTCGACCCGGTCGCCGAGATCGCCGCGCGCGCCGCCGACGCCGGGGTGCGCTGCCACGTCGACGCGTGCTTCGGCGGCTGGCTGCTGCCGTACCTGCGGCGGCTCGGCCGGCCGATCCCGCCGTTCGGTTTCGAGCTGCCCGGCGTCACCAGCGTCTCGGTCGACCTGCACAAGTACGCGTACGCGCCGAAGGGGTGTCGGTGCTGCTGCACCGGGACGCCGCGCTGCGCCGGCCGCAGTACTTCGGGTACGCCGGCTGGCCGGGCTACCCGATGCTCAACGCCACCGTCGCCTCCACCCGCTCCGGCGGGCCGGTCGCCGGCGCCTGGGCGACCCTGCGCCACCTCGGCGACGACGGGTACCTGCGGCTCGCCGAGCGCACCGCCACGGCGGTCACCGGGCTGGCCGCTGCGGTGTCCACTGTGGACGGATTGGAACTGCTGGCCGAGCCGGCGACCTCGGTGGTCGTGTTCACCTGCACCGACCCCGACCCGTACGTGCTGGCCGACCAGCTCGCCGCCCGCGGCTGGCACACCCAGCCGCAGCTGCCCTACCCGCCGCTGCCGGCCAGCATCCACCTGTCGGTCACCGCCGCGGTGGCCGACCAGGTCGACGCGTTCGGCCCGGCGCTTCGCGACGGGGTTGCCGCGGCCCGCGCCGCCGGGCCCATCCAGGTACCACCAGAGCTCGCCGCCGCGGTCGCCGACCTCGACCCGGCCACCCTCGGCCCCGACGCGATGGCCGGGCTCGCCGCCGCAGCCGGCTTCGGCCCGGACGGGCTGCCCGAGTCGATGGCGGTCGTCAACACGCTGCTCGCCACCCTGCCGCCGGACCGTCGCGCCGGACTGCTCGTCGAGTTCCTCAGCCTGCTGCAGACCCCACCGCACTGACCCGCGGCGCTCCGCCACCCCGGCCGGGCGCATCGCGCGTCCTGCGGACCGGCCGCGCCGCGCGTCGTGCCGGCCGGACATGGGGCGCGTCGTGGGGGCCGGACCTGCCGCGCCCGCGGGTGGGTCACGGTGCTGCGGCGGCCGGTTCCCACGCATCGGTGTTCCGGAGGGAAGGTCGCCGTCGCGACTCGATCGTTGAGCCTGCGGGTACGACGACACGCATCGGCATCGCAGCGCGATGCCGATGCGTTGGCACTCGGCAGGTGTGGCGTGGCACGTGTGACGCCGGCCGTTGCGGGCCGGCGTGCCACCGGGGTCGCCACCGGCGCGTTCGGTACGACCGTCGGTGCGGCAGGTGCGGCAGGTGCGGCAGGTGCGGCAGGTGCGGCAGGTGCGGCAGGTGCGGCAGGTGCGGCAGGTGTGGCGGGTGTGGCGGGTGTGGCGACAGGCATGGCGCGGTGGCGCTGCGTCCGGTGGTGCGGTCGGATGCTCCGGCCGGCGGGGCGGCGTATGATGCCGGCGCGGTGTCCGGTTCGCCCGGGTACCGTCGACGGGGCCCCTCGGCCGGCGCACGCCGGTCATCCCGTCGCGCCACCCTTCCCGGCGGCCGTCGACCGGCCGGCGGAGCCGAGACCGGGGCCGCGCTGCGTGCCTGCGCGGCGCGACGAAGGGGGACGACAGGTGGTGGACACGACGGCGAGACCGCGACGCCGGGGTCGGATCTGGTGGCTGCCGGCAGTGCTTGCCGGCCTGATCATCGGCGTGCTGCTCGCCGGCGCCGGACTGGCCGTGACCGGCCACATCGACCAGGATCGGTACGGCTGGCGCTGGCCCGCCGGCATCGGCGCCGGTGCCCTGCTCGCGGCGATCCTGCTGGTCCTGGCCGCCACGCTGCACGAACCGCGGCACGCGCCGAAGCCGGCGGCGACCGCGACCGAGCCGGTGCGGCCGGCCGCGGAACGCGACGCCGTCCGGGCCGGTGGATCCGCACGGCAGGCGGGCGACGCCGCCGGCCCGTCGCGGTACGCCGGGGGCGCGCACCGGTCCCGCACCGGCGCACCGCCCGGCGCCGCCGGATCGCATGCTGCCCGCCCGGACGGCGGCGCCACTGCCGCCCCGGCCGGCGCATCTCCGACCACGACCGGCGATGCCGCCTCGACCGGCACCGGCGGTGTGTCGGCGCTCGGCACCGAAGGTGTGTCGGCGCTCGGCACCGAAGGTGTGTCGGCGCTCGGCACCGAAGGTGTGTCGGCGCTCGGCACCGGAGGTGTGTCGGCGCTCGGCACCGGAGGTGTGTCGGCGCTCGGCACCGGAGGTGCGTTCACAGCCGGCACCGGAGGTGCGTTCACAGCCGGCACCGGAGGTGCGTTCACAGCCGGCACCGGAGGTGCGTCTCCGACGAGCATCGGCGGCGCCGGTGCCACCGGTACCGGGCGGGGTTCGACCGGCGCTGCTGCGGCTCCCGCGAGCGCCGGCGGGGGCCCCGCGGGCGCCGACCGGGTCGGTTCCGAGGTGGCCGGATCCGGCGCGACGTTCCGGCGGCTCGCCGCCGTCGAACCGGAGGAGATCGACGCGGACTGGCTGACCCGGTCGCCGGCCGGCCCAGCCGACGGCCGGGGCGACGGCGCGGTACGGGACGGCACGTTCTTCGGCGGCACGGTGCCCGCCGAGTCGATGCCGGTCCGCGCCGCTGGTGACTCGGTGTCCGCCGAGTCGATGCCGGTCCGCGCCGCTGGTGACTCGGTGTCCGCCGAGTCGATGCCGGTCCGCGCCGCTGGTGACTCGGTGTCCGCCGAGTCGATGCCGGTCCGCGCCGCTGGTGACTCGGTGTCCGCCGAGTCGATGCCGGTCCGCGCCGCTGGTGACTCGGTGTCCGCCGAGTCGATGCCGGTCCGCGCCGCTGGTGACTCGGTGTCCGCCGAGTCGATGCCGGTCCGCGCCGCTGGTGACTCGGTGTCCGCCGAGCCGGCCCCGGGCCCCGCCACTGGTGACAGCGGCCGGACCCTCGCCGAGGCCGGCGGTGTCTCTGCGACCGATGCCGGGACAGCTGCCGGCGCCGGGACCTCGCATCCGGCCGCGGCCGGCGCCTCGTCCCCTGCTGGCGCCGCCGCGCTCTCGGTCGGCGACGGGGCCCCGGATCCCGCCGACGAGACCGGCCGTCCCGTCGAACGATCGCGCGAGTCCGGCGCCGCGGCCGGGAGCGGCGCGGGCGTGGACCGGTACGGGACGCCGCTGGCCGCGTCGGGCGCGGCGGTGGGCGGCCGGACCGCCGACTCGGCGACGGCGGCCGGCCGGCACGACGCGGTACCGGGTCCGCGCGACGGGGCATCCCGGCCGGCCCCGGCGGTACCGGTGCCGGCCTGGGCCGCGGCCGACTCGGGCCAGCCCGAGCCCGACGGGCGCCCCGGGACGGTGCGGCCGGGGCCGGCCGCCGCGGAAGAGGCGACGGTACCGGGCCTGTTGCCGGACGAGGCCGAGCGCATCGCCGCGGTACGCGCCAAGCTCGCGGGCGTGCTGCCGCCCGGCACGGTGGGCTGGCAGGTGCCCGGTGGGACGCCGGGGCAGCCTGGCCGCCCGGCCGCGGGCGCGGCGGGGCCGGACAGCCCCCGCGACCCGGATCGGGTCGCCTCGGAGCCCCGCGACCGGGTCGCCTCGGAGCCCCGCGACCGGGTCGCCTCGGAGCCCCGCGATCGGGTCGCCGGGCAGTTCGCCGGGCGGCCGGCGCCGGGCCTCGACGGGAGCTCGTCGTCGAGCGGCGAGCACGATGCCGCGGTACTGCGGCTGACCGACCTGCGGCACGCACCGGACGACTGGGATCCGCACCTCGACATCGATCCGGAGCGCACCACCGATCTGCGCCGCGGCGAGGGCACCCCGGTCCGCGGGTACGTGCGGGCCGGCGCGACGCCGGTACCGCACGCCGCGGTGACGGTGATCGACCTCGCCGGCCGGCAGGCCGGCAGGGACGTCAGCGGGACGGACGGCTGGTACCAGCTGGCGGTGCCGCGATCCGGCACGTACACGCTGATCGCGCGGGCGCGCGGGCACCAGCCGCTGGCCTCGGTGGTGGCGGTGGACGGCGCGCCGGTGCAACTGGACCTGACCCTGGTCGGTTCCGCCGCGATCGCCGGTACGGTGCGGTTGTCGGGCGGTGCCAGCGCGGTGCCCGCGGCGGTCGTGTCGCTGATGGACGCCTCCGGCGCGGTGCTGGGTGCGGTCACCGCCGGTGCGGACGGTTCGTTCCGGTTCGCCGAACTGATCGGCGGCGGGTACACGGTGGTCGGCAACGCGCCCGGGTACCGGCCGGCCGCGGTGCCGGTGACGGTGCCGTCGACGGGTACCGCGACGGTCGAGGTGGCGCTGACCGGCGACGCGGTCCTGGTGGGCATCGCGCGCGGCGGCCGGGACCACCGGCCGCTGGCCGACGCGCAGGTGACGCTGCTGGGGGAGGACGGCGAGGTGGCCGGGCGATGCATGACCGGCCCGGACGGCGGCTACCGGTTCGCCGGGATGCCGCCCGGGAAGTACACCCTGGTCGCATCCGGCTATCCGACGGTGTCGAACGCGCTGCACCTGACCGCCGGTGCCCGGCACGACCACGACATCATGCTGGGCTACCAGCCCGACGGCACGACCGGCTGAGTCCCGGCCGGCAGCGGTTGTCCGCGGGCCGCGCCGAGGCGGGGATCAGGTCCCGGCGGCGCGGCTGCGGATGCCGGCGAGCACGGTGTCGAGCAGCCGGTCGAACTCGGCCTTGGTGCCGTAGTCGGCCTGCAGCGGCGCGACCGCGGCCAGCTGCGGGTACCCGGACGGGTCGACCGCGGGCGTCGTGCCGGGCTGCCCGTTGAGTACGGCCAGCAGGTAGCCGTTGAGGAAGCCGAACAGGGTCATCGGCGCGTCGGCGACCACCCGGTCCGGCAGCCCGGCGGTACGCATCGCGCCGATCAGCCGGTCCAGCGCCGTCAGCGCCACCGGCGCGGTCTGCGCGCGGGTGACCAGCAGCGGGAACACCTCGGGATGCCGGTACGCGAGGGCGCGGTAGTGCTGCGCGACCCACCGGGCGGTCTCGACCCAGCCGTCCGGTGGGTCGCCCGCGTCGGCCATCATCTCGACCAGGACGACTTCGGACATCGCGTCCAGCAGCGCCGCCTTGCCCTTGTGGTGGTGGTAGATCGACATCGGGTCGACCCCGAGTTCCTGGGCCAGCCGGCGCACCCCGAACCGTTCCAGCCCGTCCCGGTCGACCAGGGTGACCGCGGCGCGGGCGATCTTGCCGCGGTCCAGCCCCGCCGAGGTGCCCTGCGTGCGCCTGGCCACGTCCACCTCCCACCCGTTGGCAATCCTACGCCGTAGAACGTATCGTACGAGGCGTAAACCTACGGCGTAGATTTCGGGAGGATCAGCCGTGACCGCAACCATCGACCGACCGCCGTCGGCCGCCACCCGGCGCCCGCTCTGGCTGTACGCCGGGCTCGCGCTGACGCTCGTCGCCACCGCCGCGCCGCTGCTCGACCTGGCCACCACCGGCCTGCTCGCCCAGCACGTCCGCGACGCGTACCCGCACTGGAGCGCGCACGACGTCGCGCTGGACCGCAACGCGATCGCGATCTACCTCGCCGTCACCTCGGCACTCGGGGTGCCGCTGTGGCTGCTGACCATCCGCGCCGTGCGCCGCGGCAAGCGCTGGGGGCTCGTCGTCGGCGCCATCGCCTTCGCCGCCGGCGTCCTGATCGCGCTGACGAACCTGTCGGTGGGCGGCGAGCACTACCAGGTGATCGTTCCGTACCTGTTCGGCACGCTCACCCTGCTGCCCTGCATCGCCGGCATCGTCGGCCTGGTCCAGGCCTGGCGGTACCGCTCGACCGCGCGCGGCTGACCGCCCGCCGCGCCGGCCGGGCGGGTCGCCACAGACCTGCCGTCGACGACGGCCGGATCAGCTGGGTCGGCGCCGACGACGAGGCCGGCCCGAGTCGCGGCGGCTCCGCCGGTCGGGGCGTGGCCGGTGGGTGGCTGTCGGACCGGCGTGGTCTCATGACGGGGTGAGCGCAGCGTGCCGGGGCTCCCGGCCGTGAGCGGTCCGAGCGACGAGCGGGGCGGCCCCGCCGAACCACCGCTCGGAACCGCCGGGGGGTTGAGACTCGTCCGTCCGGCGGTGCCCGATTCGGCACCGCCGGCCGACGACCCTGCCCAGCGGCAGGTGATCGAGCACGCCGCCGGGCCGCTGCTGGTGCTCGGCGCTCCCGGCACCGGCAAGACCACGACCCTGGTGTCCGCCGTCGCCGCCCGTGCCGCCGCCGGCGACGCCGAGCACGTGCTGGTGCTCACGTTCGGCCGGCGGATGGCCGACCGGCTGCGCCGCGGCATCGCCACCCGGCTCGCCGCCGACCCGGCCACGATGGCGGAGCCGGCGGCGCGGTTTCGGGCCGAGCCGACCGTGCGCACCTTCCCCGGGTACGCGTTCGGGCTGCTGCGCCGCGCCGCCGTGGCGCGCGGCGGGCCACCACCCCGGCTGCTGTCCGGGCCGGAACAGGACGTGACCATCCGCGAGCTGCTCGCCGTCGGCCGCGCCGAGGCGGCGTACGACGCGGGCTGGCCGGAGCCGCTGCGCGCCGCGCTGGCCACCCGCGGGTTCGTCGGCGAGCTGCGCGACCTGCTCGCCCGCGCGGCGGAGCGCGGTGTCACCGCGCCGCAGCTGGCCCGCTGGGGACGGCAACTCGGCCGCGGCGAGTGGACCGCGGCGGCGCGGTTCGCCGACCAGTACGCCTCGGTGCTGGCGCTGCGCGACGCGACCCCCGGCGGTTCGGTCGGCTACGACCCGGCGGAGCTGACCCGCGCCGCGATCGACCTGCTGGCCGGCGATCCGGACCTGCTCGCCGCCGAGCACGACCGGTACCGGTGGTGCTTCGTCGACGAGCTGCACGACACCGACCCGGCGCAGCGCGAGCTGCTCGCGCTGCTGGCCGGCGACGGCCGGTTCCTGGTCGCGTTCGGCGATCCGGACTCCTCCACGTTCGCGTTCCGCGGCGCCGACCCGGCCGGCGTCACCGAGTTCCCGGACCGGTTCCCGGCCGCGCCCGGCGTACCGGCGCCGACGGTGACGCTGCGCACCGGCTGGCGGCAGGCGCCGCAGCTGGCCGCCGCCACCGGCCGGATCACCGCCCGGCTGCCCGGCCCGGCCCGGCACCGGGCCGTCACGCCCGCCGGCCCCCCCGACGGCGGCGTGGACGTGCGGGTGTTCGCCTCCGCCGCGCACGAGGCGGCGTACCTGGCGCACGCCCTGCGGCGGGCGCACCTGCTGCACGGCGTGCCGTGGTCGCGGATGGCGGTACTGGTGCGCTCGACCGCCCGGCAGCTCACGCCGCTGCGCCGGGCGCTGACCCAAGCCGGCGTGCCGGTCCAGGTGGCCGCGGAGGACCTGCCGCTGTCCGCGCAGTCCGCGGTGGCGCCGCTGCTGCTGTTGCTGCGCTGCGCGCTGCGCCCGGACACCCTGGACGAGGACTCCGCCGTCGCGTTGCTGCACTCGCCGCTGGGTGGCGCGGACCCGTTCACCGAGCGGCAGTTGCGGCAGGGGCTGCGCGCGCTGGCGCTGCCCGGCGGTGACCGCCGCCCGTCCGGGGTGCTGCTGCTGGAGGCGCTGCGCCGGCCGGTCGAGCTCGCCGCCGTCGACCGCCGCTGGGCCGCCCCCGCGGTACGCGTCGCCGAACTGCTCGCGACCGCCCGGCGTGCCGCGGCCCAGCCCGGTGCCGGCGCGCTGGACGTGCTGTGGGCGGTGTGGTCGCACAGCGGCCTGGAACAAAGCTGGCTGCGGCTCGCCGCGTCCGGCGGGCAGCGCGGCGCCGCCGCCGACCGCGACCTGGACGCCGTACTGGCGCTGTTCGACGCGGCCCGCCGGTTCACCGAGCGGCTGCCCGGTGCCGCGCCGGTCGCGTTCGCCGACCATGTTGCGGCCCAACAGCTTCCCGGTGACTCGCTGGCGCCGACCGCGCAGCGCGGCCCGGCGGTACGGATCCTGACCGTGCACGCCGCGAAGGGCGCGGAGTGGGACCTGGTCGCGGTGCCCGGGGTGCAGGAGGGCGCCTGGCCGGACCTGCGGCTGCGCGGCAGCCTGCTCGGCTCGGAACTGGTGGTCGACCTCGCGGCCGGCCGGCGCCCCGAGCCCGGCACCGAGGAACCCGATCCGCCGGTGGTCGGTACCGCCGCGCAGCGTGCCGCGCTGCTGGACGAGGAGCGGCGGCTGTTCTACGTGGCGGCCTCCCGGGCCCGCCGCCGGCTGCTGGTGTCCGCGGTCGCCGCCGGCGACGGCGAGGAGCTGCCCAGCCGGTTCCTCTCCGAACTGTCCACAGTCGACACCGAACGGGTCGCTTCGGTACCCCGGGCGCTGACGCTGCCGGCGCTGGTCGCCGAGCTGCGTACGGTGCTGGTCGATCCGGCCAGCCCGCCGGAGCGGCAGCGCGCCGCGGCCCGCCAGCTGGCCCGGCTGGCCGCCGCCGGGGTGACCGGCGCGCACCCGAACTCCTGGTGGGGGATGGGCGAACTGTCCGACGCCCGACCGCTCGCCGGGGTCGGCGAGACCGTCGAGGTGTCGCCGTCCACCGTGGAGAACGTGCGCCGCTGCGGGCTGCGCTGGGCGCTGGAACGGCACGGTGGCGCCAACCCGCCCGGCGTCGAGCAGAGCGTCGGCACCCTGGTCCATGCCGCCGCCGCCGAGGCCGATGACCTCGGTGCGCTGCGCAAGTTCCTCGACGAGCACTGGGACGAGGTGGAGTTCCCGGCGCGCTGGGTGGTCGGCAAGAAGCGCGTCGAGGCCGACCGGATGCTCGACAAGCTGGCCGAGTGGCTGGCCGACAACCCGCGCCGGCTCGCCGCCACCGAGCACCGGTTCCGCACCCGGCTGCCGTCCCGCGACGACGCGCCCGACGTCGAACTGACCGGCGCCGTCGACCGGCTGGAGGTCGACGACGCCGGGCGGCCGGTCATCATCGACCTCAAGACCGGCGGCAGCGCGCCCACCGATGCGCAGGCCGCCGAGCACCCGCAGCTCGGGGCGTACCAGGTGGCCGCCGAGCACGGCGCGTTCGACGAACTGCCCGGCGTCGCGCCCGGCGCCGGACCCGGCGGTGCCGCGCTGGTGCAGCTCGGCGGCGCCCGGGCGCACCCGCGCGAACAGCACCAACCGGCGCTGTCCGACGCGGACAACCCGGCCTGGGCGCAGGAGATGGTGCACGACGCGGCCCGCCGGATGGCCGCCGCCACCTTCGACGCGGTGATCAACGAGCACTGCCGGTCCTGCGCGGTGCAGACCAGCTGCCCGCTGTCGACACACGGGCGGCGGGTGACCGACCCGTGAGCGTGGTGACGCCGCACCGGCTGGCCGAGCTGCTCGGCCTGCCGCAGCCCACCGACGAGCAGGCGGCGGTGATCGGCGCGCCGCTCGGCCCGCTGCTGGTGGTCGCCGGCGCCGGCTCCGGCAAGACCGAGACGATGGCCTCCCGGGTCGTCTACCTGGTCGCGAACCGGATGGTCCGGCCGGAGCAGGTGCTCGGACTGACCTTCACCCGCAAGGCCGCCGGTGAGCTGTCCACCCGGATCCGGGCCCGGCTCAGCCAGCTGGCCCGCATCCCCGAGATCGGCGGCGAACCCGCCGGCCCGGTGATCGGCCGGCCCGACGACCGCCCCGGCGCCTCCGGCGCACCCGGCGACGGCCCCGCGGAGGCCGGCGCACCGGGCGATGCTTTCGGTGGGGCCGGTGGGGCCGGTGGGGCCGGCCGCGGCGGTACCGCGGAAACCGGTGCTCGTGAACAGCACTCGGTGCCCGACGCGCTCGGCGGGGAGCCCACCGTCGCGACCTACCACTCGTACGCGGCGCGGGTGGTCACCGAGCACGGCCTGCGCGCCGGGTACGAGCCGACCACCCGGCTGCTGAGCGAGGCGGCCTGCTGGCAGCTGGCCGACGCCGTGGTCCGCGCCTACGACGGGGACATGTCGGCGGTCGACCTGGCGCCGGTGACGGTCACCGGTGAGGTGCTCGGTCTCGCCGCCGAGCTGTCCGAGCACCTGTGCGACCCCGACCGGCTGCACCACTTCACCGAACGGCTCATCGCCGGGGTGCGGGACCTGCCCGGCAGCATGTCCGCCGACACCGCCCGGATGGTCGCCCGCCAGCAGGCCCGGCTGCAGCTGCTGCCGCTGGTCACCAAGTACATCGAGCGCAAGGTCGCCGCCGAGGCGATGGACTACGGCGATCAGCTCTCCCGGGCCGCCACGGTCGCCGTGCGGCACCCGATCGTCGGTGCCACCGAACGCGACCGCTACCGGGTGGTACTGCTCGACGAGTACCAGGACACCTCGCACGCGCAGGTGGTACTGCTGCGGGCGCTGTTCGGCCGCGGCCACGCGGTGACCGCGGTCGGTGACCCGGCACAGTCGATCTACGCCTGGCGCGGTGCCAGCGCCGGCACCCTGGAACGGTTCCCGACCGACTTCGCGCTCGCCGACGGCCGCCCCGCCCGCCGGCTGTCGCTGACCACCAGCTGGCGCAACCCGCCCTCGGTGCTGTCGGTCGCGAACGAGGTGAGCCGCCCGCTGCGGGACGCCGGCAGCGCCGCCGTGGTGCTCTCCGCCGCACCGCACGCCCCGTACGGCCGGGCGGTGCGGTGCGCGCTGCTCGGCACCGCCGCCGACGAGGCGTCCTGGGTCGCCGGGACCATCGCCCGGCACTGGAGCACCAACGCCCCGGCCGACGATCCGCCCACCACCGCGGTGCTGGTGCGCTCCCGGCGGCAGATCCCCGTACTGGAGCAGGCGCTGCGGGCCCGCGGGCTGCCGGTCGAGGTGGTGGGCCTGGGCGGGTTGCTGGACACCCCGGAGGTGCGCGACGTCGTCACCACCCTGCAGGTACTCGCCGATCCGGCCGCCGGCGCCGGCCTGCTGCGGCTGCTGACCGGGCCGCGACTGCGGATCGGTCCGCGCGACATCGTCGCGTTGCACCGCCGGTCCCGCGAGCTGTCCCGGCGGGACCGGCCGAACCTGCCGGAACTCGCGCTGCCCACCGAGGTGACGCTGGTGGAGGCGCTCGACGACCCCGGCGATCCCGCCCTGTACTCGCCGACCGGCTACCGCCGGCTGACCGCGTTCGCCGCCGAGCTGGCCGCCCTGCGCGCCCGACTGGACCAGTCGCTGCCGGATCTGATCGCCGATGTCGAGCGCACCATCGGCCTGGACGTCGAGGTCGCGGTCCGTGCCGCCGCCCCCGCCGCTCCGACCGGTTCGCCCGATGCCGCCGGCGGGTTGGCCCGGGCGCACCTGGACGCGTTCGGCGACGTCGCGGCGCAGTTCGCCGCCGACTCCGACACCGCGACCCTCGCCGGGTTCCTGGCCTTCCTGGCCGCGGCCGAGGAGCAGGAGCGCGGCCTGGAGCCGGGCCACGTCGAGGTCGTCACCGGCGCGGTGCAGGTGCTGACCGTGCACGCCGCCAAGGGGCTGGAGTGGGACGTGGTGGCGCTGGCCGGCGCCGCGGAGGCGGTGTTCCCGGCCCGGCCGCAGGGCGACCACTGGCTCAACCGCCCCGGGGTGCTGCCGTTCGCGCTGCGCGGCGACCGTACCGGGCTGCCCGAGCTGGAACTGTCCGCGGTCGGCGACCACAAGGCGTTCAACCGGGCCCGCCGCGACTTCCTCGCCCGCTGGGCCGAGCACGACGCCGCGGAGGAGCGCCGGCTGGCGTACGTGGCGGTCACCCGGCCGTGCCGGCTGCTGCTGTGCTCGGGGTACTGGTGGGACGGTGACGCGCAGCGCCGCCGCGGCCCGTCGGCGCTGCTCACCGAGGTGCGGGAGCGGTGCCTGGCCGGCGCCGGGTACGTCGACGAGTGGGCCGACGAGCCGCCGCCGGACGCGCCGAACCCGGTCCGGGCGAACCCGCTGCGCGCCCAGTGGCCGGAGGATCCGCTCGGCGACCGGCGCGCCGGCCTGACCGCCGCGGCCGACCTGGTCCGGGCCGAACTCGCCGCCCTGCGCGCCGCGGATCGCGCCGGCACCGCGGGCGGTGCCGACCCGGTCGACACCGCGGATCGGGCCGGCACGGCGGGCGCGGAAAGCAGCGCGGCGGCGGCCGAGGTGCCCGCGGCGGGCGGCGGCGCGGTGGCGGCGGAGGAGCGGCGCTGGGCGTCCGAGGTGGAGCTGCTGCTGGCCGAGCGCGACACCGAGGCGCGCGGGGTCGGCGAGGTGGCGCTGCCGAGCGCCCTGACCGTCACCGACCTGGTCGGGCTGGCCGACGACCCGGGCGCGCTGGCGCGCCGGATCCGCCGGCCGCTGCCCCGGCCGCCGGAGCGCGCCGCGAGCCGGGGTACCGAGTTCCACCGCTGGCTGGAGCGGCGGCTCGGCAGCCAGGCGCTGCTGGACCTGGACGAGCTGCCCGGCGCCGCGGACCGGGACGCCGGTGTGGACGCCGACCTGGCGCAGTTGCAGCGCCGGTTCCTGGCCAGCGAGTGGGCCACGCGTACCCCGGTCGCGGTGGAGGTGCCGTTCGTGACGGTCCTGGCCGGCGTGGTGGTGCGGGGCCGGATGGACGCGGTGTTCGCCGAGCCCGACGGCGGGCTGCGGGTGGTCGACTGGAAGACCGGCCGGGTACCGACCGGCGACGCGGCGCGGGCGGCGACGGTCCAGCTCGCCGCGTACCGGCTGGCGGCGGCCGAGTTGTTCGACGTGCCGCTGCCGCGGGTGGGTGCGGCGTTCCACTACGTGGCGACCGGGGTGACCGACAGCCCCGCGGACCTGCTGGATGCGGACGGACTTGCGGCGCTCGTCACGCGTCTGCCGGCGGCCGGCGGCGAACCAGTTACCGAGCAGTAATGTCGGGGCCGTGACACGCGAACCGTTCCGCGTCCGGATCACCGTGCGCGGCTATGAGCTGGATACCCAGGGTCATCTCAACCAGGCGGTCTACCTGCAGTACGCGGAGCACGCCCGGTGGGAGGCGCTGCGCGCTGCCGGCGTCGGTCAGACCGAGCTGATCGCTTCCGGAGCCGGCCCGGTGGTGCTGGAGACCACCGTGCGCTACCTGCGGGAGCTGCGCGGCGGCGACGAGGTGGACGTCAGCTGCGCATTCGAGTACGCGCCGGGCAAGAAGACGTTCCGGCTGGTCCAGCACCTGGTCAAGGCCGACGGGACGGCCGCCGCCGAGGTCACCGCGGTCGGCGGCCTGCTCGACCTGCACACCCGCCGGCTGGTCGCCGACCCGCAGGCGCACCTGCGCAAGCTCGCCACCGACCCGGACCTGCTCGGCATCTCCTGACCGGCGGGGTGCGCAACCGCGGTCGGGCCGGCCAGCAGCGACGCCGGCCGCCCGGCGCGGTCCGGCCGCTTCCGACGGTGGGCGTTGCGAGAGCCGTCCCTGGTCGGCGGTCCGGCTGCCGGCGATCGAGCCTCAGCCGGCGGGCTTGACCAGCGGAACGTCTCGGGAGATCTCCCGGAACCCGAGGCCCTGGTAGGTCCGGAAGGGGCCGGGGTTGTCCGGCGAGCCATCGCAGACCACGGTCGCGTGGCGCGCGCCGGCCGCCCTGGCCCGGTGCATGCCGGCCAGCATCACGGCGCGGGCCAGCCCCCGCCGGCGGTACTGCGGATGGGTGCCGACCGGTTCGAACTCGATGCTCCGGTTCGCCGGGTCGTACCACATGATCGTCGAGGCGGCCATCGTGCCGTCCGGCGCCTCCACCAGCAGGTGCAGCTCGCCGCGATAGGCGGCGGTCGCGCGCACGTCCCGGTAGCTCTGCGCCGTGTAGCCGGACGGCGACCAGGCGTCCAGGTGGGCCTGGACGGCCGCCGCGGCGCCGGTCTCGTCGGCGGTGCGGATCGAGAACCCGTCCGGCAGTACCGGCTGCTCGATCTCGCTGAGCGCCCGCTGGTTGAGCAGGGTGCAGTCGCCGTCGTCGGGGCGGTAACCCTGTGCCGCCCACCTGGCCAGCGCGAACTCCTCCGCGTTCGTCGGCGTCACCGCGCGTTCCAGGCCGGGGGTGACCTCCTCGTACCAGTCGATGATCTCGTCGACGAGGGCGAGGTGGTCCGGATGCACCTGGTAGCTCAGCGAGGAGCCGGTGACCTTGCGGACCGACCCGTCGTTGCGCCGCACCGTGTGCGGCAGGAACGCCCAGCCCCAGGCCACCAGCTCGTCCCCGGCGTACCAGAGCCGCCGCGGCCAGGTGTCGCCGAGGGCGGCGCAGCCCTTGCCCCAGACCCAGGCCAGTTCTCCGTACGAGGCGCCGGCGCTGATCTGGTCCGGCCGCAGTGCCGTGACGCGCTGCGCGAGTTCCTGCAACAGCGGGATGTCGCTGGCGGTCAACAGCTTGGAGTCGGTCATGCGACGCAGTGTTCCATTCGGCCGTGACGCCGGCGAGCGGATTTGGCGCCCACCGATCCGGCGCTCTCGTACGGAGAGTCGGGCATGTCGGACAGTATGCCGTCGAGTGCGGCACATTGCCCGCCGCCGACTGGACGCCGGGTGGTGGGCCGCTCCTAGTCTGGGGGCTCGGATGTCTGTCCGTGTGTGCCGGGTTCGCCGCCCGGCGCGCCCGATGCGGGTGGGGTGCGGCGTGAGTTCACGAGGTCTTTCTCGATACCGGCGGGGTCACCTGGCGCTGGTCGGGGTGCTGGCGGCGGCCGGCCTCGCGCTGTCGGCCTGCTCGTCCGGCGGCGGCGGTGGGCACGCCACGTCCGGCTCGTCGAAGGCGCCGGCCGGCAGGCACTCGGCGAGCCCGTCGCCGAAGCCGACCGGGGCGCCGGTGCACGTGTCGCTGCTGGAGGGCGACGGCAACACCTACGGCGTCGGGATGCCGATCATCGTCTACTTCGACAAGGCGATCACCGATCCCGCCGCGTTCGAGAAGGCCGCCACCGTGACGGTGAACGGGCAGCCGGCCGGCGGCGCCTGGTACTTCCAGCACAGTGGCCGCTCCGACCAGGCGCTGGAGGGCCACTACCGGCCGGAGAAGTACTGGCCGGGGCACGCGAAGATCGAGATGAAGCTGCCGGTCAAGGGGCTGTCCGCCGGGCCGGGGCTGGTGTTCGACGACAGCCTGACGCTGTCCATCGCCACCGGCGCGGCCAACGTGTCCACTGTGGACTGCCAGGCGGAGCGGATGGTGGTCACCTCGGACGGCAAGACCGTCAAGACGCTGCCCACCTCGTGCGGCGCGGCGAAGACCCCGACGTACTACGGGACGAAGGTGGTCATGCAGAAGGGCGAGACCGACCCGAAGACCGGCAAGATGCGCCCGGACGGCACCGTCAACATGGTCTCCAACAACCCGGCCGACCCGTACAACCTGATGGTGCCGTGGTCGGTGCGCATCACCAACTCCGGCGAGTACGTGCACTCCGCGTCGTGGAACGGCGGCAACATCGGCCGCCGCTCCACCTCCAACGGCTGCACCAACCTCAACGTCGACGACGCGAAGTGGTTCTACGGGTTCGCGCAGGTCGGCGACGTGGTGACGTACAAGAACACCGGCGGCAACGAGATGCGCGAGTGGGACGGCTACGGCGACTGGAACGTGCCGTGGGCGACCTGGCAGCAGGGTGGCTCGCTCAAGTCCAAGCACTGACCGATCCGGGACCGGGAAACCGGATCGGCGGCCGGAGCCGCGCTGCAGAACGGCCGAGGGACGGCGACCGGCGGCCGGCCGGCAGCATCAGGCCGCGTCGGTCCGCCACCAGGCCAGGTTCGCGGCCACGTCGGCGAGCGGCTCGACCAGCTCCCATGCCTCGGCGATCAGCCCGCCGTCCAGCCGCCAGACGTCCACGGCCGCGATGCCGGGGCCACCGCCGTCCAACCAGCGCCGGGTGTGCAGCACGACGTGGTCGCCGTCGGCGAGCAGGTGCAGGATCTCCACCCGGAGCCGGCTGATCGGTACCGCGCGCACGTCGGCGAGCCACTCGGCCTTGGTCGAGGAGGTCGAATCCGGCTTGTGGTGGACGAAATCGTCCCGTAGCAACGGTTCCAGGGCGTCGGTACCGCCGGTCGCGACCATCTGCTCCAGTGCTCCGGCCACGATGCTCTTGTTGTCGGTGATCATGTCGACCAGTGTTGCGGTGCCCGCGCCCACTGTCGATGACATGGCATTTCATGGCGCCGCGCGCGGCGCTGGGTAGTCTTGCCGGGCATGGACACGGTCGGGGAACTGTTGCGGCAGTGGCGGCACCGGCGACACCTCAGCCAGCTCGACCTCGCGATCGCCGCCGACGTGTCGGCCCGCCACGTCAGCCTGGTCGAGACCGGCAAGACCAGACCCAGCGCCGAGATGGTGCTGCGGCTGGCCGAACAGCTCGACGTGCCGCTGCGGGGCCGCAACCGGCTGCTGCTCGCCGCCGGGTTCGCGCCCCGGTTCCAGGAACGGCCGCTGGACAGCGATGCGCTGGCATCCGCCCGCGATGCGCTCACGCGGGTGCTGCGCGCGCACGAGCCGTACCCGGCGATGGTGTTCGACCGGCGGTGGAACATCGTGCTGGCCAACCGTGCCGTGGACGCGTTCCTGGTCGGGGTGGCCCCCGAACTGCTGCGACCGCCGGTGAACATGGTGCGGCTGGCGCTGGAGCCGCGCGGGTTCGCCGACAACATCGTCAACCTGGCCGACGTCCGGTCGGTGCTGCGGGCTCGCATCACCCGGCAGCTCGCCGCCGCCCCGGACGCCGAACTCACCGCGCTGTACGAGCGGTACCTGGCGCCGGGCGACCGGGACGGCGACGACGGACGGATCGAGTCCGACGTGCTGACCCCGATGCTGTTCCGGTTCGGTGACCGGGAACTGCGGTTGTTCTCCACCATCACCACGTTCGGCACGCCGATGGACATCACCCTGGACGAGGTCTCGGTCGAGTCGTACTACCCGGCCGACGACGAGACCGCCGCCCACTTCGCCGCGGCCCGGCGTGGTGCTCAGGGGAGCAGCTGAACGCCGCCGATGGTGTGCCGGGCGGCCAGCTCGGTGTGCGCGGCGGCGGCGTCGGCCAGCGGGTACTCGGCGTGCAGCCGGGGCACGAGCTGGCCGCCCGCGGCGAGCGCGAGTGCCTGCTCGGCGTCGGCCCGCTGCTCGTCGGCCGGCTTGGCGAACACCAGGCTCAGCGGCCCGGACACCGATCGTCCGGCGGGGACGATCGCCGCGGTGTCCAGCGGCGTCCAGGTACCGCTGGCGAAACCGTAGATGCCGATCCGGCCACCGGGCCGCGCCGCGGCGTCGATCGCCTGCGCGCCGAGGGTGCCGCCGACCGCGTCCAGCACCACCTCGGCGCCCCGGCCACCGGTGACCTGTCGTACCTGGTCCGGCCAGTCGGGGTCGGTGTAGTCCACCGCGTGTGCGGCGCCGGCTTCCCGGGCGGCGGCGAGCTTCGGGCCGCCACCGGCGGCGGCGATCACGGTGCCGCCGGCGGCCCGGGCGAGCTGGACGAGCAGCAGGCCGATCCGGCCGGCGGCGGCGGTGACCAGGACCGTGTCGCCGGGGCGTACCCGCATCGCGGCCAGCAGGCCGAGGGCGACCGCGCCGGCCTGGAAGGCGGCGACCGCGCGGTCCAGGCCGAGCCCGTCCGGGACCGCGAAGGTGTACCCGGCGCGGGCGCGGGCCAGTTCGGCATAGCCGCCGGCGTTTCGCACGGTGCAGGCGACGACCCGCCGGTCGAGGAGAGCGGGGTCGGCGCCGTCGCCGACCGCCACCACCCGGCCACCGACCTCGACGCCCGGTACGTACGGCAGCGGTACCGGGTGGCGGCCGGCCCGCACGATCACGTCGCCGTAGCTGACCCCGGCGCGCTCGACGGCCACCAACACCTCGCCGGCCGCCGGCTCCGGGTCGTCGACCTGCTCGTACCGCAGGACCTGCGGCGGACCGAACTGGTGGATGCGGCTGACGTGCATGCTGTCCTCCTCGGGGCGGCCCGGCACCGCCGCGGCGTCGGGACCGTCGACCTGCGCGACGCTGGCTGTGCGAGACAATGTGTCTCGTTCGAGCACCAGTGTCTGCGGGGAGCGATGGCCGGGCAAGCGTCGGTTCGCCGATGTCGTCCCGGCCGAGACAGGGAGCGGAAAGTGTCTCAGTCGGCCGGTGATCTGCGGGTGCGGCGGACCCGGAAGCTGTTGCGCGAGGCGCTGGTCGCGCTGATCGAGGAGCGCGGTTTCGACCGCGTCACGGTCGGCGCGATCACCGAGCGGGCGATGGTCAGCCGGGCCGCCTTCTACCGCAACTACCGCGACAAGTACCAGCTGGTCGAGCAGATCTTCGACGAGGCGATGGCCGAGGTGCGTGGCCAGGTGGCGGACGGCGATCCGGACTCCCGGCGGGCCCGGTGGGTGGCGTTCTTCGGCCACGTCGACGAGTACCACCGGCTCTACGCCGCGCTGCTCGGCGCCCGGGGCAGCGCCTGGTTCGCCAGCCGGATGCGGTCGGCGCTGGCGGAGCTGACGGCGCCGCATTTCCCGCCGGACGCGCCGGTACCGGGGTTGCTGCCCGCGGCGCTGTCTGCGGTGTTCGTGGAGTCGATCGTGTGGTGGCTGGCCAACGACCGGCCGGTGCCGGCGGCGGAGATCGCCGACCGGTCCGCCGATCTCGCCGGGGCGATGATCGCCCGGGCGACGTCGTGGCCGGTTCGGCCGCGGCGGAGCCGGACTGGCAAAAAGTGATATCAGTTTGCTAGCCTGGTGTCGGGCCGGTGAGCAGAGCCGGCCGGGAGGAGTCGAGATGTCCACGACACGCACCGGCGTTGACGACGAGACCGCCGTGCAGATGCCCAGCCCGCAGGTCACCGAGCGCGCCGCCCGCAGCACGTCCGGATGGCCGCTGCTCGCGCTGCTGCTCGTGCTGATCGTGCTCGGCGTCGCGCTGATCGCGGTCGGTGGCAACGGTTCCGGCGCCCGGGTGGCGCTGGTGCCCATCGGCGTGGTGGCGGCGGTGGTCGGGGTGCTCCTCGCCCCCGGCCTGACCGCCGTGGCGCCGGGCGAGGCACGCGTGGTGCAGCTGCTCGGCAGCTACCGCGGCACCGTGCGCGAGCAGGGCTTCCGGTGGGTCAACCCGTTCACCAAGCGGCACAAGGTGTCCACCCGGATCCGCAACCTGGAGACGGAGACGTCCAAGGTCAACGACGCCGACGGCAACCCGATCGAGATGGCCGCGGTGGTGGTCTGGCAGGTGCACGACACCGCCCGCGCGGTGTTCGAGGTCGACGACTTCACCGCGTTCGTGGCGATCCAGAGCGAGACCGCGGTGCGCCACATCGCCGGCAGCTACCCGTACGACTCGCACGCCGACAGCGCGCTCTCGTTGCGGGACAACGCCACCGAGATCACCGGCAAGCTCACCGACGAGATCGCGGCGCGGGTCGCCGCCGCCGGCGTGCGGGTGGTCGAGTCGCGCATCACCCGGCTGTCCTACGCCCCGGAGATCGCCCAGGTCATGTTGCAACGCCAGCAGGCCGGTGCCGTGGTCGCGGCCCGGCAGCGCATCGTCGAGGGCGCGGTGGGCATGGTCGAGGCGGCGCTGGACAAACTGGCCGAGCACGACGTGGTCGAACTCGACGAGGAGCGCAAGGCAGCCATGGTCTCCAACCTGCTGGTCGTGCTGTGCGGTGACCGCGGCACCCAGCCGGTCGTCAACACCGGATCGCTCTACCAGTGACCACACCGGATCCATCCGTCCGGGCGTGGATCGTGGGGGAGGGGTCGGATGGCGACCGAGCGCAAGAAGCTGCTGCTGCGGCTCGATCCCGCCGTGCACGACGCGCTGGCCCGGTGGGCGGCGGCCGAGCTGCGCAGCACCAACGCGCAGATCGAGTTCCTGCTGCGCCGCGCCCTGTCCGAGGCCGGCCGGCTGCCCCGTGACGTCGGTGCGCAGCGCCGCCCCGGCCGACCATCCACGAAGGACAAAGCAGCCGACGTCGAGACGGAGGACTGACGATGGCGCTCCCCGACGACCTGCCCGAGCGGGTCTACCTGCTCGCGGTCGACCGCGGTCGGCGCCGGTTGGTGGCTCGCGACCGCCTCGGGTACGCGCTGCGCGGCGCCGCGTTGGCCCAGCTGTTGCTGGCCGGTGCGGTACGGGACGAGTCCGGCCGGGTCGAGGCGGTGCGGCGCGTACCGGTGGCTGGTCTGGCCGGCACGGTGCTGGACGAGATCGCCGGCGACGCGCGACCGCGGCGCTGGCGGCACTGGGTGCACGCCCGCGCCCGCCGGGCACGCACCGACGTGCGGGATCGATTGGTGGCAGCCAGAATCATCACAGTCACCAAAGATCGGGCCCTTGGTCTCTTCCCCGTCGAGCGCATCGATGTTAGGGATGTCCTCGCCTTCGAGCGGTACGGCACCGCCATCCGCGACGCCGTCGGCGGACCGGGCCGCACCTCCCGGGTCGACGCGACGGATGCCGCGGCGGCCGCGATCGCGGCCGCCGCCGAGCTGGGCACGGTGGCAAGGCGGGCGGATCGACGGCGTGCCAAGGCACGCATCGAGGTGCTGGGCGCCGGGATCGCGCCGGTCGTGACGGCGATCCGGCAGTGCGTCCGGTCCGATCGCGCGGCCCGTGCCTCGTCCGGCGGCTGAACCCTGAACATCGCACCGTAGCGCCAGTGGCACCCTGAGTAGATCACCGACCGGAAGCTTGCCGGAAGTTCCTGTCGAATTCTTGACCGATCCCGCGTGAACGCCGGGACCGGGGGCTGACGAGCGACCGGATTCGTGCGACGCTGCGTACGCAACGGGAGCCGGCCCGACTCGCCGGCGGGGCGCCGACTCGACTCGACCCGACCGCCACGTTGCGCGCATCGCCATCACGGGGAAGGACACCACCATGCTCGCCGGTACCGGCGCCTCCGGCCGTACCGAACTGCTCCTCGTCTTCGCCATCGCGGCTGCCGGGGTGGCCGTCGCCGCGGCGATCACCCTCGCCCCGTGGCACCCGTCGAACTCCCGCCGGCATCCCGAGACGAGCACCGTGATCGAACTGCGCTCGCCCGGCCAGCACCACCATCCGGCCCGCGCGACCCGCCGCGCCGTCGACGAACGCTGACCCGATCCCCGGCGGCACCGCCGCGGCGGCGATCAGACCGTGAACTTCATGCCGGAACGCTGGAATTGCGCTGAACGCTCCGGGTTGCGCCGGGGGCCGGTCCGCGGCCACCATCCGACCCGAAGTGCCCTCGACCCGGTGGCCGGGCGAGCCCGCTGGCGGACGCCCTGGTGCGGGGCGTGTCCCGGCCGGGCGGACCCCGCCCGCTACGGTGGCGGTACCAGGGCCGGGGCTGTCGGGGCACCCGATCACGCCGGAGAGAGCGGGAGATGACCGAGCGCAGCGATCGGGAGCACACCGGGCGGACCGGCCCGGAACACGAGGTGTGGTCGCGCCCTTCGGGCGAGTCCGACCACGTCGTCGTGGTGCCGCCGGCCACCGGTCGGTCCGGGCCGCTGCCCGGCAGTACCCCGATCGTCCGGCCCGGGCATCCGGCCCACCACGACGCCGAGACCGGCCTGATCACCGCCTCGCACGACCTCGGCACGCCGCCCGCGCCGCGCGCCGGCCGCGGCCTGCTGCGCCGGCGGGCACCGGTCGCGCTCGGCGACCCGGCCGCTCCGGCCACCGACCTGCCCGACGATCCGGGCGGTCCGCGGCCACCGCGGCTCGGGCTGTTCCTCGGCGTGGCCGGCGGCCTGCTCGGCATCGGCCTGGTGGTCGTGCTGGTGCTCGCGCTCAGCGGCTCGTTCGGCGGCGGTCTCGGCGACAAGCTGCCGTTCGGCGGCGGCAAGGACAAACAGACCGGCCCGCCGCTCGCGCAGGCCTGCCCGCCGCCGACGGCGACCGCCGACCCCGGGTACCGGGAGGGGCCGCCGCCACCGCCGGGCCCGCGCACCACCGACCCCAAGGCCGGCATCTCCTACCAGCGCTACGGGTCGCCCTGGCAGCAGTGGAACGACGACTGGTACGCCGGCCAGTTGAAGGTCCACTACGTCACCGGCCAGTCGTTCGTGACCGAGCGCTACAGCCGGGGCGAGTACCTCGCGTCGGTGCTGTCCGGGTCGGTGCCGGCCACCGTCAACGACGGCAACATCCTCGACCTCAAGTGCGTCGGCCAGCAGATCGTCGCCGACGTGCGCAAGTCGTACTATCCGCAGCCGAACCAGATGGACTCGATCGAGTCCAAGCTGACCACCGTCGGCGGCCTGCCCGCCTGGGTGTCGATCTTCCGGCTGCACTTCGACGCCAGCGCGCAGGGCCTCAAGGCCAGGAGCGAACTGGTCGGGGTGGCCACCTTCGACGTCGGCAAGCCCACCGCGGCGGTGCTCTACGTGTCGATTCCGGGCACCCACCAGCAGTACGACTGGGTGGTCAAGGACGCCATCGACTCGGTACGGGCGGCGCACTGAGCGACCGGCCGCCCCGCCGGTGTCGGGGTGCGCTGACGATTCGGGCCAATGGCGGATAGGGTCGCACTCGTGCCCGCTCTCAGCGCCCGCCGCGTGCGGATTCCGACAACAAGCTTCCCGGTCGAACAGTTCACCCTGGCCAACGGCCTGCGGGTGGTGCTGGCTCCGGACCGCAGTGCGCCGGTGGTGGCCGTCGCGGTCATCTACGACGTCGGCATCCGGTCGGAGCCGGCAGGCCGCACCGGGTTCGCCCACCTGTTCGAGCATCTGATGTTCCAGGGCTCGGAGAACCTGGAGAAGCTCGCCCACTTCCGCTACGTGCAGGGATCCGGCGGCACCTTCAACGGATCCACGCACCTGGATTACACCGACTACTACCAGTTCCTGCCGTCCAACGCGCTGGAGCGCGCGCTGTTCCTCGAAGCCGATCGGATGCGCCGGCCGAAGATCACCGAGGAGAACCTGCGCAACCAGATCGACGTGGTCAGCGAGGAGATCCGGGTCAACGTGCTGAACCGGCCGTACGGCGGGTTCCCGTGGCTCCGGCTGCCACCGGTCATGTTCGACACCTTCCCGAACGCGCACGACGGGTACGGCTCGTTCGTCGACCTCAACGCCGCCACCGTCGCCGACGCCGAGGACTTCTTCACCACGTACTACGCGGCGAGCAACGCCACGCTCGCGCTGGCCGGCGACTTCACCGTCGAGCAGGCCACCGAGCTGGTGCGGCGGCACTTCGCCGACGTGCCGGCGCGGCCCCGGCCGGTGCGGCCGAGCTTCGCCGAGCCGGACCTGGCCGCCGAGCGACGTGACTCCTATGTGGACGAGAGGGCCCCGCTGCCGGCGTTCGCGTCGGCCTGGCGGGTTCCCGACCCGATCACCGACTTCGACGCGTACCTGCCGTACGTGGTGCTCGCCGAGGTGCTCACCGACGGCGACTCGTCCCGGCTGGTGGAGCGGCTGGTGCTCAAGGACCGGGCGGTCACCGGTATCGGCGGCTACCTCGGGTTCATGGGTGAGCCGTTCGAGGTCCGCGACCCCACCGCGCTGGTGCTGTCCGCGCACCTGCCGCCCGGCGGCGCGGTCGACGACGTGCTGCGCACCGTCGACGAGGAACTCGACCGGCTCGCCGGCGACGGCCTGGCCCCCGGCGAGCTGGACCGCACCAAGGCGCGCATCGCCACCCAGCTGCTGCGCGACCTCGACCCGGTGCTCGGCCGCGCGCTGCGAATGGGCACCATCGCCCAGCAGCGCGGCGACGCCGCGCTCACCAACGAGCTGCCCCGCCTGCTCGGCGAGGTCACCGAGGAGTCCATCGTGTCCGCTGCCGCCGCCCTGCGCCCCGCCCGGCGCGCCACCGTCGAGGTCGTACCGGGGGGCGCCAAGTGAGCGCGCGCATCATCGGCCCCGGGGCGTGCCACGCCCTTCCCGGCGACGCGGCCACGGCCGCGAGCCCGGGTCGGCCCGCGAACCGCAACTGCCGCATCGGCGTGTCGACGAAGGAGGGACGCGCATGAGCATCCCCGTCCCGGCGCTGACGCCGGCCCGCAAGCTGAAGCTGCCGCGTACCGCGGAGCGCACCCTGGCCAACGGGCTGACCGTGATCGCCGCCCGGCGCCCCGCCGTACCGCTGGTGGAGCTGCGGTTGCGCATCCCGTTCGCGAAGACGAACGTGGCGCGCGGCATGCTGCTGGCCGAGACGCTGCTGTCCGGCACCTCCGAGCTGTCCAATGTGGAGCTTTCGGCGCAGTTGCAGCGCATCGGCGGCCAGCTCGGCGCCAGCGCCGACCCGGACCGGCTGCTGCTCGGCGGCGCCGCGCTGACCTCCGGCCTGCCGCGGCTGCTGGAGCTGCTCGGGCTGGTGCTCACCGACGCCGTCTACCCGGCCGGCGAGGTGGCCGCCGAGCGCGATCGGCTCGCCGACCAGATCCAGGTCGCGAAGACTCAGCCCGCCTACCTGGCCCGGGAGGCGCTCAACCGCCGCGTCTACGGCCGCCACCCGTACGCGACGCAGACCGCCGAGCCGGCGCAGGTCGCCGCGGTCCGGCCGACCGCGCTGCGCGCCCTGCACGCCGAGCGGGTGCACCCGGCCGGTTCGGTACTGGTCATCGTCGGTGACGTGCCGCCGGCGAAGGCGCTGGACGCCGCCGAGGCCGCACTGTCGTCCTGGAACGGCGGCGGCAAGACCGTCGAGCTGCCGCCGGTGCCGCCGATCGAGGGCGGCCCGGTGCTGCTGGCCGACCGGCCCGGCTCGGTGCAGTCGTCGCTGCGGGTGGGGCTGCCCGCGGTCGGCCGCACCGACCCCGACCACGCCGCGCTGCAGCTGGCCAACCTGGTGTTCGGCGGATACTTCTCGTCCCGGCTGGTGGAGAACATCCGGGAGGACAAGGGATACACCTACTCGCCGCGGTCCGCCGTCGAGCACAGCGCCGCGGGCTCGGCGATCGTGGTGTCGGCCGACGTCGCCACCGAGGTGACCACCCCGGCCCTGGTCGAGACCTGGTACGAGCTGGGCCGGCTGGCGTCCACCCCGGTCGGCGAGGACGAGCTGGAGCAGGCCCGGCGGTACGGGATCGGCACCCTGCAACTGAGCCTCGCCACCCAGGCCGGGCTGGCCGGGCTGATGTCGTCGCTGGCCGGATCGGGGCTGCGGCTGGACTGGCTGACCGGGCACGCCGAGCGGATGGCGTCGGCGACCACCGAGCAGGTCAGCGCCGTCGCGGCGGAGTATTTCGCGCCGACCCGGGCGGCCACCGTGGTGCTCGGCGACGCGAAGGTCGTGACGCCGTCGCTGTCGGCGGTCTTCCCGCTCGACCCCGGCGACGACTGAGGGGCTGTCTCGAAGTCCCCGGCCGAGCGTCTGCTCGCAGGGCGAAGGGCGGCTCGTGTGCCAGGCTTGCACGCGGGCCGACCCGCAACGCCGCGACGGGCCCGCGGGGGCGCCGCAGCCGGCGCCCGGACTTCGAGACCGCCGCCGGGGCCGTGGCGACGCTCCGGACGGTCGCGGCCGGCACGAGATCTGGCAGCAGGTCGACCCCGGCCGGGCCACGTTCGGTGGATCGTGCCGCCGGCCGGCCGGTACGCACAGTGACGTGGTCGGGTTCGCCTCGTTGATCTCGACGCGGGCTCGGCTCGTCGACAGGGGGACACACACATGTCATGCGGGACAACGGAAATAGCCACCCAACTCTACCGGGGTGCGGTCGACCGGGCCACCGACCGGCGCACCGACGCCGGCTGGCTCGCCAACGCCTGGCCGACCGCACGGGTACTGATCGTGCAGGGCGACCGCGCGCTGGTGGCCGGTGACCCGCCCCACCTGGTGTACGTGTCGGCCGCCGACGCGCCGCCCGGTGACCGGCTGTTCCTCGGCGTCGGTGCCGACGGCGTGCCCTGCTTTGCCGTCGCCGCCGCGCTGCCCGAGCTGCCCGGCGCCCGATCGCATTCGCTGCGCACCGTCGGGCACCTGCTCGGCGACGAGGACGCCGACCTGTTCACCACCGCGGTGGCGCTGGCGAACTGGCACGCCGCGCACCGGTACGACCCGGCCACCGGTGCGCCGACCGAGCTGGGTGAGGCCGGGTGGACCCGGGTCACCGCCGCCGGCGGCACGCTGTGGCCGCGCACCGACCCGGCGATGATCGTGCTGGTCCACGACGGGGTCGCCGGACCGGACGGGCGCTGCCTGCTCGCGCACAAGCCGGAGTGGCCGACCGAGCGGTACTCCTGTCTCGCGGGCTACGTGGAGCCGGGGGAGTCGGTGGAGGCGGCGGTGGCCCGCGAGGTCACCGAGGAGGTCGGCGTCACCGTGCACGGCGTGCGGTACCTGACCAGCCAACCGTGGCCGTTCCCGCGTTCGCTGATGCTCGCCTACACGGCGCTGGCCGACCCGTCCGCGCCGGTGGTGGTCGACGGCGTCGAGATCGAGCGGGCCCGCTGGTTTCGCCGCGCCGAGTTCGGTACCGAGTCCGGCCCGGCCCTGCCGTTCACCACCTCGGTCGCCTACCTGCTGATCGACCGCTGGCTGCACGAACGTTCCTGACCGGCCGTCACCAGGTGTCGGGGAGGGTGTCGAGGGCGGGCAGCAGGGCGCGCTCCTCGGCGCCGAAGTGGTCGTCGAGCCGCGCCCGAGTGCGGTACGGGCGGCGGTGACCGCGGTGGCGTCGCCCGCCGCGACGAGCCGGTCGAGTTCGCGCAGGCCTTCGGCGACGGTACGGTGTTCGGCGCGCAGCCGCCGCACCGTGCCGGCGAGCCCGGGCAGCGCGTCGAGCAGCCGCGGGAACGTCGCATCCTCGTTGCGGTGGTGCTCGCCGACCTCGGCGCACCAGGCCAGGCAGTGCCCGAACACGTCACCGCCGCTCGCCCCGACGGTGCTTGCGGCACCGCCGGCCGCGGCGTGCTCGCTGCCCGCGGTGCCGGTGTCGGTGCTCGTGCTGGCAGCGATGTCGTCGCCGGCAGCGCTGTTCCCGCTGGCTGCGGTGTCGGCGCCGGCCGCGGCGGCGGTGCTGGCTGCGACCTCGGCGAGCTGGGCGCGCAGCGCGGTGTGCGCGTGGACCAGCTGCACGGCGACGGCGAGGCCGCGGTCGCTGTGGTCCATCCGGTACAGCGCGACGACCGGGATCGGCCGCCCGGTGCCGCGCTGGTACTCGGCGTAGGCGGGGACGCGTTCGCCCTGCTCGCGGTAGCAGCGATCGCGCTCGGCGCCGTGCAGCGCGGCGCCGACGGCGCGGTACCGCTCGGTACCGACCTCGACGGTGCCGACCGGGTCGTCCAGCAGCCGCCGGTACCAGCGTGGGTCGCGGTCGCGGCCGGCGTTGGAGGCGTAGACCAGCAGCCGGTCGCCCTCGTCGTGGTAGCCGAGCGGGCTGGTCACCCCGCCGGCGGTGAGCAGCAGCAGGTCGGCGCCGGTGAACGGACCGCCGACGCGGCCGGCGTTGGCCCGGAACTCGTCGATCACCGCGCGGTTCGGATTCGGCATCGGTCTCCTCGGTACTGTCGGGATCGCTGTGACACCAACGCTGCTGTGACACCAACGCTGCGCTGATGGCAACGCTGCTATGAGGCCGATGCTGCTCGGAGAGCAACGCTGTTCGAGGCCGATGTCGCGCTGCTGTCGACGCTGCGTC
Organism: Actinocatenispora thailandica; assembly: GCF_016865425.1. NCBI lineage: Bacteria > Bacillati > Actinomycetota > Actinomycetes > Micromonosporales > Micromonosporaceae > Actinocatenispora > Actinocatenispora thailandica. The sequence goes on along the minus strand of NZ_AP023355.1, from coordinate 4,950,921 downwards.
GGTGGCTCAGCCGATCTGATCGCGAAGGTGTTTTGACGACACATATATTTGCAAGCAAAGCTAGTTTGGAGACAAAGGAATGTCAACGGGATCCGGTGGTCTCGACCTGGACGACGGCGTCCGGCAGATGCTGCTGCTGATGCCGCGGCTGGTCGGCCGCGCCAAGAAGCTCACCGTGCCGCCGGCGCTCGCGTCGTTCGGGCTGGCCCCCGGCATCTGACGCTGCTCGCGCTGCTGCTGCTGGATGGCCCGATGACCGTGCGGGTTCTGGCCGAGCGGCTGGAGGTGGCACCCGCGACGGTGAGCCTGATGGTCGGCGACCTCAGCCGGCAGGGGATCCTGCACCGTGGCGAGGACGACACCGACCGGCGCCGCGTCATCGTCAGCATCGCCGCCCCGCATCGCCGCGCGATCCACGCCTGGCTCGCCGGGGCGGCCGACGCGTGGCGCGCCGCCCTCGAACCGCTCACCGCGGCCGAGCGCGGGCTCGTCGTGGCGACGCTCAGGCGGTACGAGGAAGGGGTTGAAAGGAGCCTTTCGAAAGGGTAGCTTCGACGCGTGCCCGACGACGACAAGCACCACCACGAACTGCCGAAGCGCACGCTTCGCGATCCACGCGAGCTGCGCGCCATGGCCCACCCCGTGCGCATCCGCATCATGGACGAGCTGTTCATCGCCGGATCGCTGACTGCAAGCCAGCTCTCCGACCGGATCGGGGAGAGCCCCGCCAACTGCTCCTGGCACCTGCGCCAGCTCGCCAAGTACGGCTACGTCGAGGAGGCCGGCGGCGGCACCGGCCGGCAGCGGCCGTGGCGCCCGGTGATCGAGAACCGCAGCTGGGGCGGACGCAGCGAGGGCGAGGCCGCCGCCGCCGGCGCGGCGATGGCCGAGCTGATGTACCAACACGAGTTCGACGAGCACCAGGAGTTCGAGCGCCGGCAGGACAGCGAGCCGCAGGACTGGTACGACGCGGCGTTCTGGAGCCAGTCGTTCGCCTGGCTCACCGCTGCCGAACTCGTCGAGTTCAAGGAGCGGATCGTCGCCCAGATACTGCCCTACGCCGAGCGGTTCACCGATCCGGCCACCCGCCCCGCCGACGCCCGCGCCGTCCGCCTGGTGTCCTGGGGGTTCCCGGCCCGGCCGTGGTCGGAGGACCAGGAGTGAGGCGGCTGCTGACCGCGCCCGGCCCGAACAGCCTGTGGCGCAACCGCGACTTCAACCTGTTGTGGGGCAGCCAGGCGCTGTCGGACCTGGGCAGCTCGATGTCCTCGCTGGCCTACCCGCTGGTCGTGCTGGTACTCACGCACAACGCGGTGCTCGCCGGGGCCGTCGGCACCGCGGCGATGGTCGCCAAGACCGCGGTACGGCTGCCGGCCGGGGTGCTCGCCGACCGGGTCAACCGGCGCCGGCTGATGCTCGCCTGCGACAGCATCCGGCTGGTCGCGTTCGCCGGGCTGGCCGCGAGTCTGCTGCTCGGGTACGGCAACGTGCTGGTGATCGCCGTCGTGGCGATGATCGAGAGCGTGTGCGCCGCGGCGTTCGACACCTCGGCGATGTCCGCGGTGCGCAACCTGGTACCGCTGGACCAGGTGTCCACCGCCGTGGCCCGGGACGAGGCGCGCAGCTACGCGGTCGGGCTGGTCGGGCCGCCCATCGGCGGTGCGGTGTTCGGTCTCGGCCGGGCGCTGCCGTTCCTCGCCGACGCGATCAGCTACCTGGTCTCGCTGGTCGGCCTGCTGCTGATCCGCCGGCCGATGCAGGAGACGGCCGAGCCGGCGGGCACCGCCACCTCGCCGCTGCGCGACCTGCTCGAAGGGCTGCGCTACACGGTCACCACGCCGTTCCTGCGGGCCGCGATGCTGATCGCCGCGCCGCTGAACTTCGCCATCAACGGCATGCTGTTCGGCATCATCATCCTGTTGCAGCGCAACGGAACACCGCCGGTGCTGATCGGTACCGTGGAGACCATCGTCGGCGTCGGCGGGTTGATCGGCGCGCTGGCCGCGAGCAGCATGATGCGCCGGTTCGCGTTCCCGAAGCTGCTGCGCGCCATCACGCTGCTCGGCATCCCGCTGCTGCTCGCCGCCTGGCCGCTCGCCTCGACCCCGCTCGCCGCCGCGCCGGTCGCGCTGCTGATCCTGCTCGGGCCGCCGCTCAACGCCGGGCTGTTCGGGCACCTGGCCGCGACCACCCCGGACCGGCTGCAGGGTCGCGTCAACAGCGCCTTCATGACCGCGGCGATGGGCCTCGCCGCGCTGGCGCCGCTGCTGGCCGGCACCCTCGCCGCGCACTTCGGTGCCGCGGGCGTGGTGCTCGCGTTCACCGCCGCGTTCGCCGTCTCGACGGTGGCCGCGTTGACCGCCAAGGGGATCCGCGAGATGCGCCCGGTGACCACCAGCGAGACCGCCCCCGCGGGCGCCGGCACCGAGCCCGGCACCGCCGAGGTCGGCGAGCCTCAGGCCGACTCCGCCCAGTCCGAACCGGTCGGGGCCGAACCGGTCGAGACCGGGGCCGGCGACGCCGACGACCGGCCCGGCGACGGCGACGCGTACCGGATCGGCGGCCCGCACGGCGCCGGTGCCCGGGACGCGCGCGGTGCCGGTGACCGGCCGGGTACCGGGGACGCGGGCTGATGCGCGCGCTGCTGGCCAACCGGAACTTCCGGCTGCTGTTCGTCGGCATGGCCGCCAGCATGATCGGCGACTCGATGCTGATGCTGGTGCTCGCGATCTGGGTGAACCAGCTGACCGGCTCGGCCAGCGCCGCCGGCCTGACGCTGCTCGCGCTGGCCGCACCCACCCTGCTCGCACCGGTCGCCGGCTGGCTGGTGGACCGGCTGCCGCGGCGCCGGTTCCTGTTCGCCGCGAACCTGGCGTCGGCGGCGATCCTGCTGCCGCTGCTCGCGGTGCACGGGCGCGGCCAGCTCTGGCTGCTGATCGCGGTGACCGTCGGGTACGGGGCGTCGTTCGTGTTCGTCGACCCGGCCCAGACCGGGGTGATCAAGCACATCCTGCCGGCCGACCAGCTCGGCGCCGCGAACGGCATGCTGCAGACCGTCAAGCAGGGCTTGCGGCTGCTCGGCCCGCTCGCCGGCGCCGGTATCTACGTCGCGCTCGGCGGCCCGGTCGTCGCCATGATCAACGCCGCTACCTTCGTCGTCGCCGCGGCCGCGGTGATCCTGCTGAAGCTGGGCCCGACGCCGGCCCCCAGCGGCACCGACACCGGGCAGCTGGGACCGGCCCCCGTCGCCGGCGGCGCCGACACCGGGCGGCTGGGCCCGGCGCCCGTCGCCGACGGCGCCGACGCGGCGGTCGAACAGGCCGAGCAGGAGCCGCCCGGCGCGTTGCTGCACGAGATCACCGCCGGCTTCCGGTACCTGCTGCGCGACGTGCTGCTGCGCCGGCTGACCATCGGCCTGCTGGCGGCGATCTTCGCACTGGAGTTCGTCGAGTCGGGTTTCTTCGCGCTGATCGGCGACGTGATGCACCGGTCGACCACCCTGATCGGCGTGATCAGCTGCGCGCAGGGAGTTGGCGGGATTCTCGGCGGCGTGCTCGGCGCCCGGTTGATGCGCCGCTTCGGCGGGGTGCCGACCCTCGCGGCCGGAGCCCTGCTGACCGCGATCGGTATCGGCACGCTCGGCATCGCTCAGCTGCCGACGCTCTTCCCCTCCGCGGCGATCAACGGGTTCGGGTTCACGGTGGTGCTGGTCGCCGCGAACACGCTGATCCAGCAGCGGTCGCCGCACCGCTACATCGGCCGGATCAGCGCCGCCGCGGACGGGATCATCTCGGTCGGTCAGATCACCGCGCTGGCGCTGGGCGCCGGCCTGGTCACCATCCTGGACGCCCGGCTGATCATGGTGCTGATCGGGATCGGCCTGGCCGGCTCGGCGGCGTACCTGTGGCGCTCCCGGCACGCCGCGGCCACCGCGGCACCGGAGCCGGAACCGGCCGCCACGACACCGTGACGGCGCCGCGCCGCCCGGCGTGGTCGCAACGCCGGCCGGCGCCGCAACGCCGGCCGGCGGGCGACCCGGCCACCGGTGAGCGGGCCGCTGGCGGCCTGCCCAGATAATGACGACCATGTCTGGGGGGAACGCGGCGGGACGGCACGCGAGCTGGCTGGAGCTGTTCTTCGACCTGGTGGTCGTGGCGGCGGTCGCGCAGCTCGCGCACCGCCTGCACGGCGAGCCGACGCCGGCCGACGTCGGGCTGTTCGTGCTGCTCTACCTCGCGGTGTGGCTGGCGTGGTCGTCGTTCACGCTGTACGCCAACGTCGCCGGCGACCGCACCAGCCAGCGCTCGATGCTCGCCGCGATGGCCGGCATCGCGGTGCTGGCCGCCGCGGTACCGGAGGCCACCGAGCAGCGCGTCGTGGTCTTCGTCGTCGCCTACGTGGTGGTGCGGGCGCTCGGTGCGCAGACGATGCGCCGTACCGGCACCAACCTCACCGCGTGGCCCACCGTGCAGGGGCTGCTGGGCGTCGTACCGTGGCTGGTCTCGATCTGGGTCGACCCGCCCGGCCGGTACCTGCTGTGGACCGTCGGCGTGGCCATCGACCTGCTGCTGCCGCTCGGCGCGCGGTCCGAGGCCCGGGTGCCGCGGTTCGCCCAGCGGATGATCGAGGCGCAGGCGCGGCGGGAGGGCCGCCCGGTCGAGGACTTCGCCGCCCAGGTGCCGAAACCGGCCACCGTGGACCTCGCGCACCTGGCCGAGCGGCTCGGCCTGTTCATGATCATCGTGCTCGGTGAGGCGGTGCTGCAGGTGATCGCCGCAGCCGCGGAGCTGCCCTGGACCGGCCGGCTGATCGCCGTCGCGGGGCTCGGCTTCGTGGTGCTCGTCGGCATGTGGTGGCACCTGTTCCGGTACGGGCTGATCGCCAGCGAGGGCCGCAGCCTGCCGGTGTCGGTGGCGATGCCGCTGCACTTCGTGACCACGGTGAGCATCACCGCGGTGGCCGTCGGGCTCGGCGGCATCGTCGCGCACCCGGAGCACGTGCCGGCCGCCGACGGGTGGCTGCTCTGCGGCGGCGTCGCCGGCTGGTTCCTCGCCGGTGCCCTCGGCGGGTTGCCGGACCCGGCCAACCGGCGCTGGCTGCTGGCGGCCGGGCTGCCCGGCGTGGCGGTCCCGGTGCTGCTCGCCGCCTTCGGCGCGGCGCTGCCCGGCCCGGCGTTCACCGGGGTGTTGGTGGCGCTGATGGCCTGGCAGTGGGCCTACAGCACGCGCCACGAGCGGCGCCGTGCCGAGGCCGTACCGGCGACCTGACCGGGTCCGGCGCCGTCGCGGGCGTTCGTGTCGACGGCGCCGGAGCGGGTCCAGGAGGTGCGGGGCGTGGGCCCGGCGGTTCCTAGGCTGCGGTGAGGGTGGCGAGCTTGTCGCGCACCTGCACGATGGTCGGGTTGGTCATCGCCGTGCCGTCCGCGTACTGAATGGTCGGCACCGTCTGGTTGCCACCGTTGACGCTCATCACGTACTCGGCGGCGCTCGGGTCCTGCTCGATGTCGATCACCGTGTAGTCGATGTTCTCCCGGTCGAACTGGCTTTTCAGCCGCCGGCAGTAGCCGCACCACGGTGTCGAGTACATCGTCACGGAGCTGCTCACGAACGCCCCTCCCTGGTCGAGATGTTCCTGGGGCGTCCAACCGCAGGCCGCTGACCTGCTCGCTGCCGCTCGTTCATCGGGGGAAAGCCTCCTCGTACGCGATCTGGACGCAGCGGCGCGGGCACCGGCGTCACCGCCAGCCTGCCACGCGTCGCGGACGTCCCACTCGACGGAGATAACGTCGTAGCCGGCTGAGACCATCCCGATGTGGCCCACGGCGCACAGATTCGGAGGCAGTTCGTGTCGCACGGTGTGCACCCCGACCGGCCCGCGACCGCGCCCCGCGACCCGGCGCCGACCGCCGCCGGCGTGCTCGCCGGCCTCGACGACGACCAGCGGGCCGCGGTGGTCGCCCCCGCCGGCCCGCTGTGCATCCTCGCCGGCGCGGGCACCGGCAAGACCCGCGCGATCACCCACCGCATCGCCCATCGGGTGCTCACCGGCGAGGTGCGGCCGCAACACGTGCTGGCGGTGACGTTCACCGCGCGCGCCGCGGGGGAGATGCGCGACCGGCTGCGCGGTCTCGGCGCCGGCGGCGTGCAGGCCCGCACCTTCCACGCCGCCGCGATGCGCCAGCTGCGGTTCTTCGCGCCGCGGCTGCTCGGCGGTCGCGAGCTGCCAGAGGTGCTCACCAGCAAGGCCCGGCTGATCAACCAGGCCGCCGCCGCGGCGCGGGTCCGGGCCGAGTCCACCTTGCGCCGCGACCTCGCCACCGAGATCGAGTGGGCCAAGGCGAGCCTGGTCGAGCCGGACGAATATCCGGCCGCCGCGGCCCGTGCCGGCCGCGACACCCCGGTCGCACCCGAGTCGATGGTGCGCGTCTACCAGGCGTACGAGCAGGTCAAGCAGGCCGCCGGGGTGATCGACTTCGAGGATCTGCTGCGGTTCACGGTCTGGGCCGTCGAGGAACACCCGGACGTCGCCGACCAGGTTCGCGCGCAGTACCGGCACTTCGTGGTCGACGAGTACCAGGACGTCAACCCGGTGCAGCAGCGGCTGCTCGCCGCGTGGCTCGGCGGCCGGGACGACCTGACGGTGGTCGGCGACGCCAGCCAGACCATCTACTCGTTCACCGGTGCCTCCGCCGACCACCTGATCGGGTTCCCGCGCCGCTATCCCGGCGCGACGGTGGTGCGGCTGACCCGCGACTACCGGTCCACCCCGCAGGTGGTGGCGCTGGCCAACCAGGTGATCGGGCAGGCCCGCGGCGCGCAGGCACGGTTGCGGCTGGAGCTGACCGGCCAGCGCGCGCCCGGCCCCGCCCCGACCATCCGCTCGTTTCCGGACGAGGCCGCCGAGGCGGCCGCGGTCGCCGCGCGCTGCGCCGAGCTGGTCGCCGCCGGTACCCCGAGCAGCGAGATCGCCGTGCTGTTTCGCACCAACGCCCAGTCCGCCGCGTACGAGGAGGCGCTGACCGACGCCCGGGTGCCCTACCAGGTGCAGGGCAGTGCGCGCTTCTTCGACCGGCCCGAGGTGCGGCAGGCGATGGTCGCGCTGCGGGCCGCGACCCGCGCCGTGGAGCCCGGTACCCCGCTTCGGGTCGCGGTCACCGACGCGCTCGCCGCGACCGGCTGGGCCGCCGACTCGCCGCCGCCGGGCGGGGCGGGACGGGAACGCTGGGAGGCGCTCGCCGCGCTGGTGCGGTTGGCCGCCGACTTCCGCCCCGCGCCGGGCGAGGACGGCGCCGAACCGACCGCGGCCGACGCCCTCGCCGGCTTCCACGCCGAGCTGACCCGCCGGGCCGCGGCCCAGCACGCGCCGGCCGTCGCCGGTGTCACGCTCGCCTCGCTGCACTCGGCCAAGGGCCTGGAGTGGGACGTGGTGTTCCTGGTCGGGCTGGTCGAGGGCACCCTGCCGGTCGGCTTCGCCCGCACCGACGAGCAGATCGAGGAGGAGCGCCGGCTGCTCTACGTCGGGATCACCCGGGCCCGCGAGCAGCTCTGGCTGTCCTGGCCGCAGGCCCGCTCGGACGGCGGCCGGCCGCGCCGCCCGTCCCGGTTCCTGCCGGCCTCGGCGGCCACCGCGACACCGGCCACCGGCCCGGCCCGCGCCGAGCGCTCGTCCGGGCCCCGCCGGCGCCGCGGCACGCTGGTGCTGTGCCGGATCTGCGGCGCCACGCTCAGCGAGGCCACCGACCGCAAGCTGGGCCGGTGCGGCGACTGCCCGTCCGACCTCGACGAGGAGCTGTACGAGCGGCTGGTGTCCTGGCGCGCGGAGGTCGCCAGCCAGCAGCGCATCCCCGCCTACGTGGTGTTCACCGACGCCACCCTGGCCGCGCTGGCCGAGCTGCGCCCGGACGCGGCCGAGACGCTGGTGCAGATTCCCGGCATCGGCGCCCGCAAGCTCGGGCTGTACGGCAAGGCGGTGCTGGCCCTGATCGACGGTGCGGAGGCCGATCAGGCCGTCTCGATGGTCTGACCGGTGGCCAACCGGGTCCGGCACGTCGGCCCGGCCCGGAAGGCAGGCCGGAGTGGCTGGCGGGCGCCGGTTATGGTGCTGGTGGCGGGCCGATCCGGGGTCGCTGGGGGGCTTCGGCGAGAGACGTCGATAACGTCTTTCGAAATTCGATTGCCACCCACCGGCGGACGGCATAACCTGCCAAGGTCCGGGTGACGCGCCGGCGCTCCGCGAGGGAGTTTTCCTCGCTGGAGATTGCCGAAGCACAGCCGCATCGCAGATCCGGACCGACCCGCAAGGGCCGGTCCCGAGACAGGAACGAGGTGACTTCCGTGGAGACCAACCGCATCGATGAGCGGCGGTTCATGTCGCTGCCAGTCGCTTCGACCCTGCTGGATCGCGATCCGGCCGGTGTCGCGCCGATCGGCTCCGACCCGCGCGGCATTTCCGCTGCGTCGCCCGTTCTCGCCGTCTCGCTCTGCTCCACCGCTTCGGCGGCTCCGGAGCTGATCTATGCGGCAGCTCAGTTCCGTACCCAGGGGTTCAGTGTCTTCGCGGGCAAGGTCTCGCCAAGCCACGTCAGCTCCCAGGGGCTCGGTGCCGGCATCGTGCCGACACCGAAGTCCGTTGACGCCAGCCAGATCGGCGTCAGCCAGCAGCAGGGGACCGGTGTAGCCGAAGCGATGGCCAACCTGATGGCCAAGCGCCGCGGTGTCCCGCCTCGAGGTAAACCGGAGTATCCGGCCTGACCAGGCCGACCGGCACCTTGAGGCCGCGGAACCCGCACACCGGGATCCGCGGCCTTTTTGTTCCCCAAAAGTTGATCAAGCCACAAGCGAGAAACGAGGTGACCGGGCGATGAGCCTGGTGTTGGCCCCCCTCGACGGAGCCGTCGAGACCGGGGTGGACCTGCCCTGTCGGACCTTCGAGGCGGACCTGTGGTTCGCCGAGACCCCGGCGGACCTGGAAGCGGCCAAGTCGCTGTGCGGCGACTGCCCGCTGCGGATCGAGTGCCTCGCCGGCGCCCTGGAGCGGCACGAGCCGTGGGGCGTGTGGGGTGGAGAGATCTTCGAGCACGGAGCGGTCGTGCCGCGCAAGCGGCCGCGGGGCCGCCCGCGCAAGGAGGACCTCGCGCGTGACGCGGTGGCGCGGGCACAGGTTGCGGCCCGTACCGACGCCGTGCTGCGCGAGGCGAGCCGGGCCGTGACCGCGGCCTGACGTCCACCCACCGAAGCGCGGGGCGACCCGCCACCCCTCAAGTGAGTACGAGATGAACGAGACGACGAACCGGAGCAACAAGATGCATACCTTGCAAGAAGCACTGGCACGAGCACGAATGCGCCGGGCGCCGCGTTGGCGTTCGCTGCCGTACCGGCCGGCCCTGAACGTGGCCGCCCGGGCGCGCAGGTACCGCTGACCGGCGCCGTAGGTCAACCGGTCGGTCCCGGCAGCTTCGCCGGGACCGACCCCGACCGGCCGGGACGCGCGCCGCGTCCCGGCCCCAGACATCAGCAGCTCAGGGGTGCCGGCTCGGCCCGCTGAGCCCCGGCTCGGTCCACACGCCGAGCCGCCGGCTCGCGCCGCGCATCGGCTACCCCTTCCCGCCGGCCCCGGAGACCCCACACCAAGGTCTCCGGGGCCGGCTTGCTGTCTCGCCTCGCCCGCGAATCTGGAACATGCTCTAAATCACTGGCCCGTGCGGGTGGTTGCCGCGCGCTGCCCGGCGCCCGGGCGCCCGGTCGGCGTAGCGTCTGCTCGCGAACAGGGGGTGGACGCGAGATGACGAGTCGGCCCGCCACCGACACCGGTGGCTGTGCCGACCCCCGCCGCGTCCGACCCGGTCGGCCCGTCGAGCCAGGTGGAGATGGAATCCGTTGTGGTGAAGGAGATCCGGCCGCGGTGCCGGCAGTGCGGCCGGGACTGCACCGGGCCGTACGGGCTGGGCTGGACGCGGGCCCGCTCACACGCCGGCGAGTGGTGGCTGTGCGCCACCTGCACCCGCGCCGCGGTCGGCGCGATCGAGACCGGCCTCGACGACCGGCTCGGCTGAGATCTCGCGAGTTCCCGCATGCCGCACCCGCGCTCGCGACGTGCCGGGATGCGCCGGCGCTCGCGCGGTGCCGCAGGTGTGCCGGTGCCGCGGGTGTGCCGGCGCTCGGGACATGCCGCGGGCGGTGCCCGCGATCATCACTCGTCGGCGAAGCCGGGCAGCCAGCGTTCCAGCACCGCGCGGTACCCCGCCTTGGCGTTGAGCTGGCACAGCACCCCGATCGAACCCAGCGTCACCCGGTAGATCATCAGGTACGACGGGGGCAGGTTCAGCTTCTTGCCCAGCTGGTAGGCGTCGCTGCGTGGATTCGCCAGCCGGGTCGCCTCGCTGCGCAGCCACTCGCGGGTGAACCGGAACTCGTCGACCGCGATCGGCTCCAGCACCGGGAGCAGGTAGTCCAGGATCGCCTGCGCGTCGACGTCCACGTTCGGCGGGACGAAACCCTCGTCGCGGAGCCCGGCCAGGACCGCCTCGGCGTCGCCGGCGAGGGTCAGCCGGGTCAGCCGCCCGATCGGCTCCGGCAGCCCGTCCGGCACCCGGGCCACCGCGCCGAAGTCGATCACGCCGAGCCGGCCGTCGTCGAGCAGCCGGAAGTTGCCCGGGTGCGGATCGGCGTGCAGCAGGCCGGCGCGGGCCGGCGCGGAGAAGTGCAGCGTCGCCATCCGCAGCCCGGCGAGGTCGCGGTCCTCCTCGCTGCCGTGCGCGATCACGTCGGCCAGCGGCGTCCCGTCCACCCAGGCGGTGATCAGCACCCGGTCGGTGCCGGCCAGCACCTTCGGCACGTAGATCTCGTCGTCGTGCGCGAAGGCCTTGGCCATCGCCTTCTGGGTCGCCGCCTCCAGCTTGTAGTCGAGTTCCTCGGTGACTCGGGCGCGCAGCTCGCCCAGCAGCGGCTTGATGTCCAGGCCGGGCTGCAGGACGCGGAAGAGTCCGGCCAGCCGGGACAGCTGGTTCAGATCGGACACCAGCGCCTTGCCGGCCCCCGGGTACTGGATCTTGACCGCCACCGGGGTGCCGTTGTGGTAGACCGCCCGATGCACCTGACCGATGCTCGCCGCGGCGGCCGGCTGGTCGTCGAACTCGGCGAACCGGCGCTTCCACCGCGGCCCCAGCTCCTCGGCCAACACCTTGTGCACGCTGGCCACCGGCATCGGCGGCGCCGCCTCCTGCAACTTGGTCAGCGCCGCCCGGTAGGGCCCGGTCAGGTGCTCCGGCAGCGCCGCCTCGAACACCGACAGTGCCTGACCGAACTTCATCGCGCCGCCCTTGAGCTGCCCCAACACGCTGAACAGCTGCTCGGCGGTGCGCTGCTGGATCTCCGCGGAGACCATGTCGGCGGCGGTGCCGGTGACCCGCTTGCCGAGACCGAGCGCGGCCCGACCGGCCAGGCCGAGCGGCAGGGTCGCGAGTTTCGCTGTGCGGGACACGGCACGACGCGGGATATCGGTCACGCGTCCCATTGTCCCATCCCAGCGGCCGGTCAGCCCGTCGCGCGCTGGCTGGTACCGGCGCGCGACGGGCCGGCGGTCAGCGGTCGAGGATCTGGCGCCAGGCAGCGCCGAGCGCGGCGGCGTCCGCCCCGGTGGTGCACCGCCAGCCGACGACGCCGTCCGGGCGCACCAGGACCGCACCGCCGTCGGGCAGCCCGTAGCTGGCCCGGAACGTACCGTCGTCGGTCAGCTCGGCGCCGATCCGGTGCGCGGCGAGCGGTACGGCCAGCTCCCCGGCGACCCGGGCGGCGGCCTCGACCCAGCCGGGATCCTCGGTGAGCAGGACGAACCCGGCGAAGAACAGGTCCCGGGTGGACAGCACCGCCCCGTCGCGGTGCAGGACCACGTGCGGGGCGCGGCTGCCGGGGCGGCCGGTGGCGGGCTCGAACCCGTACTCGCCGGTGTCGCCGACGACCGCGCGGCTGGCCATCCGGTAGCCGAACAGGCAGTCGACCGCGCCGGGCACCTCGGGCAGGTCGTCCGGCCGCTCGTCGGGATGCAGCCGCTCGAACCTGTTGACGTACTGCCAGTCGGCGATGGTCTGGCCGTACGGGCGTTGCTCGGCGTCGTGGCTGTCCAGCAGCCCCGGCCCGGCCTGGCCTTGCACGACCGCGGCGAGTTTCCAGGCCAGGTGGATGCCGTCGAGCATCGCGGTGTTGCCGCCCTGGCCGCCGGTCGGTGGCATCAGGTGGGCCGCGTCCCCGACCAGGTGCACCCGGCCGGCGGAGAACCGGTCGGCCACCCGGTGCGCCATCTCCCAGGTGTTGCCGATGTTGCACAGCTCGACCTTCAGCTCGGGCCGCCCGGTCGTGATCCGGATCAGTTCGATCGTCTCCTCGTCGGTGCGGTGCTCGTCGTCGTTGATCCCGAGCACGTACTCGCCGGGGCGGTCGGTGGACACGAACGACGCCGCCCCGGTGGGCAGCGCCGGGTTCTGCACGTAGTACATCAGGATGGCGGTGTCGGGCACCTCGTCGATCAGCTCGTCCGCGCGGAACAGCACGGTCCTGACGTGCCCGAACGGGCCACGACCGTGGTGTCCGACACCGGCCGCGCGGGCGACGGTGCCGCGACCGCCGTCGGCGCCCACCAGGTAGTCGGCGCGCACCTGGTAGCGCTGGTCGGTGCCGAGGTCGTGCAGGGTCGCGGTGACCCCGTCGCCGTCCTGCCGCATCGTCTCCAGCACGGTGCGGAAGCGCAGGTCGGCGCCGAGCTCGGCGGCGCGGGCCGCGATCGCGGCCTCGGCCGCCTGCTGGCTGGCCAGGCCGGCCGGCGCCGGTGACAGCGCGGCGAAGTCCGGGAACTGTTCCGAGTAGCTGTGCCGCACGGTGCCGGTGACGCTGTCGCAGATCACGATCGTCATCTCGGGCCGGCCGGGCGGGGCGGCGGCGCGGATCGCGTCGGCCACCCCGGCGGCGCGGAACGCCTCCATGATCGTCGGTGACTGACCGCGCGCCTTGGGCTGGTTCGCGGTACCGGGGTGTCGGTCGGCGACGATCGCGGGCACGCCGTGCTGACCCAGGAACAGCGCGGTGGTCAGGCCGGCCAGGCCGGCGCCGACGATCAGGACGGGTGTCTGCTCGGACCGCATGCTGGTGCTCCGATCGATAAGATGGTTCGATCCAGCGGATATCTCGTCGCGCCGGATCTCTCGACACATCGAAATATAGGAGGACGCCACGGTGACGTCAAGCGATGCCGCAATGATGTCAGAAAGGCGCCGGGCTCGGCAGCGAGAGGACCTGCTCGCGATGATGCGGGAGAACGCGTCCCGGGCGGTGATCCTGCACCAGACCATCGCCGACCGGTTCGGCCTGAACTCCACCGACATCAAGTGCCTCGACCTGGCCCGGGACGAGCCGGCGCTGACCGCCGGCCGGCTGGCCGAGCTGACCGGCATGTCCACCTCGGCGATCACCGCGGTACTCGATCGGCTGGAGCGGCGCGGCTTCGTCGAGCGTCGCCGTGACCCGGCCGACCGCCGCAAGGTCATCGTGGTCGCCACCGGCGAGCACGTCCGCCGCAACGCCGAGGTCTTCGCCCGGCTCGCCGCCGAGGTCAACGCCCTGCTCGACGACTACGACGAGGAGCAGCTCGCCGCCTTCCTGGCCATCGGCCGCCGCCTCAACGCGGCGACCCGTACCTTCACGGCCGCCCTCGGCAGCGAAGCCCCCGGCCCGGGCGAGGATTCGGCGCCGTCCTGACACGCCCACCGCGCGGTCCCGCCCCGCTCGCCGCGCGGGTCCCGCCGCCCGTCCGTCGGGGGTCGGCGCCGGCTCGGGCGGGCGTCCCGTTCCGACCTCGGACGCCGGGGTCGGCGGCGCTCGGAGGAGCTCGGAGGAGCTCGGAGGAGCTCGGAGGAGCTCGGGGGGCTCGGGGGAGCTCGGGGGAGCTCCGGGGCCGCTCCGGGAGGGCCGCTCCGGGAGGGCTCCGGGAGCGGCTGGCCCTCGATGATGCCACGGTGATGTCAGGCGCGCCGCTGGATGCCGACCCGCAGGCAGCCGCAGCGGGGGTGCGGTGGCCAGCTACGGCGCCGGACGACCCCGGGCGACGGGAGTTCCAGCGTGCCGCCGAGCGTGTCCGGATCCCCGCCGTCCAGTTCCTGCAGCGCCTGGGCGGCGGCGAGCGCCGCGCCCGCCGCGAGCAACGGCGCGTCCACCGGCTCGGGCACCGGGCCGGGCATGGTGGCGAGCTGGGCGGCCAGCACCGGCCAGCACCGGTCCCGGTCGGCGCGGGCCAACTCGACGCAGCGCAGGCAACTGGTGCGGCCGGGGCGCACCAGCGGGCCGACCAGCACCACCTCGTCGCGCACCCACACGCTCAGGTGCCGGACCGAACGCAGGCTCTGCCCGTACCCGAAAGGTGGGGTCGGGCGCGGCCGGCCGAACAGGATGATCAGGTCGGCATCGGGTCCGGTCAGGGCCCGGGTGTCGGTCTCCGGTGCGGCCCGCAGGATCGCGTCGCACACGGCGCGGCGCCACGGGCGCCGCGCGTCGTCGGGCAACACGCCGCCGACTGCCGGGTCGGCGCCGGCGACCACCCCGGCGGCGATCGGGTGCAGTCGGCCGACCCCGGCGGCGGCCAGCAGCGCGCCGGTGGGTGCGGTGAGCCGGCTGCGGCCGACCAGCAGCACCCGGGCCCGGCGCCGGTGGGCCAGCGCCCGAGCCGGCGAGACGGTGCTCGGCAGCCGCATCGACAGCGCCGCGGCCTCGGACTCCAGCCGGCGCCGGGTCGCCGGCGCGAGCCGGCCGGGCAGCAGGCTGCTCGCGTCGCGCAGCAGGCCGCGCTCGGTGAGCGCGCACAGCAGCCGGTCGAGTTCGTGGGCGTCGAAGCCGAGCCGGGACGCCTCGTGCCGGACCGAGGTCTCGGTGTGCCGGCCGTCGAGCAGCCGCAACAGCCGGTCCACCGACGACCGGCCGGAGTGCAGGACGAGCGAGTGCGCCCCGGACAGGCCGACCTGGATCGATCGGCGGTCCCGGTGCAGCGGTGTCACGGTCGGCAGCAGCATGGGTCGTTTCATGCCGTCCACGGTGATTCGCCGATGCTCGGGGTACTCGGGTTATCCACAATCGGTCCCGGGCAATCGGGCGTTGTCCACAGAAAACGCCGGGTTGTCCACAGGAATCCGATCCGTCCTGTCGCCGTTCCGACACCCGAGCGGCGGGGCCGGCACGGGCGGCGGCACCCGAAACGCCGGCGCCGGCGGGCCGGTCGCTCGGGTCCGGGACGCCGCTGCCACGCGGGACGGACGGCAGTCCGGCGGCCGGCCCTCGTGCCGTAACCGGCGGCCGGCCCTCGTGCCGACGCGAAAGACCGGAGGCGCCGTGGTGGCACCTCCGGTCTCGAACGGAACACCGGTACGAAGGATCCGTACCGTTCGGCACGGGCGGACCCGTACCGGTGGATCAGGCCTTGCCCAGGATCCGGTTCATCTTGGTGCCGCAAACCGGGCACGGGCCCTTGGCCATCCGGCGACCGGAGTCGCTGACCGACACCTCGCCCTCGAAGTCCCGCTTCTCCTTGCACTTAACGCAGTAGCCGTTGTAAGTCTCGGCCACGGTGCCCCTCCTCGTGTTGTCCCGGCGCTGCCGGATCGCAGCTCCGGCCCGGCGCGGACCCTACCCAGCGAGGCTGCCCTCCCCTTCGCACCGCGCGGTGCGTGTGAGGAACGCGACCTCGGAGCCGGACGGCCCCGCACAAACCAGCAATCACCAACTGTGTATGGACGAAGACTAAGAGTACGGGTAGCGGTTCGTTGCGCCGCGCCCGGACGCCCACCCCGGCTGCCCCAGCGTTCCCGCGCGTCGGCGCCGGGCGTCGGGTCCGGCGGTGTCGCGCCGCTGACGGCCCGGCACCGCACCGCCTCGTCGTGGTCGGTGCGAGATCCCGGCGCGACGACGCATCCGCCACCTTCCCCGAGCGCCGGAACGAGCGCCGGCCGGGATCTCGTCGTCCCTGACGCTAAGCGGGCCACCCGTCGAGGTCAACGCGGCGCGCGCGAGGAAATACGGAAAAGCGGCCACCAACGCGCCCGTACGGTGCGAAAGCCGCACCGGCTTCGGTGGTACCGGTGCGTCGTCACTGGTACCGAGCCCTCCGGGCCGGATAGCGTGCGAGCGTGACCGAGCAGAGCGCCCCGCCGGCGGGGCCCGACATCGAGGTGCGGCGCAGCGCGCGCCGGCGCAGCACGGTCTCCGCCTACCGCGACGGGGAGCGTGTCGTGGTGCTCATTCCGGCCCGGTTCAGCGCCCGCGAGGAGCGCGAGTGGGTCGACCGGATGGTGCAGCGCCTGGAGCGGCGGGAGCGCCGCACCCCACGCAGCGACGAGCAGTTGCTGGCCCGGGCCGGCGGCCTCGCCCGGCGGTACCTGCCGGACCATCCCGCGGTGGCGGTCCCGGCGAGCGTGCGCTGGGTCGGTAACCAGAACGGCCGCTGGGGCTCCTGCACGCCGGCCGACCGGACCATCCGGCTGTCCCGCCGGCTTTCCGGAATGCCCGACTGGGTGGTCGACTACGTGCTGTTCCACGAGTTGTGCCATCTGGTCGTGGCCGGCCATGACGCCCAGTTCTGGGCGCTGATGGCGCGGTACCCGCGCACCGAACGAGCCCGCGGCTTCCTGGAGGGCGTCTCCGCCACCGCCGGCCTGGCGCTGCGCGACACCGACGACGAACCGTCCGAGGAACCGGCGTCGGAGCAGGAGGTCGGATGACCGGCCGCTGTGTGCTGGTGCTGCTCGACCGGCCGGGCTGGGCGCCACCGGGGGTGCCGGCCGAGGCGTGGCGGCGCGCACTGGCCGAAGACGTCGTCGACCTGCTCGCGCCGCTGGCGGAGGTCGACGTCGCGCTGGCCGCCACCGCGGCCGACCTGCCGCTGGCCGAGGCGATCCGGTGGCCCACCACCGCGGTGTACCAGGTGGCCACGGCGCGGCCGGTCGCGGCGCTGGCAGCGGTCGCGCGGGCCGGCTACCACCAGGCCGCGGTGCTGCCCGCCGACCTGCCGGACCTGCCGGCGCTGCTGATCGGCAAGCTGTTCCGGGCGCTGTCGGACCGGAGCGTGGCCGCCGCGCCCCGGCTGCCGGACCGCGCCGACCTCGCCGCGCTGGCCAGTCGGCTGCCGGTACCGCAGTGGCTGGTCACGGCCGATCCGGCACTGGTCGGTACCGACCAGGCCGCGTTGCGTGCGGCCGGTCGTGCGGTGCCCGGCGCACCGCCGCACGGTGACGTCGCGGCCTGCCCGGGCTGGCATCGGCTGCTCGGACCGGCGGATCTCGCTCGGCTGGACGAGAGCCTCGAAGGCTGGGAGGCGACCCGCGCCCTGCTCGCCACCGGCGCGGTGGGCTGACCGCGACGGTGCCGCGGCCCATACATGGGATGACTGCGGCGCCGAGGCCGGCGGCGCCGAGCGCCAGCTGCGTCGCGACCGGCATCGGCCTGCTGCACGAGCGCCCGAGCTGGAACCAGCCGATCGGCGCCCTGGTGGTACTCGCCGGGGCGGCGCTCTGCCAACCACGGCCGGGTCGACCGGGCACCGTCCGGCCGGCCACCGACGGCGCGGCGCCGGGCCCGGCGCTCAGAGCCCGAGGTCGCGGTGGAGCTTCGCGACGTGCCCGGTCGCCCGCACGTTGTACTGCGCCAGCTGGATCCGGCCCTGCTCGTCGATGACGAAGGTGGACCGGATGACGCCCTGCACCACCCGGCCATAGTTCTTCTTCTCGCCGAACGCCCCGTAGGCCGCCAGCACCTTCTTCTCCGGGTCCGAGACCAGCGGGAAGGTCAGGGCGTCCCGCTCGCGGAACTTCGCCAGCTTGGCCGGCGAGTCCGGTGAGATACCGACCACCTGGTAGCCGGCCGCGGCCAGCGAGTCGAGCGAGTCGCGGAAGTCGCAGGCCTGCTTGGTGCAGCCCGGTGTCATCGCCGCCGGGTAGGCGTACAGGATCACCTTCCGGCCGCGCAGCGCGGACAGTGTCAGCTGCTCGCCGTCGTCGGTGGGCAGGGTGAAGTCGGGCGCCGCGTCCCCCGGGGCCAGCCGTACCTGATCAGTCATGCCCCGAAGCCTATCCGCGGCGCCCGACACTGGGCGGTGCTGTTCGGCTCAGGTGTCGGCGCGATGCTCCGGCACGATGTGCGCGTCGGCGGCGGTGTCCTGGGCCTGCTGCGCAGCCTGCGGCGGCGCGTCGGTACCCGCCGCGGCCCGGCCCGGCGCGCTCACGTTGCGCTGCGGCCACTTCTCCGCACCGCCGGCGGTCGCCTGCCAGTCCTCGTGGCGCGATTCGGTACGGCTGTTGACGACCGTGGCGAGCGACCAGATCACGAAGACGTTCGCGGCGATCACCACGATCGACCAGATCGGGTAGTGCGGCAGGAAGAAGAAGTTGTTGATCGCCGACAGCGCGGCCAGCGCGATCGCGGTCACCGCAGCCCAGCCGGCCCCGCCGAACAGCGCGATCCCGACCAGCACCAGCAACACGCCGAGTACCAGATGGACCCAGCCCCAGGCGGTCGTGTCGAGATTGAACAGGTAGTTGTTCGTGGCCACGTAGAACTGGTTCTTCACGATCCCGACGATGCCCATGATGGCCTCGAAGACACCGATCATCACCATCATCGTCGCCGCGAACACCGACCCGGCCATCGCCAGGCCTACGTGCTGTGAGCGCGCCATGGCTCCCCCCGAAAAATCGGTCCTGCCTCGACGCTACGGTGTGCCCGGCGCCAGCCGACCGGATCCGCGAAACTCGACGGTCGGTTTGACGGGTTGGCGACCCGGTGCGCCGAAACCGCAGATGGCTCGATGCTCCTCGTTCGGCCCGACCGAGCGTGATCGATCATCTATCGTCCAAAGTAGACATCTCCGTGGCGGGGTGGGGGCGAGGTCGCGTGCACCAGGTGATCGGGGACATCCTGCCGCTCGCGCTGACCGTCGCGATCAGCCCGATCCCGATCGTGGCGGTGATCCTCAGCCTGCTCGCGCCGCAGGCCGGCGGAACGAGCCTCGGGTTCCTGCTCGGCTGGCTCGCCGGCATCGTGGTGGTCGGCGCGGTCGTGGTGGCGATCGCCTCGGCGATCGGGCTCAGCACGCACGGCAGCGGCTCGACCGCGGGCGCGATCGTCAAACTGGTGCTCGGTGCCGGCGTCGTGCTGCTCGCCGTGCGGCAGTGGCGGTCGCGGCCTCGCCACGGCGTGGAACCCAAGGCGCCCAAGTGGATGGCGGCCATCGACACGATGACCCTGCCCAAGGCCGCCGGGCTGGCGTTCCTGCTGTCCGGTGTGAACCCGAAGAACCTCGCGATGATCCTCGCCGCCGGAGTCTCGATCGGTTCCGCCGGTCTGCCCCTCGGGCAGGTGGTCGTGGTCCTCGCGATCTTCACCGCGATCGCTGGCTGCACCGTCGCGCTGCCGGTCATCGCGTACGCGGTGGCCCGGGAGAAGGCGCGCGGCATCCTCGACGAGCTGCGTACCTGGCTCGTCGCGCACAACGCCGCGGTGATGGCGGCGGTGCTCGGCCTGATCGGTGTCGCCCTGATCGGCAAGGGAATCGCCGGGATCTGAACTTCGGCCCCGCCACGGCCGCGAGGCTTCGAACCCCCGGCCGACAACCGCCGTCGGGCTCCGAACCACCCGGTGACGAGGGGCCCTGGCGCGCGACGCGCGGGGCCCCGGGGCCCGAAAGCCGGCGGCTCAGGCCACGGCCGCGGCCGGGGCCGCCCCGGCGTGGCCGGCCGCGCGACGGCTCACGCGGCGGAGTTGATCGCGTTGGTCATGGCGCTGACCGACGCGTCGACCTGCTTGCCGTCCACGAACACGGTCGGGGTCTGCTGGACGCCCTTGGCCTGCGCGGCGTTGGACACGTGCGCCACCCACTTCGCGTACTTCTGCGAGGTCACGCACTTGTCGAAGGCGGCGCCGGTGATGCCCGCGCCGTGCGCGACCGACAGGATCTGCTGGTTGGTCAGCCCCTTGCTGTTCTCCGCGGGTTGCTTGCCGAAGATCGCCGAGGTGAAGTCGGGCAGCTTCTTCGCGTCCGCGGCGCAGCCGGCCGCCGCGGCCGACCGGGTGGAGTAGTCGGTGCCGGACGAGTACCGGTTCAGGTAGTCGAGCGGGTGGTAGGTCAGCGTGATGGTGTTGTTGCCGGTGAAGTCGTTGAGCGGGCCGGCCGCCAGCGTCTCGAACTCCTTGCAGTGCGGGCACATGTAGTCGAGGTAGATGTCGACGGCGACGCCACCGTGGCTGACCGGCACGCCGGGGTCGGCGCGGGTCGCGCCGGCGGGCAGCGCGTACGACTGGGCCGCCTGGGCGTTGCGGTGGGTCAGGTAGATTGCGCCGGTCACGCCGCCGGCGAGCAGCACCACCAGCACCGCCACCGCGGAGATCCAGATGGTCCGGCGGCGGCGCCGCTCGGCCGCCTGCTGAGCGCGGATCAACTGGTTCGCGCGCTTCTGGTTCTTGCGGCTACTCATCGTCGTCCTCGTCGTCGTCCACCGCGGGCACCGGCGGGAACAGTACCGAATCCAGGGCGAAGCGGGACCGCGACCACCAGAACACCAGCAGTGCCAGCAGCACGAAGCCCAGGTCGCGCACGATGTCGAGCCCGTAGGTGGTGGACTGGTCGGCGCCGAGGGCGCCGCCGGAGGAGAAGCAGCCGCAGTCGATGCGCAGCCCGCGCGCCCAGACCGAGATGATGCCGCCGATGTAGATGACGAACAGTATCGCCGAGGCAGCCGCCATCACCCGCACCGCGACCCCGACCAGCAGCGCCACCCCGAGCAGCACCTCGATGATCGGCTGCGCCGACCCGATCACCGTGGACAGCCAGTAGGGGAAGAGCTTGTAGGCGGCGACCGAGCTGACCGACTGGGACAGGTCGACGATCTTGGTCCCGCCGGAGACCAGCCAGACCACCGACAGGCCGAGGCGGAGCACCAGGGCGACCCAGGAACCGACCTGGGTGCGGTCGAACCGCGCCCAGTACGCGAACGAGCTGGGTCCCGTCGTGGTGGCCTGTTCGAGCGTCATCTGCTGACCGTCCCGGGTCCTAGGTGGTGGGTTCCAACTTGCCATGGCCGCACGGAGTGCGTCGACATGCTCAACGCGGCCGGGCGCCACACGTGACCGTATTGTTCGCAATCGGCGCCGGTACCGCCCTGCATCGGACGAGCCGGCCGCGTCGACGGCTCCACGTACGCATTATCGTGTGAGCCACATCACGGTGGGAACCGTGGTGTCGGACCCGACGACAGTACTGGCATGGAATGTGGCGAGGCGCGGGCCGGTGCGGCTGGCCGGCCGGTCCGGTGGGCGCGTGGCCGCCGGCGATCCGGCCGGTCGGCAGGGGAGTCGTGACCGCGATCCGGACGAGGATGCACCTGTCGACCCCGCCCCGCTCTGCCCGCCATCGCGCGCTCGGCGTCCTGCTCGCCGCCGTGGTCGCCGCGCTGGCCGTGCTGCTCCCGGCGGCGCCGGCGAGCGCGCACGCGGTGCTGCTGCGGACCGACCCGGGCAGCGGCGCGATCGTGCAGGACACCCCGACCGGCGTGACCCTGACCTTCAACGAGCCGGTGCAGCTGGTGCCCACCGACATCGGGGTGGTCGCGCCGACCGGCGCGAAAGTGGGTGGCACGCCCGCACTGACCCACGACGGCACGGTGCTGCGCATCCCGCTGTCCGCGCGGCTACCGAAGGGCACCTATCTGGTCACCTACCGGATCATCTCCGCGGACAGCCATCCGGTCGCCGGCGGCTTCTCGTTCTCCATCGGCGCGCCGTCCAGGACCGCGCCCGCGGCCACCGGCGGCACCGGAGCCGCCGAGCAGCCGGTGGTCGGTGTCGCGATGCCGGTCGCGCGCTACCTCGGCTACGCCGGTGTGGTCCTCGCGGCCGGTGCCGCGCTGGTCCTGATCTCGCTGTGGCCGCGGCGGCTGCCGCGGCGCGGCCCGGCCCGGGTGATGGGCCTCGGCGTCCTGCTGATCGCGGTGTCCACGCTGGCCGAGGGGTACCTGCAGGTGCCGTACTCGACCGGCGGGTCGCTGACCTCGATCGGCTACCACGACCTGGTGCAGGTGATGAACAGCCGCTTCGGCTGGGCGCATCTGGCCCGGTTGATCCTGCTCGCCGCCGCGGTGCCGCTGCTGTCGGTGATCGGCGCGGCCCGGCGCAACCGGCTCGGCACCGGGGAACGCGTCGCGCTCGCGGCGATGGCCGCGCTCGGCCTGTTCACCTGGGGCTACGGCGGGCATCCGAGCACCTCCCCGGTGCCCTGGCTGACCGTACTGTCCGACGCGGTGCACCTCGGCGCGATCGCGGCCTGGCTGGGCGGGCTGGTGATGCTGGTCTGCTTCCTGCTGCCCCGGTCCGCGCCGCGCGAGCTGGCCGCGATCCTGCCCGTCTGGTCCCGGTGGGCCGCGATCGCGGTCGGCGTGCTCGCCACCGCCGGCATCATCCAGGCCAGCCTGCAGCTGGGCACTCCGGCGGCGCTGGTGCAGACCCGGTACGGGCAGCTGATCATCGTCAAGGTCGTCGCGTTCGCCGCGATCCTCGCCGTCGCCTCGTACTCGCGTGCCGCCTCCCGCCGGTACGCGCTGGCCGGACTCGTCGCGCGAGCGCCGGCCGCCGCCGCGGCGCCCGCCGATCCGGTACCCGAGACCAACCGCGCCGCCCACGACCAGGCCGGACCGGGCGCTGCCACCGACCCGGACGCGACCGAGTTCGCCGACCCGGTCTGGGACGAGGTGTACGCGGCCGGTCCGGCGCGGCCGGACACCGTCGAGGCGTCCCACGACGCGCCGGCCACCGAGGCGGCGGCCGGGCCGCCCGGCGAACCATCCACTGTGGATCGAAAGGCGCTGCGCCGGCTGGTCCTGGTGGAGCTGTGCATCGCCGCGCTGATCCTCGGGGTCACCGCGGTGCTGGTGCAGACCACGCCGGCGCGGTCCGCGGCCAGCGCGGCCAGCCAGGCGAAGCAACTGCCCTACTCGGCGACGCTGAACGACAAGCTGTTCAGCCTGCAGGTGCAGCTGGACCCGGCCCGGACCGGCAGGAACACGCTGCACGCGATCGCCTACCACCCGGACGACGGCAGCCCGGTCCGGGTGCGCGAGTGGAAGGTGACGGCGAGCCTGCCCGGTGCCGGCATCGGTCCGGTGACGATCCCGGTGCAGGCGATCACCGACAACCACGCGATCGGCGAGGTGGCCCTGCCGAAGGCCGGCAAGTGGACGTTCTCCTTCACCCTGCGCATCTCCGAGATCGACGAATCGACCGTCACCACCACGGTGCCGGTGCGCTGACCCACGATCCACAGTGGATTGTTCGAGAGGACCATGATGAAGCGCAAGAAGCTGCTGCTGTCGGCGTTCGCCGGCCTGATCGGCGCGATCGCGGTGGCGGCGCCCGCCGCGGCGCACGTCACCGTCAATCCCAGTACCGCGGAGCCCGGCAGCTATGCGCGGGTGACGTTCCGGGTGCCGAACGAGACGGACACCGCGAGCACCACCAAGGTCGTGGTGTACCTGCCGGCCGACCGTCCGATCGCCTCGGTGAGCGTGCAACCGGTACCGGGCTGGCAGGCGGTGCCGCACAAGACGAAGCTGGCCAAGCCGCTCACCACCGACGACGGGAACGTGACCGAGGCGGTCGACCGCATCACCTGGACCGCGCGGTCCGGGGCGGGCATCGCGCCCGGGCAGTTCCAGGAGTTCCCGGTCAGCCTGGGCCCGCTGCCCAAGTCCGGCACGCTGACGTTCAAGGCGCTGCAGACCTACTCCGACGGCAAGGTCGTGCGGTGGATCCAGACCGGCAGCGGTGACACCGAGCCGGAGAACCCGGCACCGGTACTGACGCTCGCCGCCACCGGTGCGCCGAGCGCGCCGGCCGCCACCTCGACGAAGGCCGCCGCGGCCGGCGCGAGCGACGGGCCGGGCTCCGGTACCGCGCTGACCGTCGGCGTGATCGGGCTGGTCGCCGGGCTCGCCGGGCTGGCCCTGGGCGGCGTCGCGTTCGTCCGGTCCCGCCGCGCCGACGACTGACCGGCCCGGGCAGCGGGCCGGGCGGCGCCTGCTGCCCGGCCCGGCGCGCGGCACGCCGCGACCTGCGTCCCGGGCGCCGAGGGGACAGAATGGTGTCATGCCATTGCCCATCGAGAACTACGCGCTGATCGGTGACACCCATTCCGCCGCGCTGGTCGGTTCGGACGGGTCGATCGACTGGCTCTGCCTGCCCCGGTTCGACTCGCCCGCCGTGTTCAGCGCGCTGCTGGGCGGTCCGTCGGACGGTCGCTGGCAGCTCTGCCCGGCCGGCGAGGTCTCGTCCGTGCACCGGCGCTACCGGGACGAGACGATGGTGCTGGAAACCGACTTCGTCACCCCGACGGGCCGGGTCCGGGTCATCGACTTCATGCCGGTCCGGGACCGCCGCGCCGACGTGATGCGCACCGTCGAGTGCGTCGACGGTACGGTCGAGATGCGGATGGAATGGGTGATCCGTTTCGATTACGGCGAGATCGTGCCGTGGGTGCAGCGGCGCAGCGACGCCCAGGGCCGGCCGGCGATCACCGCCATCGGCGGCCCGGACGCGGTCTGCCTGCGCGGCGACCCGCTGCCCGAGCACGACTCGACCGACCACCGGCACGTCAGCACGTTCACCGTCGCGGCGGGGGAGCGGCGCACGTTCTCGATGACCTGGTACCCGTCCTCGGATCCGGATGTGCCGACCGAACACGACGTGGACGAGCAGCTGCCGCGCACCGAGCGCTTCTGGCGCAGCTGGGCGCGCAAGTGCAAGTACCGCGGGCCGTACCGGGCGCAGGTGGTGCGGTCGGCGCTGACCCTGAAGGCGCTGACGTACGACCCGACCGGCGGCATCGTCGCGGCGCCGACCACCTCGCTGCCCGAGCAGCTCGGCGGCGAGCGCAACTGGGACTACCGGTACTGCTGGCTGCGGGACGCCTCGCTGACGCTGCGGTCGATGCTGGATCACGGGTACAAGGCCGAGGCGAAGGCGTGGCGGTCCTGGCTGCTGCGGTCGGTGGCCGGTGACCCGGAGGATCTGCAGATCCTGTACGGGGTGGCCGGCGAGCGGCGGCTGTTCGAGTGGACGGTGGACACGCTGGACGGCTACCAGGGTGCGAAGCCGGTCCGGGTCGGCAACGCGGCGAGCGGCCAGCTGCAGCTCGACGTGTACGGCGAGGTGCTCGACGCGCTGCACGAGGCGCGCGTCGAGGGGGTCAAGGAGGACGACTTCTCCTGGCCGCTGCAGCTGGCGCTGGCCGACAACCTGCTGTCCAAGTGGGACCAGCCGGACAACGGGATCTGGGAGGTGCGCGGCGAGCTGCGGCACTTCACCCATTCCCGGATGATGGTCTGGGTCGCGCTCGACCGGCTGGTGCAGGCGGTCGAGGTGAGCGGGCTGCCCGGCGACGTCGAGCGCTGGCGGACCATGCGGGACGAGGTGCACGAGGAGATCCTGACCAAGGGCTGGAACGACGAGGTCGGCGCGTTCACCCAGTACTACGGCGGGTCCACTGTGGACGCCGCGGTGCTGCTGATGCCGCAGGTGGGCTTCCTGCCGGCCGACGACGAACGGTTCCTGAGCACGGTGGCGGTGATCGAGCGGGAGCTGCGCGACGGCCCGTTCGTCAAGCGCTACTCCACCCGGCCGGCGGAGGCGGAGAGTTCCACCGTGGACGGTCTTCCGCCGGGCGAGGGTGCGTTCCTGATGTGCAGCTTCTGGCTGGTCCGGGCGTACGCGATGGCGGGCCGCACCGAGCAGGCCACCGAACTGTTCGACCAGTTGCTCGGGCTGTGCAACGACGTGGGGCTGCTCGCCGAGGAGTACGACATCGAGCGGAACCGGATGCTCGGCAACTTCCCGCAGGCGTTCAGCCACCTGGCGCTGATCTCGGCGGCGCAGGCGGTCACCACGGCGGGTGCGCCGGACCGTGGCCGGGTCCGGGAGCAGTCGGACGGCCCCGGTTACGGCGAGTTGCGCACCCGCTGACCGGGTCCGGCCGCCGGGTCCCGATGGCGGCACCGGTGGCCGGCTGCGGTTGGCGGCCGCCACCGGACGGCCGAAAGCCCCTGGACGCCATGCGCCAGAGGCCTTCGGTTTTCCGGGCGATCCCCCGTGGTCGGGCCGGCCGCACCGCCGGGCCGCCAACCGATCGCCGTGGTGGTCGGACCCGCCTGGTCACCACCAGGGGCACGCGCCGATGATGATTGCGATGCCCACGCCAATGCCGATCAACATGGCCGTTTCCCCTCCGCCCGTTCACGAGGTCAGACCTCATGAACACTTACGGCAACCGTAAAGCTACAGCACGTGACCTCATCGGCGCAGGTCAATGGCGTTATTTCAGGGTAAGAGCCGTTATCGCCGGTATGGTCAGGCCGGCACCGCGTAGCGCGCCAGCTTCTCCTCGTCGACCGTGACGCCGAGGCCGGCTCCGGTCGGCACCGGCAGCGTCGCGTCGGTCAGCGCGAACGGCTCGGTGATCAGGTCGTCTGCGTGCAGGTAGTACATCGAGTCGATCGCGTACCGCAGCGCCGGAGTGCTCGCCGCGAGCGCCAGGTGCGCCGCGGTGGAGATGCCCAACTCGCCGCCGGAGTGCAGGTTCATCCCCAGCCCGAACGTGTCGCAGTGCGCGGCCAGCGCCTTGTTCGCCGCGATGCCACCCCACTTGAACACGTCGCCGTGGATCACGTCGACCGCACCGGCCCGTACCGCCGGGGCGAACTCCTCGAACCGCACCACGCACATGTTGGTGCACAACGGGATTCCCAGCTGGCTGCGCACCGTGGCCATGCCCTCGATGCCGACGACCGGGTCCTCCAGGTACTCCAGGCCGAGCGCCTGCAACGCGCCACCCAGCCGCAGCGTTTCCGGTACCGGCCAAGCCGCGTTCGGGTCGACCCGCAGCCGGACCTGCGGCAGCGCGGCCCGGATCGCGCGCAGGATCGCCACGTCGCCGTCCGGATCGGCGCTGCCCTTCAGCTTCACCGCGGTGAAGCCGTGCTCGGCGACCAGTGCCGCGGTGTGCTCGGCGAGCGCGCGGGGCAGCTCGGCCGCTCCGACCTGTCCGGCGTCGGCGCGGGTCACCAGCGCCGTCAGCGGCACCCGGTCGCGGACCCGGCCACCGATCAGCTCGGACACCGGGCGGCCGGCCGCCTTGCCGATCAGATCCCAGCAGGCGACGTCGATCCCGGCCTTCGCCGCGTACCCGAGGTAGCCGTGGAAGAACGGCAGCATCCGCGTGTCGGCGTGGAACCGTTCCAGCTCGTACGGACTGCGGCCGAGCAGGCCCGGCGCGAGCTCGCGCACCAGCGCCGCGGTCGGTGCGCCCCACATCGTCTCGCCCCACCCGTCGACGCCCTCGTCGGTGCGCAGCCGCAGCACCGTGCGGGTGTTGCCGGTCTTGGTCTCGAACGACGAGGTGAACGCGGTGCGCATCGGCACCGTCACCACCCAGACGTCGACGTCGACGATCCTCACTGATTGCCGCCTTCCGTACCGATGTGCCCGTCGAGGGCCGGCGCCGCGGGTCCGTCGGGCCCGCCGTGAAGCGTATGCTAGAAGTTACTACATACAAATGGAGGCGGCGGATGGGTACGACCAGCCTGATCTCGCCGGCCAGCGTCGGCGTGCTGAACCGGATGCGGGTGCTCACCGCCCTGCACACCGCCGGGCCGCAGAGCCGCGCCGACCTCGCCCGTACCTTCGGGGTGTCCCGGGCCACCGTCGGTACGATCCTGCAGCCGCTGCTGGACAACGGCGTCCTGGTCGAGGGTGCCGCGCCCGCCACCAGCGAGTCGCCCGCCGCCGGGAACGGCTCGCCGGCCACCGCCGCCGGCTCGCCGGCCGTCGGCGCCGAGCCACCGGCCGCGGTAGCCGAGCAGCTGGAGCCCGGCGGCCGGACCCCAGGCCCCGGATCCGGCGGCCCGCCGCGCGCCAGCAACCCGGCACGTTCCGGTGGCAAGCCGCCGCGCCCGGTCTGGTTCTCCGCCGTGGCCCGCTCGATCGGTGCGGTGCAGATCCTGCCGGGCCGCATCGACGTCGCCGCGGTCTCACTGACCGGACAGATCCGCAGCCGGGCCACCGCGGCCTTCGCCGCCCGCGCCGGCGACCCGAGCGCGTTCGCCGCGGCGCTGCGGTCCTGCTGCGCCGAAGGCCTCGCCGGTACCGCGGTGATCGGCGTCGGGGTCGCGTCGGCCGGCCTGGTCGACCCGGACGGGGCGCGGCTGGTCGAACTCAACGCGGCACCCGCCCTCGCCGGGTACCCGGTCGGGGCGGCGCTCGGTGACCAGCTGGGAGCACCGGTCTACCTGGAACATCACGCCCGGGTACAGGCCCTCGGGGACCGCTGGTTCGGTGCCGGCCGCGGCCTCGACACCTTCGCCTCGGTGTCCACCGGAGACAGCGTCGGTGTCGGGGTGGTGCAGCACGGTACGGTGCTGTCCGCGCCCGGCGCCGGCAGCGGTGCGCACCTGACCGTCGCCGCCGGCGGCGCGCGCTGCGACTGCGGTCGCCGCGGCTGCTGGAAGACCGTCGCCAGTCTCGGCTGGCTGCGCCGCCGCGCCGCGGCGCTCGGCGTCCCCGGCGCCCGCGGTACCACGCTGGGCCGGCTCACCGCCCGGGCCGAGCGCGGCGACCGGTCGGCGGCCGGGCTGATCGACGAGTACGCGGCGAACCTCGCGCTCGGGCTGGGCAACGTGCAGCAGCTGCTCGCCCCCGGCACGTTCATCCTGCACGGCGACGCGGCGGCCGGCGGTGCGACGTTCGCCGACCGGCTCGCCGACCACCTCGCCGTCAACTCCCCGCACCGGCCGGACGCCGTACCGACGGTGATGCGCGCCGATCCGAACCGGAACACCGCCCTGCTCGGCTGCGCCGGACTGGTGCTGTCCGAGGGCATGCAGCTGGTGCGCTGAACGGCCGATCGCGAACTCGCCACGCGCGCGGACAGCGCCCGGGCTCAGCGCGCGGCGGCGAGGTTGTGGAACCGCCGGCGCACCGTGTCCATGCCCGGCGTGGCCCGGCTCGGGTGCACCCGGTTGGTCAGCAGCACCGCGTACCGGCCGAGGGTGGGGTCGAGCCAGACGCTGGTGCCGGTGAAACCGGTGTGCCCGTACGACTCGGGCGAGCCGAGGTCGCCGAACGGGCTGGCGTGCGGATCCCGGCCCTGCCAGCCGAGCCCGCGACGCAGGTCGAGCCGGTCGGTGTGGCCGCGGCCCATCAGCGCCAACGTCGGCGCCGACAGCCAGTCACCGGGCACCGTCGTGCCACCGGACAGCACCGCCAGCGCGAGCTTCGCCAGGTCGTCCAGCGTGCCGAACAGCCCGGCGTGCCCGGCCACCCCGCCCAGGACCGCGGCGTTCTCGTCGTGCACGCTGCCCTGGACCACCTCGCCGCGCCACGGGCAGTCCTCGGTGGCCGCGCATCGGTCCCGGTCGGAGGTCGCCGGCCGGAACCCGGTGTCCGGCATCCCGACCGGCCCGGTGACCGCCGTCGCCACCAGCCGGTCCAGCGGCCAGCCGGACGCCGCCTCCGCGATCAGCCCCAGCACCATGAACCCGGCCGAGCTGTACTCCACCGCGGTACCCGGGGCGGATCGCAGCGGCAGCGCCGGCAGCGCGGCGAGCAGCGACGCCCGGTCCGGATGCCGGCGGTACAGCGGTTGCCGGCCGGGCAGGCCCGAGGTGTGGGTGAGCAACTGCTCGACGGTGACCGGAGCGAGCTCACCGTCGGCGTAGCCGGGCAGCCACTCGGCGATCGTCTCGGCCAGCCCCAGCGCGCCGCGCTCGACCAGCCACATGGCGGCCAGCGCGACCACCGGCTTGGTCACCGACGCCCAGTCCCAGAGCGTGTCCGGCCGTACCGGCGGTCCGCCCCAGGACAGCGTGCCCAGGGTGCCGCGGCGACTCGGACCGTCGAGGCCACCGACCGACCATGCCGCCCCGGAGAAGACCCGGGCGCGGTGCGCCGCGTGCAGCAGTTCGGCCTCGCTCGCCCGAATCCCGGCCAGCTCCGGCAGCGTGCGCATGGTTCCTCCCGGTCCTCGTCACGGCAACGATACGGCCGGCTGGACGGTTCCACGGCGATCGGGAACGCGTCAGCTCGCCGTGTCGAGGGCGGTGCGGGCGGCGGCGACCGCACCCGGGTCGGTGACGAAGTGGGTGTCGGCGTCGGCGCTGCCCATCGGTACCGCGGGTCCCGCCTCGCGCCGGGCCACCGGGCGCTTGGCGGACAGGTGCACCGCGGCCGCACCGGCGGCCACCAGGGCCGGGATGTCGGCGGTACGCACGCCGCCGCCGGCCATCAGCTGGATGCCGGGCGCGGCGGTGCGCATCCGCGCGATGGTGCCGGTACCGGCACCGGCGGTCGGGGCGCCGCCGGAGGTGAGGATGCGGGTGAGGCCGAGCTCGGCCGCCAGCACGGCCGCCGCCACCGGGTCGGCGGACCGGTCGATCGCCCGGTGCAGCGTCACCTCGGCGGCGCCGCCGGACGCGGTACCCGCCGCGTCCGTCCAGCGCCGGATCGCCTCGGTGTGCAGGGTGCCCCGGTCGGTGAGCGCACCGACCACCACGCCGGCGGCGCCGGCCGCGAGCACGGTGCGTACCTCGGCGGCCATCAGCGCGATCTCGTCGGCGTCGTAGCGGAAGTCGCCCGGCCGGCAGCGCACCAGCACGTGTACCGGCAGGCCGGCCGCGACGGTGGCCTCGACCAGCGCCTGCGACGGCGTGACGCCGCCGAGTTCCAGTGCGACGCACAGTTCGACCCGGTCGGCGCCGCCGGTCCGGGCGACCCGGGCGCCGGCGGGGCTGGTCACCGCGATCTCCAGCGCGCTCATCCGGCCACCCGACCCGGTCGCCCGGCCGGCTGCGCGGTGCGGCGGGCGTTCACTCGTCCGCTCCGGACAGCGGCTCGTTCGAGGCCGGGATGATCCGCGCGGTCAGGTCCGGGTCGGCCATCTCGGGGTCGAACGGGAACATCGGCCGCCGGATCCGCTGGTGCCCCAACCGGACCAGATCCTGGTCGACGCCGCCCGGGGTGAGCGCCATCTTCCAGTCGGCGGCCATCGCGTACAGCTCCGGCTCCAGGTACCCGATCTTCACGATGACGATCGCCGCGTCCCGCGGCGCCAGCGACAGGTCGGTGAAGTCGTGCTCGTGGTGGTACGGCTTGCGCAGCGCGGTGAGGATCGCGTACACGCTGCCCACCCGCAGCACCACCTCGGTCTCCGCGTCCCGGTCGCCGTGCCGGATCGCGTGCACCACCCCGGTCATCGTCAGCGGGCCGGCATGCCGGTCGTCCACCTCGGCGCCCGCGGTCACCGTGACGGTGGCGCCGACCCCGGCCGCGACCGCGGTGGCGACCGCGGCCGGGCCGGGGACCGAGGCGTAGATGACGGTCGGCCCGCCGTCGCCGAACTCGGGCCGGGCCAGCAGCTCGGTCAGCCCCCAGGTGACGTCGCCGGCCCCACCGGCGGTCGGGTTGTCCCCGGTGTCGCTGATGAAGTACGGCCGGGCCGGGCTGGCGAGCGCCGCGTCCAGGCACTCGGCGTAGGTGCCGGTGGGTGCCACGAAGTCGAAGTCGCGCCGGGCGTCCCAGAAACCGCGGGCCAGCCGCTGCGCGCCCGCCGCGACGGCGGTCTGGTCCGGGCCGGTGACCACCACGGCGGCGCGGTTGCGCGGTTCGTCGGCCCAGGCGTACCCGACCCAGATCGCCGCGTCGGTCACCCCGTCGGTGGCCTCCACCTCGTCGACCGCGGCGTACACGCTGCGGGCCGGCTCGATCCGAGTGGAGGTCTGCTCGCCGGCCAGCAGCACCGGCACCGGCACCCACGCCTTGACCGGCCGGTCGGCGCCGGTGCGCAGCAGCTCCAGCAGGTTGCGGGCGGCGCGCTCCTTGGTCTGCATGTGGTCCTCGTGCGGCGCCATCCGGTAGCAGGTGATCAGATCACTCTGGTGTGCCAGCTCGCGGGACACGTTGCCGTGCAGGTCCATCGAGGTCGACACCAGCACGTCCGGCCCGACCACCTCGCGGATCCGGTGCAGCAGCAACGCCTCCGCGTCGTCGATGCCTTCCACCGTCATCGCCCCGTGGATGTCGTACCAGAGGCCGTCCAGGTGTGGCATCGCCGCCAGCCGGGCGAGCAGGTCCTCGGACAGCTCGGCGAACGCCGCCGCCGTCGCCATCCCGCCGGGCAGCGACTTGCCGACCAGCGCCCCGCGCCAGTCGGCCGCCGCGCGCAGCGGCGCCCCCTCGGCGAGGAACGGGTACCGGGTGAGGACCTCGGCGCCGCGCTGCGGGTGGAACGCCGGAGCCTCGGTACGGGCCGGCGAGAACGTCGACGACTCGATCCCGAGCCCGGCGATGGCGATGACGGGATGGCTGATCGGGGTGCGGGACATGGCTCTCCAACATTGTTCGGTGCGTGGGAACGTCGTTTCGTACGGCCGGATCGACGGCGCCGGGACGGTCGGGTCAACGGCGCCGGGACGGTCGGGTCGGTGCGGCCGGTGCAGCGGTGGCCATGCTGGCCAGGGTGGCCTCCAGCGCGTGTTGCAGGGCGAGCTGGCCGGCGCCGACCAGGCCGGCGTCGGCGCCGAGGCTGACCCGTTCGATGACCAGGTGGGTGGTGGCGAGCGGGTGGCAGCCCTCGTAGAGCTGGCTGCGCACGGCGGCGACCAGCGGGTCCAGTGTGGACAGTATGCCGCCGAGGTACACCGCGTCCGGGTTGAAGAAGTTGACGTTGGCGGCGAGCACCATGCCCAGGTACTTGCCGGCGCGGCGGACCGCGCCGGTGGCCTCCGGGTCGGCCTCGTTGGCCAGCCGCACCACGTCCTCCAGCGTCCGGATCTCGGGCCGGACGGCGCGCAGCTCCCGGACCAGGGTGGCGCCGGACGCGACGGTCTCCAGGCAGCCGGTGTTGCCGCAGCCGCACGGCTTGTCGCCGGCGGCGTCGATGCGCACGTGGGTGATCTCGCCGGCCACCCCGGCGGCGCCCCGGTACAGCCGGCCGTCCACGATGATGCCGGTGCCGATCGCCGAGCCGATCTTCACCGTGATCGACTGCCGCTGCTCCGGGGGCCGGATGGCGTGCTCGCCGAGCGCCATGCTGTTCGCGTCGTTCTCGCTCACCGCCGGCAGCCCGAACCGGTCCTCCAGCCACTCGGTGACCGGGAACTGGTTCCAGCCGGGCATCCGGGACGGCAGCGTGACCGTACCGGTGGACACGTCGACCGGGCCGGGCAGCGACAGCCCGACACCGCGCAGCCGGTCCCGGCCCCGCGTCTCGGCCAGCGACTCCAGCGTGTCGGCCAGCAGCGGCAACGCGACCTCGGGCCCCTCGCCGACCGCGAACGGCACCGTCGTGGCGTCGGCGAGGGTGCCGCCGGGCAGCACCACCCCGACCCGGGCGTGCCGGCCGCCGACGTCGGCGGCCACCGCGAACTCGTCGGTACTGCCCAGCCGCAGCACCTTGCGCGGCCGGCCGCCGGTCGACGACTGGGTGCCGTGTTCGGCGATCAGCCCGCGGTCGACGAGCTGGCCGACGGCGGTGGAGATGGTCGACGGTGCGGCGCCGAGCAGCGCGGCGAGTTCGGTGCGGGAGGTCGCGCGCCCGGCGGCCACCAGCTCCAGTACCCGCGCCACGAGCGGCGGCGATCCGACTCGTGCACTTTTTTCGCTCATGCAGAAAGTAACTTCCTCGACGGTCCGGGTGCGGCCTCACGGTACGCCGATCTTCGGCTCCGCGGCAGTGTGGGTCGCCGCCCGTACCGGCTTTGTTCAATCCGCTATGACCTGCATAAACGCCCATCCAGGCGGCTCGCCGGACGTCCCGTCCTTATTTCGGGACCGCAGAAACCGACTTGTTACGGTGCCCCATCTGTTTTTTCGGTCGGGGGCCGCGTTCACTGGCCAGCGTTCCCCTCCCGTTCACCATCGAGGAGAGACGATGTCCTTCCGCCGCATGGCGGCCCGCCGCCGCCTCGCGCTCGCCGCCGGCGCTGCCGTCGCGGC
Organism: Actinocatenispora thailandica; assembly: GCF_016865425.1. Classification (NCBI taxonomy): domain Bacteria; kingdom Bacillati; phylum Actinomycetota; class Actinomycetes; order Micromonosporales; family Micromonosporaceae; genus Actinocatenispora; species Actinocatenispora thailandica. Next base: position 4,916,869 of record NZ_AP023355.1, on the reverse strand, counting down.
GAGCGCGCTGCTCGCCGGCTGCACCGGGACGAGCAGCTCGTCGTCCGGGTCGTCAGACTCGATCAACTACGCGCTGCCCGCCAACTTCACCCCGAACTGGCTGCTGCCGATCGGCACCGCGGCGCACCTGAACACCAACAACGGTTCCATCGCCGCGGCGATGTGGGAGCCGCTCGTCGCCTACGACGGGTCCACCGGCAAGGTCGGCTGGAACAAGAAGGGCTCGATCGCGAGCGCCGCCGACTTCGCCGCCGACGGCAAGAGCGTCAAGATCACCCTCGGCGACCGGCACTGGAGCGACGGCAAGGCGATCACGAGCCGCGACGTCGAGTTCTGGTACAACCTGATCACGGTCAACAAGAAGCAGTACGCGAGCTACAGCCCGGGCAAGGCGCCGGACAACTGGACCACGCTGAAGGCGACCGACGACCGGCACTTCACCATCACGTTCGACAAGGCGTACAACTCGCAGTGGATGCTCGCCAACGAGCTGAGCCTGATCAAGCCGCTGCCGCAGCACGCCTGGGACAAGACCTCCGCCTCGGCGAAGGTCAGCGACGCGGACCGCACCGCGGCCGGCGCCAAGCAGGTCTGGACCTACCTCAACGAGGCGGGCAAGGACATCTCGAAGTACGCGTCGAGTCCACTGTGGAAGACCGTGAGCGGCCCGTACACGGTGAAGTCGTTCTCCACCGCCGGCAAGGTGGTGCTCACCGCGAACAAGAAGTACGACGGCGGGGAGAAGGCGGGCATCTCCACCGTCAACCTGCTGCCGTTCACCACCACCACCGCGGAGACCAACGCGCTGCGCGCCGGGAGCGTCGACTACGGCTACATCGACCCGGGCGACCTGGACCAGAAGGACGCGTTCGCCTCCCGGGGCTACACCGTCGAGCCGTGGACCGGCTGGGCGATCACCTACATGCCGTACAACTTCAACAACCCGACCATGGGTCCGGTGTTCAAGCAGCTGTACGCGCGGCAGGCGATCCAGCGTTCCATCGACCAGGCCGGCCTGGTCAAGGCGATCTTCAACGGCACCGCGACCCCGGGTACGGCCCGGTGCCGCAGGGGCAGGACTCGAACTTCGTGTCCGACACGCAGAAGAACAACCCCTACCCGTTCGACACCGCGGCGGCGACCAAGCTGCTCACCGACCACGGCTGGACCAAGCAGAACGGCGTGATGGTCTGCACCAAGCCGGGCAGCGGCGCGAACCAGTGCGGCAGCGGCGTCAAGGCCGGCACCAAGTTCGCCATGGAGGTGCTGTCCCAGTCCGGCTCCACCGTGACCGACAACGAGATGAGCGCGATCCAGTCCTCGCTGGCGAAGACCGGCATCAAGTTCTCCATCCGTACCGCGCCGGTCAACTCGGTGCTGTCGCAGACCCCGCAGTGCAAGGCCAGCCAGTCGATCTGCAAGTGGCAGCTGTCCTACTTCGGCACCGCCGGCAGCTGGTACTTCCCGGCGTTCCCGACCGGCGACTCGCTGTTCGCGTCCAGCGGTGGTTCGAACTTCGGCAACTACAGCAACCCGGACGTGGACCAGCTGATCGACAAGACCACCACGTCGAACGACCCGAGCGCGATGCAGGACTACAGTGCCGCGCTGGCCAAGGACCTGCCGGTGATCTGGCTGCCCGAGCCGGACTACCAGATCTCGGTGATGAAGAACGGCCTGGGCGGTTTCAGCCAGGACTCGCTGGCGAACTTCCACCCGGCCCAGTGGAAGTGGAACAAGTAGTCCATGGCCACCCTGTGGTACCTGGTTCGGCGCGTGGCGCAGGCCGTGCTGGTGATCTTCCTGGTCACCATCGTGGTCTTCGGCCTGCTCCACGCGCTGCCGGGCGGGCCCGCCCGCGGCATCCTCGGCGCGCAGGCCACCGCCCAGCAGATCGCGACGTTCAACCACGAGCAGGGGTTGGACAAGCCCCTCGTCGCGCAGTACTTCTACTACCTGCGCACGCTGCTGCACGGTGACCTCGGCACCTCGTACACGCTGAACGAACCGGTGTCGACGCTGATCGTGCAGCGGTTGCCGAAGACGCTGGTGCTGACGGTGCTGTCGGCCATCGTCGGGCTGCTGCTCGCGATCCCGCTCGGCATGTGGCAGGCGGTGCGGCGCAACAAGCCGTTCGACTACGCGATCACCACGCTCAGCTTCGTCGCCTACGCGACCCCGGTGTACTTCTTCGGGCTGATCCTGGTGCTGGTGTTCAGCCAGGCGCTGCGCTGGTTCCCGTCCCAGGCACCACAGGGCGACACCCTCGGCCAGGTGCTGGCGAACCCGGCCGGGCTGGTACTTCCGGTCGTCGCCGGCGCCGCCTCGATGGTCGCCGTGTTCAGCCGGTACATGCGCTCGGCGACGCTGGAGAACCTCGCCGAGGACTACGTGCGTACCGCGAAGGCCGGCGGCGCCCGGCAGCGCGCGATCCTGTGGCGGCACGTGTTCCGCAACTCGCTCACCCCGGTCGTCGCGATGCTCGGCTACTACGTACCGGTGCTGTTCGGTGGGGCGCTGGTGGTCGAGCAGCTGTTCAACTATCCGGGCATGGGGCTGCTGTTCTGGAGCGCCGCCCAGTCGTCGGACTATCCGGTACTGCTGGGCTGCGTGCTGGTCATCTCGGTCGCCACCGTGGTCGGCACCCTGCTCGCCGACATCGTGCAGCGTGTCGTCGACCCCCGAGTCGTGGCGGGAAAGTCATGACCGAACTTCTCTTCGATGGCACCGGACCTCGCGGGGTCCTCCGGTGCGAGCCCGCCGACAGTCCGACCCGGGAGGTGTGCCGATGACCGCGATCGCGGAGCAGTTGCCGGTGGCCGAGGGTGTCACCGGGCTGCGGCTGGTGGTCCGGCGGTTCCTGCGCAACAAGCTCGCCGTGGTCGGCCTGGCCGTCGTGGTGCTGTTCGTGCTGTTCTGCTTCGTCGGGCCGTACCTGTACCACACCGACCAGACGCACACCGCGCTGGACGCGGTGAACCAGCCGCCCAGCGGCCGGCACCCGCTCGGTACCGACGCGGTCGGGCACGACGAGCTCGGCCGCCTGATGTACGGCGGGGGAGTCTCGCTGCTCGTCGGGCTCGCCGCCGGCGCGCTCGCCACCATCATCGGGATGCTGTGGGGCGCGGTCGCCGGGTACGCCGGCGGTTGGGTCGACGCGGCGATGATGCGCGTGGTGGACGCCGGCATCGCCATCCCGGCGCTGTTCGTCCTGCTGGTCATCTCGGCGATCGTCAGCCCCGGCATCTGGGGCATGGTGGCGATCCTCGGCCTGGTGTCCTGGCTGGTGCCGTCCCGGCTGATCCGGGCCGAGACGCTGACGCTGAAGAACCGGGACTACGTGCTGACGCTGCGGGCCATCGGCGGCACGCACACCCGGGCGATCTCCCGGCACATCCTGCCGAACTCGGTGTCCACGATCGTGGTCGCCGCGACCTTCCAGGTCGCCGACGCCATCATGCTCGTGGCGTACGTGTCGTACCTGGGGCTCGGTGTCCGGCCACCGGAGACCGACTGGGGCGGGATGCTGTCGGCCGGGCTGACCGCCGTCTACTCCGGGCGGTGGTGGCTGATCGTGCCGCCCGGCCTCGCCGTGATCCTGGTCGTCTGCGCGTTCAACGCGATCGGCGACGGCCTGCGGGACGCCTTCGACGTACGGGGACGCTCATGACGGGATCCATTCTGGACGTGGCCGATCTCGGCGTCACGTTCCGCACCGAGACCGGCGAGGTCCCGGCGGTACGGGGGGTCTCGCTCACCGTGGCGCCGGGGGAGACGCTGGCGCTGGTCGGCGAGTCCGGTTCGGGCAAGTCGACGGTGGCGCTGGCCGCGATGGGGCTGCTGCCCGGCAACGCCCGGGTGACCGGCCGCGCCGCGATCGGCGGTACCGACATCGTCGGCGCCGGGCCCGGTGCCGGCGCCGCGGTGGATCTCAGCACGCTGCGCGGTCGTACCGCGTCGATGGTGTTCCAGGAGCCGGCGACGGCGCTGGACCCGCTGACCCGGGTCGGCGCGCAGATCGTCGAGGTGATCCGCAACCACCGGTCGGTGTCGCGGTCGGCCGCCCGGCAGGAGGCGGTCGAGCTGCTGCGCCGGGTCGGCATTCCGGATCCGGCGCAGCGGGCCACGGCCTACCCGTTCCAGCTGTCCGGCGGGCAGCGGCAGCGGGTGGTGATCGCGATGGCGATCGCCAACAACCCGAGCCTGCTGATCGCCGACGAACCGACCACCGCGCTGGATGTCACGGTGCAGGCCGAGATCCTCGACCTGTTGCGCGACCTCGCCGCCGACACCGGGACCGGCGTGCTGCTGGTGACGCACAACATGGGCGTGGTGGCCGACTTCGCCGACCGGGTGGCGGTGATGCTGTCCGGCGAGATCGTCGAGACCGGCCCGGTGGAGCAGGTGCTGCTGCGCCCCGAGCACGAGTACACCCAGCGGCTGCTCGCCGCGGTGCCGCGGCTGGCGGTCGCGGAGCAGGGTGAGACCGCCGGTACGCCACCGGCTGCCAGCACCGAACCGGCCGCGGAGGGGTCGGCCGGCGAATCGGTGGTGCAGCTGCGTGACGTGTCGGTGGTGTTCGGTCGCGGTGGCCGCGCGGTGCGCGCCCTGGACCGGGTGTCGATCGAGGTACGGGCGGGGGAGACGGTCGGCCTGGTGGGGGAGTCCGGCTCCGGCAAGTCGACCGCGGCCCGGGTCGCGCTCGGGCTGATCGCGCCGTCCGCCGGGACCGTCTCGCTGTTCGGCGCCGATTTGCGCCGCACCCGCGGCCGGTCCCGCCGGCGCCTGCGCGCCGGCATCGGCGTGGTGCTCCAGGACCCGGTGGCGTCGCTGGATGCCCGGATGAGCGTGGCGGAGTGCGTCGCCGAGCCGCTGCGGGTGCACCGCTCGATGTCGGGTCGGCAGCGCCGCTCCCGCGTCGAGGAGGTCCTCGACCGGGTCCGGCTGCCGCGCGCGCTGGCGGACCGGGCGCCGCGGGAGCTGTCCGGCGGGCAGCGCCAGCGGGTCTCCCTGGCCCGTGCGCTGGTGCTGGATCCGCGGCTGCTGGTGGCCGATGAACCGACCAGCGCGCTGGACGTCAGCGTGCAGCAGTCGGTGCTGGAGGTGATCGCCGAGCTGCAGGCCGAACTGGGCTTCGCCTGCCTGTTCGTGTCGCACGATCTGGCCGTGGTGCAGCGGTTCGCGGCCCGGGTGGTGGTGTTGCGTGCCGGCCGGATCGAGGAGCAGGGCAGCACCGGCCGCACCCTGCTGCACCCGGAGACCGACTACACCAGGCGGTTGCTCGCCGCGGTGCCAGTACCCGATCCGGCCGTGCAGCGTCGGCGCCGCGCCGCGCGGCAGGCGGTCGCCGGGGCGGGCGCGTGACGGTCCCCGAGGTGTACGCCGGGGTGGACATCGGCGGCACCACGACCCAGGTTGCCCTGTGCGGTGCGGATCTGACGATCCTGTCCCGGGCCGAGCTCGCCACCCCGGCGGCCCGTGGCGGTGCCGCGATGGTCGCCGCGGCGGTCGACGCGGTACGGATGCTGCTGTCCCGCACCCCGGCACGGCTGGTCGGGGTCGGCGTCGGCGCGGCCGGCGTGGTCGACACCCGTACCGGCGAGGTCGTCGCGGCGAGTGACTCGTTCGTCGACTGGGCCGGGTTCCCGGTCGCGGACACGATCGCGACCGACCTCGCGGTACCGGCGTTCCTGGACAACGATGTCAACGCGTTCCTGCGCGGCGAGGCCACCGGCGGCGCCGTCACCGGTGAGCCGGACGTGCTGGGCATGACGCTCGGCACCGGCGTCGGCGGCGCGCTCTGGCTGGACGGCCGGCTGTACGAGGGGCCGCACGGCGCCGCCGGCGAGATCGGCCACGTGCCCGGGTTCGGCGACCTGCCGTGCTCCTGCGGCGGTCACGGGCACCTGGAGACGCTGGCGTCCGGGCGGTCGATCGGCGCCCGCTACGCCGACCGGACCGGTCGGGTGGTCACCGCCCGCGAGGTCGCCCGGGCGGCGGCGGACGGTGACGCCGACGCGCGTGCGGTGTTCGACGCGGCCGGTGCCGGGATCGCCCGGGCGGTGCTGATCGCCGCCGGCGTGTTCGACGTGACCACGGTGGTCGTCGGTGGCGGGGTGAGCGCCGCGTGGTCGCTGCTGGAGCCGCCGATCCGGTCCGCGCTCGCCGCCGAACCGCCGGTCAGCGGCCAGCCGGTACGGCTGGTCCGGGCCGGGCTGGGCAGCGATGCGGTGGTCGTCGGCGCCGCCTCCCGGGTACGTACCGAGCTGGCCGGCACCCGGCGGGAGGCGCCCGTGCGCTGACCGGCCGCCGTGCGAGCGCACCGCGGCGCCGGCCCGGGTCGGCACCAGGCTCCGCGCGCGGCACCCGATCGGCCGGGTGCCGCGCGCGGACTCACTCACACCAGGCAGCGCACGATGGCGCCGGATCCCGCCGGGAGCTGGATCTCGTGCCGGGCGTAGACGAAGCCGGGCGTGGTGGCGAGCGGCACGTCCACCGGGATACCGTGCAGTGCAACGGTTCGCCGCCGATCGGCGAGGTTCACCGCGATCCGGTACGGTCCGCGGTGGACGGTCAGCCAGTCGGCGCCGGTGTCCACCCGTACCTCCGAAAGGCGCGGGTCGGACAGCTCCGGGATCGACCGACGCAGCGCGATCAGCCTGCGGTAGAAGCGGAACATCGCCGCGTGCGCCGGCTCGGCCAGCTCCTCCCAGCGCAGCACGGACGCGGCGAACGTCTCCGGGTCCTGCGGATCGGGCACCTCGCCGGGTGGCCAGCCGTGCGCGGCGAACTCGGCGCGCCGCCCGGCGGCGACGTTCGCGGCGAGTTCCGGCTCCGGGTGGCTGGTGAAGAACTGCCACGGCGAGCCGGCGGCCCACTCCTCGCCCATGAACAGCATCGGCGTGAACGGGGAGGTCAGCATCAGCAGCGCACCGACCCGGCAAAGGCTGTCGGACAGCGTCGCCGAGATCCGGTCGCCGGTGGCCCGGTTGCCGATCTGGTCGTGGTCCTGCAGGAAGACCACGAACCGGTGCCCCGGGGTCGAGCGCCGGTCCACCGGCCGGCCGTGGTGCCGGCGCCGGAAGCTGGACCAGCTGCCGTCGTGGAAGTACGCCCCGGTCAGCACCTTGGCCACGCCCTCGACCGAGCCGAAGTCGGCGTAGTAGCCCTGCCGTTCCCCGGTCAGCAGCGCGTGCACACAGTGGTGCACGTCGTCGTCCCAGGACGCGGCCAGCCCGTACCCGCCGGCCACCCGCGGCGTGATCAGCCGCGGGTCGTTGCGGTCGGACTCGGCGATCAGCGACAGCGGCCGGTTCACCCGGGACGACAGCGCGTCGACCTCGGATGCCAGCTCCTCCAGCAGATGCAGCGCGCGGTCGTCGGCCAGCGCGTGCACCGCGTCGAGCCGCAGCCCGTCGAGATGGTAGTCGCGCAACCACATCAGCGCGTTGTCCACGATGTAGCGGCGCACCTCGTCGGAGTCCGGGCCGTCCAGGTTGACCAGCTCACCCCAGGTGTTGCGGCCGGCCTTCAGGTAGGGCCCGAAGCGGGGCAGGTAGTTGCCGGACGGCCCGAGGTGGTTGTACACCACGTCGAGCACGACGCCGAGGCCGCGCGCGTGGCAGGCGTCGACCAGCCGCTTCAGCCCGTCGGGCCCGCCGTACGGCTCGTGCACCGCGTACCACAGCACGCCGTCGTAACCCCAGTTGCGCGGCCCGTTGAACGCGTTGACCGGCAGCACCTCCACCAGGTCGACGCCGAGATCCACCAGGTGATCCAGCCGGTCGATCGCGGCATCGAAGGTGCCGCCCGGGGTGAACGTACCGACGTGCAGCTCGTACAGCACGCTGCCGGGCAGCGGCCGACCGGTCCACCCCTCGTCGGTCCAGCCGAACGCGTCCTGGTCGTAGGTCGCGGACAGCTCGTGCACGCCGTCCGGCTGCCGGACCGAGCGCGGATCGGGCAGCGCGTTCTCGTCGTCGTCGAGCAGGAACCCGTAGCGGGTGCCGGCCGGCAGCTCGGCCAGCTCCAGCCGCCACCAGCCGTCCGGCCCACCGGCCAGCTCGTGCACCTCGTCGGCCGCCGCCGACAGCTCGCCGGCCGCGCCGGTCGGCTGCTCGGCGGGTGGGCAGAGCCGCACCCGCACCCGGGACACGGCCGGTGCCCACACCTCGAACGCCGTCACCGGAGCATCATCGCATGATCACCATCGGTACCGCCGAACGCGAGTGGCGCGCGTCGGCGCGGGGTGCCTCGCGGGCCGGCCGCGGTCGGGGCCGGCCGCCGCGGCGCGGCCCGTCGCGCGAGCCGGCGACCTGCCCGACCGGCGTGGCGGCGTGGCCGGCTCAGTGGCCGTCGGTACCGAGCAGCAGTCGCCAGCCCGGCGCGTACGTGCCGTGCAGCACCAGCGAGGCGGCGCCGACCGCGCCGGCGTCCGGCCCGACCAGGCTGTCCTCGATGGCCACCGTACGCACCCGGCGGGCGATCGACTGGCCGTTGACCTGCCGGTCGATCTCGGCGCGGACCGGCTCGGCGAAGCCGGGTGGGGCGTTGCCGCCGAGCACCACCCGGGACACGTCGAGCAGGTTGACCGCGCTCAGCGCCGCCTGGCCGACCCGCTCGGCGGCCACCCGTACGGTCTCGGCGGCGGCCGGGTCGCTGGCACCGGCGGCGCGGCACAGCAGGTCGTAGTCGGCCCGGATCCGGTCCGGCTGCAGCGACAGCCCGATCCGGTTCGCGGCGCGGCGACCGCACCGCTCGACCAGATCGGCCACCATCGCGGCCGGCGAGCAGTGCGCCTCCAGGCAGCCCCGGGCGCCGCACCGGCAGGGCCGCCCGTCCGGCACCACGATGAGGTGGCCGATCTCGCCGGCGTTGCCGGAGTCGCCGCGCAGCACCCGGTCCCAGTGCACGACGCCGGCGCCGATGCCGGTACCGAGGTAGAGGAACAGGAAGCTGCCGGCGCGCTCCGCCCCGCCGGCCCACCGTTCGCCGACCGCGGCGGCGGTGGCGTCGTTGTCCACCACAGTGGACAGTCCGGTCGCGGTGTGCAGCGCGTCGCGCAGCGCGACCTGGTGCCAGCCGGCCAGGTTCGGCGGCTCGACCACCAGCCCGTGCCGGGTGTCCAGCGGTCCGGGCACGGCGACGCCCAGCCCGAGGATGCGCCCGCGGGGTACGCCGGCCTGCTCGACGGCGCGGTCGACGGCCCGGGACACGACTCCCACCAGCCGGGTCGGGTCGCCGGCGGACGCGAGGCGGCGCCGGTGCCGGTGCACGGTGCCGCCGGCCAGGTCGACCACTGCGGTGACCATCGCGTCCGGGTCGAGGTGCACCCCGACCGAGAAGTACGCGTCGGTACGGATGGTCAGCAGGGTGCGGCGCTTGCCGCCGCTGGACGGGGCGCGACCGGTCTCGGCGATCAGCCCGGCCGCGAGCAGCCGCCGGACGATGTTGGAGACGGTCTGGGTGGTCAGGCCGGTCATGGCGGCCAGCTCCACCCGGCTGATCCCGGCGGCTTCCCGGATCGCGTCCAGCACGACCGCCTGGTTGTAGCCACCGACCCGGGGCAGGTTGGTGCCGCTGCGCGTCTGCGTGACTGCTTCCGGTAGCGCCCGGGTCACCGGTTGGCCGCCGTCGTCAGGTCGAGTCCGGGAAGTCATTGACTTAGTTAATCCAATGGTTTTACTTTCGTGCAACACGGTTGGCATGACCGACATGGGAACCATCCACGACGCGGCGCTCCGGCTGCCGCGCCCGGTAGTTGGTGCCCTCGCGTGACACGTTGAGCGGACGGTCCACATCGCACTCGGTTCCCGGCCGCTCGGGAAAGGACCATCATGCGGTTCCGAAAGCTCGCGACGCTCGCCCTCACCGGCGCCGTGATCGCGCCGCTGCTGGCGGCGTGCGGCTCGTCCGGTGACTCGAAGAACGAGATCAAGATCGCCTACCAGCGGTCCACCGACAACAACAGCCGGATCATGGACAACTTCCTCGCCGGGGTGAAGAAGCAGTTCGAGAAGGCGAACCCGGGCAAGAAGGTCAATCTCATCCCGATCCAGGCGACGGAGAACGACTACTACACCAAGCTCGACCTGATGATGAAGTCGCCGCGTACCGCGCCCGATCTCGCGTACGAGGACACCTTCCTGATCAACTCCGACATCAAGGCCGGCTTCCTGCGCCCGCTCGACGCCAACGTCAAGTCCTGGGACCAGTGGAGCCAGTTCCAGGACACCGCGAAGGCGTCGGTCACCGGCCTGGACGGCAAGGTGTACGGGGTGCCGGACGGCACCGACACCCGCGGGATCTGGTACGACAAGCGGGTTTTCGCCAAGGCCGGCCTGCCCACGAACTGGGAGCCGAAGTCCTGGAACGACCTGCTCGCCGCCGCCCGCCAGATCAAGAAGAAGGCGCCCGGCGTCATCCCGATGAGCATCTACACCGGGAAGGCCAGCGGTGAGGCCTCCAGCATGCAGGGCTTCGAGATGCTGCTCTACGGCACCAACGACCAGCTCTACAACGACCAGCAGAAGAAGTGGGTGGTCGGCAGCAAGGGCTTCCAGGACTCGATGAACTTCCTGAAGACCGTCTACTCCACCGGTCTCGGCCCGAAGCCGTCGCAGGCGCTGGACGCCAACATCAGCACCAACATCAACACCGACTGGTTCCCGAACCAGAAGATCGGGTTCTCCATCGACGGTTCGTGGACGGCCAACAACTGGATCTCCACCGGCCCCAAGCCGTGGAAGGACTGGACGAAGAACATCGGCTGGACCGCGATGCCAACGCAGAACGGCCAGGCGCCCGGCAAGACCAGCATGTCCGGCGGCTGGAGCTGGGCGATCACCAAGAACGCCAAGAACCCCACGCTCGCCTGGAAGTTCATCACCGCGATGCAGACCGAGAAGAACGCGGTCAGCTACGACAACGCGTCGCAGAACATCGCCGTGCGCAAGGACGTCGCCGCCGACGCGAAGTACCAGAACTCCTCGCCGACGGTGAAGTTCTTCACCGACCTGGTCGCGGACACCCACTACCGGCCCGCCTACGCGGAGTACCCGAAGGTCTCCACGGTGATCCAGGAGCAGATGGAGGCGGTGACGACCGGCAGTTCCAGCCCGGCCAAGGCTTCCGCCGACTATGACAAGGCGGTCGCCGACATCGTCGGCAACAACACGACCAAGGACTCGGGCCCGGCGAAATGACCGCGAGCGCGACGGCCGAACGGACCCCCGCGGCGCCGGAGACCTCCGGCGCCGCGCGGGGCACGATGCGCGGCAGGACGATCGTTCGCGGCCTGCCGCTGCTGCCCGCGGTGGTGCTGCTGCTGATCTTCCTGGCCGGGCCGATCATCTACTGCATCTACTACGCGTTCACCGACATGCAGCTGACCGGCGCGACCACGACGAACTTCGTGGGGCTGGCCAACTTCCGCAAGGCGTTCGGTGACGACCAGTTCTACAACGCGATCCTGCAGACGCTGATCTTCACGGTGCTGTCGGCGATCGTCGGACAGAACCTGCTGGGTCTGGCCATCGCGCTGCTGTTCCGGTTGGCCACCAAGGTGCTGCGGTCGATCGTCGGTGCCCTGGTGATCGCCGCGTGGGTGGTACCGGAGATCGTCGCCGGCTACCTGATGTACGCGTTCTTCCGGGACGAGGGCAGCCTCAACGAGATCCTGAAGTTCCTGCACCTGCCGCAGCAGAACTGGCTCTACACGCTGCCGATCCTGGCGGTGTCGCTGGCCAACGTCTGGCGCGGTACCGCGTTCTCGATGCTGGTCTACTCGGCCGCCCTGGCCGAGGTACCGGCCGAGCTGACCGAGGCCGCGGCGATGGACGGTGCCGGTGTGTGGCAGCGGTTCTGGCACGTCACGCTGCCCACCATCCGGCGGTCGGTGGCGACCAACCTGATGCTGATCACGTTGCAGACGTTGTCGGTGTTCGGGCTGATCTTCGCGATGACCAAGGGTGGCCCGAGCAACAAGAGCACGACGCTGCCGATCTACACGTACCAGACCGCGCTGCAGAACTACGAGATCGGTTACGGCACCGCGATGGCACTGGTACTGCTGGTCATCGGTGCCCTGTTCTCGCTGGTCTACCTGCGGGCGTTGCGACCGGAGGCGGACTGATGGCCAAGTCGGTACAGGCGGCGGGCAAGGTCGCCGCGAACGTCGCGCTCGCCGGCATCGGCATCGCGTTCCTGGTGCCGTTGCTGTGGGTGCTCACCACCTCGGTGGCGCAGGGCCAGACGTTGAAGGTGGAGTGGCCGAAGCACCTCACCGGCGCCAACTTCGCCCACGTGACCACGGTGGACATCCTGTTCCGGCCGCTGCTCAACGGGTTGGTGCTGTGTGGCGGCGGCACCCTGATCACGGTCGTGGTGGCGATCCTCGCCGCGTATCCGTTGTCGCGCTACCGATCCCGGCTCAAGCGGCCGTTCCTGCTCACGATCCTGTTCACCACCGGGCTGCCGATCACCGCGATCATGATCCCGGTGTACGCGATGTTCACCCAGCTCAACCTGATCGACCAGATGTGGTCGGCGACGGTGTTCATGGGGTCGACGGCGCTGCCGTTCGGGATCTGGCTGATGAAGAACTTCATGGACAGCGTGCCGGTGGAGCTGGAGGAGGTGGCCTGGACCGACGGGGCGAGCTCGATGGCGACGCTGCGCCGGATCGTGCTGCCGCTGATGTGGCCGGGCGTGATCGTGGTGACGATCTTCACCTTCATCGGCATGTGGGGCAACTTCTTCGTGCCGTTCATCCTGCTGATCGATCCGAACCAGCTGCCGGCCTCGGTCAGCATCTTCACGTTCTTCGATCCGCAGCACGGCGGGGTGCAGTACGGCCAGCTGGCCGCGTTCTCGATCTTCTACTGCATCCCGGTGGCGGTGCTGTACCTGGTGATGTCGCGAAAGCTGTCCGGCTCGTTCGCGCTGGGCGGTGCGCTGAAGGGCTGACGCGGGCGGGGTGGGGCCGGGCGACGACCGGGCCCCACCCGTCGCGGCTTCGCTCAGCGGTAGCCGTAGCGGCGCCAGTTGTCGAGGACGCGCTGCTGGATCTCGGCCGGCCAGCCGTGCTCGAAACTGCCCTTGACCGGACGCTCCTCCTTCTCGAAGCGGTCGGCGAGCAGGCAGTTGTAGATCACCTTGCCGGCGTTGTAGGTGTGCCGCTCGGACTCGTCCAGGTAGACCGACAGCGCGGCGGTGGGCCGGTGCGGGAAGTGGATCTCACCGTGCTCGGGGTGCGTGCGGGTCGCGAACGCCCAGACGACCTCGTCCACCTTGGTGATGTCGATGTCGTCCTCGACCAGCAGCACCTTCGGCACCCCGAAACCGGCCTTGCCGGCGAAGACCACCTCGCCGATCCGCTGCGCCAGCTGCTCGGAGCTCAGCCCGGTCTCCTCGTGCCACTCCGGCCGGACCGACACGATCAGCCAGTGCAGCGCCGACTCGTACGAGAACCAGGTGGACGCGACCGGCAGGCCCGCCAGGCGCAGCTGGTGCAGGATCTCGGCCGCGTGCATGGTGCCGGTACCGGTGTGGTCCTCCTCGACCGGCGGTCCGGCGGCCACCACCGGCAGGATGGCGCCGTCGCGGTGGGTGATGGCAGTGACGGTGAACAGCGGTTTGGGGGAGGCGTCGTGCGCGTTGTACCCCGGGTACTCGTTCATCGGCCCCTCCATCGCCTCGTCGTCGAGCGCGATGTGGCCCTCGATGACGATCTCGGCGGTGGCGGGTACCGGCAGGTCGACGGTCTCGGCCGGGACCACCTCGACGCCCTCGCCGAACAGGGCGCCGACGAAGTGGGACTCGTCGGCGTCCTCGGGCAGTGGCATCGCACCGGCGTAGGGCAGTGCGGGTTCGACGCCGAGCGCCAGCACGATCGGCATCGGCTTGCCCAGCTTGGCCCACTTGGCGCGGATGATGCCCAGGTGCTGCGGCGGCGGGATCAGGCAGGCGAGCGTGTCCCGGCCGGCGATCATCATGCGGTTGATCGACCAGTTCGTCCACGAGCCGTCCGGGGTGGCGACGATGTTCATCCCGTAGGTCTGGATGTACCGGCCACCGTCGTTGCCGTGGATCAGCGGGGTGGGGAACCGCAGCAGGTCGATGTCGTCGCCGCGCAGCACGTTCTGCTTGCACGGCGCCGTCTCGGCGGCGACCGGCACCGGGGGGACGCCCGGCCGTCGGCGCGCGGCGACGATTGCCTCCATGATGTCCCGGCCGGCGGCGTCGGCGGGCAGCCCCAGGGCGAGGGCGATGCGCGCGAGGGGGTGTTCGGGGTTGCTCAGGCCGCCGGGCGCGCCGAGCACCCGGAAGCCGCTGTCCTGGTACCCGGTGATGTTGGTGCACAGCGGGGCCGGTGCGCGCAGGTCGTACGAGCGACGGATGATCGCGCCGATCTCCAGGTTCCAGTCGACCTCGGCGTCGATCTGCTGGATCTCGCCGATCGCGGCCAGCTCGTCGATGAAGTCGCGCAGGCTGCGCAGATGTGTCATGACGGAAATGCTCCTGAGGGTGCGGGGCCGAAGATCGGGCCCTGGTCGGATGTCGCGCCGTCCCGCGTCGAGGTCGGCTGCGACGGGGTCGGCTGGTGCCGGTGCCCGGCGCTGACCTCGCCCCAGCGGGGCTGGTCGCCGATGTCGATGCCGAGCAGGTCCAGGGCTCGGGCGGCGCTGTGGGTGACCAGCTCGTCGACGGTGGCGGGCCGGAGATAGAAGGCCGGTACCGGCGGCATGACGATGCCCCCCGCCTCGGTGACGGCGGTCATGGCGCGCAGGTGGGTGAGCGACAGCGGCGTTTCGCGGACCATCAGGACCAGCCGGCGGCGCTCCTTGAGGGTGACGTCGGCGGCGCGGGTCAGCAGGTTGTCGCCCGTCCCGTAGCCGACCGCGGCGAGCGTACGGGCCGAGCACGGCGCCACCAGCATGCCGTCGACGGGGAAGGAGCCGGAGGCGATCGCGGCGCCGATGTCGGCCGGGCGGTAGGTGACGTCGGCCAGCTCGGCCAGGCCGCGGGCGCTCAGGTCGGTCTCGTGCGCGCGGGTCTGCTGCCCGGCGGGAGTGACCACCAGGTGTGTCTCGACGCCGACGGTACGGGCCAGCTCGAGCACCCGGATGCCGTACGCGATGCCGGTCGCGCCGCTGATCCCCACCACCAGCCGGCGCGGTCGTGGTTCGGTCACCGGAGGGCGTCCCCTGCCACGATGATCATCGATGCTCCACTCTCTGCCCGGACACGCCGCGACCCGGGTGTGCGCGGAGAGTGTGCCGCCGGGGGCGTGTCCGAGTAAACCTGTCACGCACACAACGGGGTCGGCAACCGGACGTTGGTGCGCTGACCTGGGCATACCCTCAGGACAGCGGCTTACCAGGCGTGCCGTTTCAGGACCTTTGTTGCTCCTATGGACTTTTTTGTTGATTTAACTGCTTGATACTGATTCAGTGTGGCGAGCTGGTGCCATGACGCATCTCCGCCATCTGGCAGACATTGAATGCCTACCCATAGCTTCGGAATTGTTACCGGCAGCCCGGTAACAAACCGGGTCGTTGATCGCTACGGGGACCCCTCACCTCAAAGGCGACAACTCCGTGCAGCGAGGCTGGGAGGACCTTGATGCACAGTAAGAGAACGCTGCACCGACGCGTGAGAGCCGGCATGTACGGCCTCGCCGTCGCCTCGGCGGTGGCACTGGGCGGCCTGGGTACGCAGACCCCGGTACTCGCCGCGCCGTCCGGGGACGCCACCACTGCACGCCCGAACGTGGAGCAGGTCTGCGGGCCGGCCAAGGCCGGCGAGTTCACCTGCTTCTCGTTGCGTCGTACCGATGTGGCCGGTGCGAAGGGCCTGCAGCCGAACGACACCCCGTCCGGGTACGGGCCGACCGACCTGCGCAGCGCCTACAACCTGCCGGACAACGGCGGGGCGGGCCAGACCGTGGCGATCGTCGACGCGTACGACAACCCGAACGCCGAGTCCGACCTCGCGGTCTACCGCGAGCAGTACGGCCTGCCCGCCTGCACCACCGACAACGGGTGCTTCCAGAAGGTGGACCAGCGCGGCGGCACCGACTACCCGAGCCCGGACTCCGGCTGGGCCGGCGAGATCGCCCTCGACCTCGACATGGTCTCCGCGATCGCGCCCAACGCGCACATCCTGCTGGTCGAGGGCGACAGCGCCAACTTCGACGACCTCGGCACCTCGGTCAACACCGCGGTGTCGATGGGCGCCAAGTACGTGTCGAACTCGTACGGCACCGGATACACCTCGCAGCCCGGCAGCGGCGAGTCCGCCGACGAGCTGACCTACGAGGAGGAGTACTACAACCACCCCGGCGTGGCGATCACCGTTTCGTCCGGTGACAGCGACTACGGTGTCGCGTTCCCCGCGGCCTCGCAGTACGTCACCTCGGTCGGCGGCACCTCGCTGGTGCGCGACAACAGCGACCGCGGATGGTCGGAGAGCGTCTGGCACAACTCGTACGGCGGCCCCGGCTCGGGTTGCTCGATGTACGAGCCGAAGCCGGCGTTCCAGCAGGACACCGGCTGTGACATGCGTGCCGTCTCGGACGTGTCCGCGGTCTCCGACCCGGAGACCGGCGTCGCGGTCTACAACAGCTACCAGGCGTCCGGCTGGGCGCAGTACGGCGGCACCAGCGCGGCGTCCCCGATCATCGCCGGGGTCTACGCCACCGCCGGTACCCCGGTCGCGGGCAGCTACCCGAACGCCTACCCGTACACCAACGCCGGTGCGCTCAACGACGTCACCGACGGGGCGAACGGCAGCTGCGACCCGGCATACCTGTGCACCGCCGGTACCGGCTACGACGGGCCGACCGGCCTGGGCACGCCGGACGGACTGGCCGCGTTCCGCAGCGGTCCGCACGGCGTGGTGTCCGGCTCGGTGACCGACGCCGGCAGCGGCTCGGCCATCTCCGGCGCGACCGTCAAGGTCGGCGACAACCAGGCCACCAGCGGCGCGGACGGCAGCTACACGCTGACCCTGCCGCCGGGTGACTACACCGCCACCGCGTCGGCCTACGGCTACCAGGACAAGACCGCGTCGGTCACCGTCGAGGACGGCGGCACCGTCACGGCGAACTTCGCCCTGTCGCCGGTGCAGAAGCACACCGTCACCGGTACCGTCACCGACGGCTCCGGGCACGGCTGGCCGCTGTACTCCAAGGTCACCGTGGACGGCATGCCCGGCGGGCCGGTCTACACCAACCCGTACAACGGCAAGTTCTCCGTCGACCTGCCGGCCGACAAGGACTACACCCTGCACGTCAGCTCCGAGCTGCCGGGCTACACCGGCGTGGACACCGCGGTGCACGTCGGGGATGCCGACGTCCACCACAACGTGCAGCTGCTGACCGACGCGACCACCTGCGCCGCGCCGGGCTACACGAAGAAGTACGACGGCACCAACCAGTCGTTCGACGGCACCACCGCGCCGGACGGTTGGACGGTCACCGACGCCACCGGCGACGGCGGCTGGAGCTTCACCGACGACGGCAACCGGGGCAACAAGACCGGCGGCGACGGCGGCTTCGCCATCATCGACAGCGACCACCTCGGTTCGTCCAAGACCGAGGACACGACGCTGACCTCGCCGGTCACCGACCTGTCCGCGGTGGACTCGCCGGCCGTCGGCTTCGACACGTACTACGACGGCTACTCCAACCAGGTGGCCGACGTGGACGTCTCCGTCGACGGCGGTGCGAACTGGAGCAACGTCTGGCACGAGACCACCGGGATCACCTCCGGTCACCAGGAGGTGCAGGTACCGGAGGCGGCGAACCAGTCCGCGGTGCAGGTCCGGTTCCACTTCACCGGCCACTACGGCTGGTACTGGGAGCTGGACGACGTCTTCGTCGGTGACGCCTACTGCGCGCCGGTGCACGGCGGTCTCGTCGCGGGCCAGGTCAAGGACGCGAACACCGGTGACGGCATCAAGTCCGCCTCGGTGAGCAGCGACGACAAGCCGGCGGAGACCGCGAGTACCACCGACGCGGTCGACGGCGGTTTCTACTGGATGTTCTCCTCGCTGACCGGTGCGCACCCGTTCACCGCCAGCAAGGGCGGCTACCAGTCGGTGTCGCAGTCGGTGTCGGTTGCCACCGACGACGTCACCCGCGCGGACTTCACCCTGACCGCGGGGCAGATCAGCGTCAACAAGACGTCGATCAAGAAGACCGTGGGCTGGGGCGGCACCGCCACCGGCGCCGTCACGGTGACCAACACCGGCGGCCAGCCGGCGACGGTCAAGGTCGGTGAGCAGCCGGGCGGCTTCCAGATGCAGTCGAAGTCGACCGGTGCCCCGCTGCACAAGGTGAAGGCGCACACCACGCCCACCCGGATCGCCGGCACCAAGGGCAAGGCGGAGAACCCGCCGTCCGAGGTACCGGCCGCCGACGACGCCTGGACCACGATCGCGAACGCGCCGACCGCGATCCAGGACAACGCCGTCGGTGTCTACAACGGCAAGGTGTACTCGGCCTTCGGCTACAACGGCTCGGCCGACACGAAGGACCTGTACGTCTACGACCCGTCGGACGGCAGCTGGAGCCAGCTGGCCAGCGCCGCCGACGTGCGCGAGGGCAACCCCGCGCACGGGTTCATCGACGGCAAGTTCTACGTGGTCGGTGGCTGGGGTGCCGACGGCAACCCGGACACCAAGCTGGAGATCTACGACCCGGCGAGCAACAGCTGGTCCACCGGCACGTCGGCACCGTCGATCTACGCCGGTGCGGGTAGCGCGGTGCTGGACGGCAAGCTGTACTCGATCGGTGGCTGCACCAGCACCTGCGGCCAGAAGGCCGTGACGGTGTACGACCCGGCGAGCGACTCGTGGGCGCAGGCGGCGGACTACCCGGAGGCCACCTCGTGGCTGTCGTGTGGCGCGCTGTCCGGCAAGATCTACTGCGCCGGCGGTTCGGCGTCCTCGTCGAGCAAGCACACCTACGCCTACGACCCGGGTGCGGACACCTGGACCCAGGTCGCGGACCTGCCCATCGACCTGTGGGGGTCGGCCTCGACGGCGGCCAACGGGCTGCTGCTGGTCTCGGGTGGTGTCACCGGCAACGGTGCCGCCATCACCAACCAGGGCTACGCCTACAACCCGCAGGACGACTCGTGGAGCCCGCTGCCCAACGCGAACACCTCGCTGTACCGGTCGGGCAGCAGCATCGGGTTCTACGCGATCGGCGGTAACCCCGGCGGTGCGTTCGTGCCGCCGGTGGCCACCTCCGAGGTGCTCGGCGGCTACGACCAGGGTGGGAACTCGGACGTCACCTGGATGTCCCTGAACCGCACGCAGTTCACCCTGGCACCGGGCGAGAGCAAGCGCATCAAGGTGAGCCTGGACGCCTCGGTCCCGGAGATCACCCAGCCCGGCGACTACACCGCGGGCATCGGCCTGAGCACGGACACCCCGTACGGGGTGGCGCCGGTGAAGGTCACGATGCACGTGCAGCCGCCGTCCACCTGGGGCAAGATCACCGGCACCGTGTCCGGCGACGACGGGAAGGGCAACGTCACCCCGCTCGCCGGCGTCACCGTCCAGATCGACAGCTGGACCGCCAGCTACACGCTGAAGACCGACAAGGACGGTCACTACGCGCTGTGGCTGGACTACCGGAACAACCCGCTGACCGTCATCTACGCCAAGGACGGCTACCAGCCGCAGGTGAAGAGCGTGACGATCAAGGAGGGGAAGACGGTAACGGTCTCGATCACGCTGAAGAAGGCATGATCGGCGGCTGTTGACGCACGCAGGGGGCCGGCTCGCCGCAACCGGCGAGCCGGCCCACCGTCACCGCGGGTCCGCCCGGCCCCCAGCGCCGGACGGGCCCGCGGCCGTGCTGCCGGGGTCCACGAACCCGCCCGCGACCCGACGTGGCAGGCTGGCCAGGAGCAACGCGCTGGGCAGTGGACCGGGACCGGGGCAGGAGCAGCAGTGAAGCACGTGTACAGCGGCAAGATCCGTGACCTGTACGAGGACGACAACGGCGACATCATCCTGGTCGCCTCGGACAAGATCTCGGTCTACGACGTGGTGCTGCCCACGCCGATCCCGGACAAGGGCAAGCTGCTGACCCAGCTGTCGCTGTGGTGGTTCGACCAGCTCGCCGACCTGGTGCCCAACCACGTGATCTCCGGTACCGACGTGCCGGCGGAGTGGGCGGGCCGCGCGGTGCGCTGCAGGCCGCTGAAGATGCTGCCGGTGGAGTGCATCGCCCGCGGCTACCTGGCCGGGCTCGGTCTCCAGGAATACGAGAAGCAGGGCGCGGTGTCGGGTGTCGAGTTGCCGGCCGGGCTGGTCGAGGGGTCGAAGCTGCCGGAGCCGATCTTCACGCCGACCACCAAGGCGACCGAGGGGCACGACGAGTTCATCACCCTCGACGACGTGACCGAGGAGTTCGGTGCCGAGCTGACCGGCCGCATCCGTGACCTGACGCTGGAGGTGTACCGGCGCGGTGCCGAACTGGCGCGCGAGCGCGGCATCATCATCGCCGACACCAAGCTGGAGTTCGGCATCGACGCCGAGGGACAGCTGGTGCTCGCCGACGAGGTGCTGACCTCCGACTCGTCCCGGTTCTGGGCCGTCGAGGAGTGGCAGCCGGGCCGCCCGCAGCGGGCGATGGACAAGCAGTTCATCCGCGACTGGGCCGCCGCGGTGCCGGGCTGGGACAAGACCTACCCGGGCCCGGAGGTACCCGCCGAGGTCGTGGCGACGACCCGGGCCCGCTACCAGGAGGCGTACGAGCGCATCACCGGCAACACCTGGACCGCCTGACTCGAGCCCGTCCGGCCCAGGTCCGGCGCGCCCGGTGCCTCGTTGACCTGCCCGCCTCTGCCGCACTGGATCTGACGCCGGTCGCATTGCGGCGGCGGGTCTCGCCGCCGTCGTGCCACCCCCATCGCGGCCCTGCCCGCTTTACCCGGTGTTGGTCAACCCTGTCCAGCATGGCCAGTGCTGTACCACCCGTGCCCGGCCGGCATGTTCGACCCAGCGCCAACCGGCCTACTCCACCAGGGTCGAGCGGGCCTGAGCGGCCGCCTGTCGCCGGAGCGGCGGCACTCGCTGGGTGTGATCGATTTGCACATGTTCCGTCGCGTTCGGCGTGACGAGCTGTCGTCATGTCGCGTACCCGCCATTCGCTCTACATTGCCTGGTCACCGGCCCGTTGGGAAGTGTTGTCGTTCGGCGTCGTGGCGGCGCTCGGCACCACTGGGTGGACGGTTGGAGGACCTGGATGCAGGGCACCAGAACGTTGCGTCGATGGGCGAGAACAGGCAGGTACGGGCTCGCCCTCGCGGTGGCGGTGGGGGCGGGACTCGGGATGGCGCAGGCGCCGTCCTTCGCGGCGCCCGCCGACGACCTGTCCGCCAGCCAGCCGAACACAGAACGGGTGTGCGCCCCGGCCAAGGTGGGGGAGTACACCTGCTTCTCGTTGCGGCGCACCGATGTGGCCGGCGCGAAAGGCATCCAGCCGAACGCGACGCCGTCGGGGTACGGGCCTGGCGATCTACGCAGCGCCTACCAGCTGCCGGCGGACGGCGGTGCGGGAGCGACGGTCGCGATCGTGGACGCCTACGACGATCCGAACGCGGAGGCCGACCTCGCGGTCTACCGGCAGCAGTACGGGCTGCCGGCGTGCACGACGGCCGACGGTTGCTTCTCGAAGATCGACCAGCGAGGTGGGACGAGCCTCCCGCAGGCTGACTCGGGCTGGGCCGGGGAGATCTCGCTGGACCTGGACATGGTCTCAGCCGTCGCGCCGAACGCGCACATCCTGCTGGTGGAGGCCGACTCCGCGTCGTTCGAGGACCTCGGGGCCGCCGTCAACACCGCGGTGGCGGCCGGCGTCAAGTACGTGTCGAACTCCTACGGCACTGGCTACGACGCCACGCCGGGAAGCGGGGAGTCGCAGGACGAGCTGACCTACGAGCAGCAATATTACAACCATCCGGGGGTCGCGATCACCGCGTCGTCCGGTGACTCCTCGTACGGTGTCTCGTTCCCGGCCGCATCGCAGTACGTGACCTCGGTCGGCGGCACGTCGCTGACCCGAGACAGCAGCAGCCGGGGCTGGTCGGAGAGTGTCTGGCACAACAGCTACGGCGGCGCGGGATCGGGGTGCTCGCAGTACGAGCCGAAGCCGAGCTTCCAGTCCGACACCGCGTGCGACCAGCGCACGGTTGCGGACGTGGCAGCGGTGGCCGACCCGGCGACCGGGGTGGCGGTCTACAACTCCTACCAGGCGGCCGGTTGGGCCCAGTACGGCGGGACGAGCGCCTCGGCGCCGATCATCGCCGGCGTGTACGCCGACGCCGGCAGCCCGGTCGCGGGCTCGTACCCGAACTCGTATCCGTACGCCAAGGCCCGTGCGCTGAACGACGTGACCACGGGCACCAACGGCGCGTGCAGCAACTACCTGTGCCAGGCGGGGGCCGGCTACGACGGCCCGACCGGGCTCGGCACGCCGAACGGGCTTGCCGCGTTCCGGTCCGGCGCGCAGGGCACAGTGTCCGGCACCGTGACCAGCGCCAAGAGCGGTGCAGCCGTCGCCGGCGCGACCATCAAGGTCGGTGACGACCAGGCCACCAGTGGCGCCGACGGCAGCTACTCGCTGGCCGTACCACCGGGCAGCTATGACGCGGTGGCCGCCGCGTACGGCTACCAGAGCAAGACGACTGCGGTGACCGTCACCGCCACCGGAACGGTCACCGCGGACTTCGCGCTGGCGCCACTCGCGGCGCACACCGTCAGCGGCACCGTCACCGACGGCGGCGGCAACGACTGGCCGCTGTACGCGAAGATCACCGTCGACGGGGTGCCGGGCGGCCCGGTCTACACCGACCCGTACACGGGGAAGTACTCCATCCGCCTGCCGACCGGGCACGACTACACGCTGCACGTCGCCGCGCAGCAGACCGGCTATCGTGCGGTGACCAGTGCGGTGCGGCTCGGCGACGCCGACGTGCACCGCGACCTGTCCGTGCAGCCCGACGTGAGCCAGTGCGCGGCGCCGGGATACGCCAAGAAGTACGACGGCAGTACCCAGACGTTCGACGCGACGACCGCGCCAGACGGGTGGACGGTCACCGACGCCACCGGCGGCGGCGCCTGGCGATTCGACGACCCGGGCAAGCGCACCAACACCACCGGCGGCTCAGGCGGGTTCGCCGTCATCGACAGCGCCTACGCCGGCTCGTCGAAGACGCAGGACACCGCGCTGGTCTCCCCGGTGCTGGACATGTCCGGCAACGACTCACCGGTGATCACGTTCGACACCTACTACCGCCCCTACTTCACCCAGGCCGCGACCGTCGACGTGTCGATCGACGGCGGCTCGACCTGGACCACTGCCTGGCAGAAGAAGACCGGTACGGTCTCCGGTCGACAGCAGGCGCTGCTGCCGACCGCGGCGAACCAGTCCGACGTGCAGGTCCGGTTCCGGTTCCGGGGCAGTTACGGCTGGTGGTGGGAGGTCGACGACGTCTTCCTCGGCCGCGCCTACTGCGACCCGCAGCACGGCGGGCTGGTCGCCGGACAGGTGCTCGACGCGAACACCGGCGACGGCGTCGACTCAGCCTCGGTCGTGGACGACGACCAGCCGTCGCAGACCGCCAGCACCGTCGATGCGCCCGGGTTGGGCGCCGGCTTCTACTGGATGTACTACCCGCAGACAGGATCGCACTCGATCAGCGCGAGCCGCGTCAACTACCACGCCGCGACCGACACGGTGTCGGTGACGCCGAACGATGTCACCCGGGCCGACCTGACGCTGACTGCAGGCCGGATCACGGTCGACAAGCAGTCGGTGAAGAAGACGGTCGCGTGGGGCGGCAGCGCCTCGGGTGCGGTCACGGTGACCAACACCGGCGACCAGCCGGCGACGATTCGGCTCGGTGAGCAGGCCGGTGGTTTCCAGCCGCAGGCGGCGACCACCGAGGCGCCGAAGCAGGTGGTGAAGGCGACGGTTTCGCCGTTGCGGCACACCGGGAAGACCGGCAAGTTCACTGCCGGGGCACCGGCCGCCGCCCCGGCCGCGGGCGACGCCTGGACCCCGATCGCGGACGTACCGACCAACGTGCAGGACAACGCGGTCGGCGTATACGACGGCCTGGTCTACTCGGCCTTCGGGTACAGCGGCGGCGCCGACCTCGACAGCATGTACGCCTACGATCCGGTCCAGGGTTCCTGGCGGAAACTGGCCAGCGCCGCCGATGTGCGGGAGGGCCTGCCGGCACACGGGTTCATCGACGGCAAGTTCTACGCGGTCGGTGGGTGGGGCGCCAAGGGTGCCCCGGATACGAAGCTGGAGATCTACGACCCGAAGACGGACAGCTGGTCGACCGGTGCCACCGCGCCGAAGGCGTTTGCCGGCGCCGGCAGTGCGGTACTGAACGGCAAGCTGTACTCGGTCGGCGGCTGCAACTCCGCGACCTGCGGGCAGACCACCGTCATGGTGTACGACCCGGCGAAGAACTCGTGGTCGCAGGCCGCGGACTATCCGGAGGGCACCTCCTGGGCGTCGTGCGGCTCGATCGCCGGCAAGCTCTACTGCGCGGGCGGCCTCGGCTCGGGCCCGACCACCCACAGCTACGGGTACGACCCGACCAGCGACTCGTGGACGCGGATCGCGGATCTGCCGCTCCCGCTGTTCGGTTCGGCGTACGCGGCGGCCAATGGGCGGCTGCTGGTCTCCGGCGGCGCGAGCACCAGCACGGTGACCAACCAGGGCTTCGCCTACAACCCGCAGGACGACACCTGGAGCGCGCTGCCCAACGCCAACCAGGCGACCTATCGGGGTGGCAGCGCAGCCGGCCTCTACCGCATCGGTGGAAACGCCGGCGGGCCCACGCCGGTGTCGAGCGCCGCGCTGCTGCCCGGGTACGGGCAGGCCGACGCGTCCGACGTGTCCTGGCTCTCGATGAGCGTCGGGAGGGTCACGCTGGCGCCGGGGCAGAGCAAGAAGGTGCGGCTCGCCTTCGACGCCTCGGTCGGCCAGATCAACCAGCCCGGTACCTACCGCGGCACCGTCGAGGTCGTCTCGGACACGCCGTACGAGGACGCCTCCGTCACGGTGGCGATGAAGGTACAGCCCCCGACGACGTGGGGGAGGTTCAGCGGTACGGTCAGCGGCCCGGACGGCACGCCGCTCGCCGGGGTGGTGGTGCAGATCGACAGCTGGGCGGCCAGCTACGTCGTGATCACCGACTCTGCCGGCCACTACCAGCTGTGGCTGGACTATCGAAGCAGCCCGGTGACTGTCATCTATGCCAAGGATGGCTATCGACCGCAGGTCAGGACGGTGACCATCGAGCAAGGAAAGACGGTCGAGGTCGACGTGACCCTCGCGAAGGGATGATCCACGCCGGGGCAGGTCCGGTCCGCCGGCCTGCCCCGGCCCGAGGTGGGGCGCCGATGCGGCGTCGACAGTATGTGCGACTCGCGCAATCGCCAGAGGGAGGATCTGCGTGTACGGCAGGGAAACGGTGCGTCGACGAACGAAGGCCGGTCGGTACGGCCTGGCGCTCGTCGCGGCGGTCGGGTTGGCGGGGCTGGGAATGCAGGCTCCTGCCTTCGCCGCACCCGCCGTCGGTGACACCGGCGCGACGGCGCCGAAGGTGGAACCGGTGTGCGGCACCGCGAAGAAGGGTGAGTTCACCTGTTTCGCGATGCGGCGCACCGATGTGAAGGGCGCCAGGGGAATCCAGCCCAACGCTACGCCGTCAGGCTACGGTCCGGCGGATCTGCGCGGTGCGTACAACCTGCCGGCCGACGGCGGCGCGGGTACCACTGTCGCGATCGTGGACGCCTACGACGATCCGAACGCCGAGGCGGACCTGGCCGTCTACCGGCAGCAGTACGGGCTGCCGGCGTGTACGAGTGCGAGTGGCTGCTTCAGCAAGGTCGACCAGACCGGCGGAACTACCTACCCGGCGCCCGACGCCGGCTGGGCCGGGGAGATCTCGCTGGATCTGGACATGGTCTCGGCTGCCGCGCCGAACGCGAACATTCTGTTGGTGGAGGCCGATTCCGCGTCGTTCGAGGACCTGGGTACGTCGGTCAACACCGCGGTGGAACTCGGCGCGAAGTACGTGTCGAACTCGTACGGCACCGGCTACAGCTCCGACCCGGGCAGCGGCGAGTCGCCTGACGAGCTGACCTATGAGCAGCAGTACTACAACCACCCGGGCGTGGCGATCACCGTCTCCACCGGTGACGACGCCTACGGCGTGGCGTTCCCCGCCGCCTCCCAATACGTCACCGCGGTCGGTGGTACCTCCCTGATCCGGGACAGTAGTCCGCGCGGCTGGTCGGAGAGCGTCTGGCACAACTCCTACGGCGGCCCTGGATCCGGCTGTTCGCTGTACGAGCCGAAACCGGCGTTCCAGCACGACTCGGGTTGCGATATGCGGAGCGTGGCAGACGTGTCCGCGGTGGCCGACCCCACTACCGGTGTCGCCGTGTACAACTCATACCAGGCCAGCGGGTGGGCCCAGTACGGCGGGACCAGCGCCTCGGCGCCGATCATCGCCGGCGTCTACGCCGACGCCGGTGCGCCGGTGGCGGGCTCCTACCCGAACGCCTACCCCTATGCCAAGGTCGGCGCGCTCAACGACGTCACCGACGGGGAGAACGGTTCCTGCACCCCGGCATACTGGTGCACCGCCGGCACCGGCTACGACGGCCCGACCGGCCTCGGCACCCCGAACGGGCTCGGCGCGTTCCGGGCCGGGCCACACGGGACGGTGTCGGGTTCAGTCACCAACGCCAGCACCGGTGCGGCGATCTCCGGCGCGTCGGTCAATATCGGTGGCAGCACCGCCACCGTCGGCGCGGACGGCTCGTACACGATGTCGGTGCAGCCGGGTGACTACCAGGTGACCGCCGCGGCGTACGGCTTCGACCCGAAGACCGTCTCGATCAGCGTCGCGGACGGCGG
The DNA here is from genome assembly GCF_016865425.1 of Actinocatenispora thailandica. Classification (NCBI taxonomy): domain Bacteria; kingdom Bacillati; phylum Actinomycetota; class Actinomycetes; order Micromonosporales; family Micromonosporaceae; genus Actinocatenispora; species Actinocatenispora thailandica. The sequence goes on along the minus strand of NZ_AP023355.1, from coordinate 4,889,901 downwards.
CACCGTCACGACCGACCTCGCGCTCACTCCGCTCGCCACCCACACGGTCAGCGGCAAGGTGACCGACGGTTCCGGCCACGGCTGGCCGCTGTACGCGAAGATCACCGTGGACGGCGTGCCCGGTGGGCCGGTCTACTCCGACCCGTTCACCGGCAAGTACTCGCTGAGCCTGCCGACGGGCAGCGACTACACGCTGCACGCCACCCCGCAACTGCCGGGCTACACGGTGCTTGACTCCACGGTGAAGGTCGCCGACAAGGACATCCGGCGGAACCTGAAGCCGGTGGTGGACCAGAAGGCGTGCGCCGCTCCCGGCTACGCCATTACCAAGACCGGCGTCAGCGAGACGTTCGACACCACCACCACGCCGGCCGGGTGGACCACCACCGACGCCACGGGCAACGGCGGCTGGGCCTTCGACAACCCCGGCCACCAGACCAACTACACCGGCGGTACCGGCAACTTCGCCATCGCCGACGGGACCACTGGTACCGGTGCTCGGGACACATCGATGGTCTCCCCGTCAGTGGATCTGTCCAACAAGGACCACCCCACGGTGACCTTCGACACCTACCGGGTCGGTGGGTCCTCCCAGGTCGCCGACATCGACGTGTCCACCGACGGCGGCTCGACCTGGACCAACGCCTGGCGCAAGACCGGCTACGCCGGCGGCCACCAGGAGGTCGATCTGCCCGGCGCGGCGAACCACGCCGACGTGCGGGTGCGGTTCCGCTACACAGGCAATACGGCCTACTCCTACTGGCAGGTCGACGACGTGTTCTTCGGCGACATCTCCTGCCTGCCGGTACACGGTGGACTGGTCGCCGGCCGGGTGACCGACGCCAACACCGGCGACGGCCTGGACTCGGTGTCGGTGGTCAGCAAGGACAAGCCGGCCGAGACCGCGACGACCGCCGACGCGGCGGGTGTACCCGGCTATTACTGGATGTTCTCGTCGCTGACCGGGTCGCACACCTTCACCGGGACCAAGGCCAGCTACCACACCGAGTCCGCCACCGTCGCGGTGGCGCCGGACGCGCTGACCCCGCCGACATCGCGTTGACCGCCGGTCAGATCGCGCTGTCGAAGCAGTCGGTCCGCAAGACAGTGAGCCTCGACGGCGCTCCCGCCACGGCCGCGGTCACCGTGACCAACACCGGCGGCCGGCCGGCGACGGTGCGCCTGGGTGAGCAGAGCGGCGGCTTCTCGATGCAGTCGACGCCCAGCGGCGCGCCGAAGCAGTTGGTGAAGACGGACGTCTCACCGCTGCGCCACAACGGTGCCGCGACCGGCACCGCTCCGCAGGACGACGCGCCGTCCGCGGACGCGTGGACACCGATCGCCAACGCGCCCACCACGTTGCAGGACAACGCCGTCAGCGTCAACGGCGGCAAGCTCTACTCGGCGTACGGGTTCACCGGCTCGGGCGACATCAAGAACATGTATATCTACGACCCGGCCGGCGGCACCTGGACCCAGGGTGCCAGCGCGTCGGACAACCGATCCGGTGACCCGGCGCACGGGTTCATCGGCGGCAAGTTCTACGCCGTCGGTGGTTGGGCCGACAACGGCACCCCGGACACAAAGCTGGAGATCTACGACCCGTCGTCGGACACCTGGTCGACCGGTGCCACGGCGCCGAAGGCGTTCGCCGGTGCCGGAAGCGTGGTGCTCGGCAGCAAGCTCTACTCGATCGGTGGCTGCACCAGCGAATGCGGTCAGAGGACCGTGATGGTGTACGACTCGGCCTCCGATACGTGGTCGCAGGCCGCCGACTACCCGGAAGCCATCTCCTGGGAGTCCTGCGGCGCGATCGCCGGCAAGATCTACTGCGCCGGCGGAATCGGTTCGGCGTCGACCAGACACGGGTACGTCTACGACCCGAACGCCGACACCTGGTCGCCGATTGCGGACCTGCCACTGGACCTGTGGGGTTCGGCGTACGCGGCGGCCAACGGGCGGCTGCTGGTGTCCAGTGGCGTGGCGGACAACAGCTCGGCGGTGTCCAACCAGGGGTTCGCCTACGACCCGGACGACAACACCTGGACGCCGCTGCCCAACGCCAACGAGGCGGTGTACCGTTCCGGCAGCGCCCTGGGCTTTTACCGGATCGGCGGCAGCGTCAGTTCCTCGTCGCCGCCGGTGGCGACCGGATCGGTACTGGCCGGGTACGACCAGGGCGGCGACACCGACGTGACCTGGCTGTCGCTCAATCGAACCACGTTCACTCTGGCGCCGGGCGCCAGCAGGAAGTTGAAGATCACCGTCGACCCGACCGACCCGGCCGTGGCCCAGCCCGGCGACTACACCGCCGCGGTCAGCGTCGGTACCGACACGCCATACAGCATTGCGCCGATCGGTGTGACGATGCACGCCACTCCGCCGAGCACCTGGGGCAAGATCACCGGTACGGTGTCGGCCGACGACGGACACGGCACCGTGACCCCACTGTCCGGCGCCTCGGTGGAGATCGACGGCTGGTCGGCCGGCTACCTGGTGAAGACCGACTCCAACGGCCACTTCGCGCTGTGGATGGACTCCCGGAACAGTCCGCTGACCGTCATCTTCGCCAGGGACGGCTACCACCCCCAGGTCAAGACCGCGACGATCAAGGAGGGCAAGACCGTCACGGTCGATGTCACCCTGCTGCGACTGTAGGGCGTGCCTCGAAGGTCGCGCCGCGGGCTTCGAGACGACCGAGGCGACAGACCGCCGGGAACTCGATCTGGATTCCGGCACATGCAACAGATCGACGGCCGGTCCGGGCCTGCCCGGGCCGGCCGTCGGCGTGGCCGCCGTGCCACCGAGATCGGGTCGGTGGGCCCATCCCGGCAGTCGGGGCCTGCCGAACGCCGGCTCGCGTCGCCGGCAGCACTCGGTACGGCGGTTCATGGTCATGGCGAAACCCCGCCAGCCCGCGCCCATTGTTCCGCACCATGCCGGCTGGGGATTCTGGTCGCCGACGTGGTTCGTCGCCACGCCGTTGCTCGCCTTCGCGGTGGCAACCGGTAGCGCAAGACCTCAGGAGGTCGTGAGTTGAGACGCACCAGAGTCGGAGGTCGACGAGCGAGAGCGGGTATCCGTAGTCTCGCCGTGGCGTCCGCAGTGGGCATGATCGGGCTGGGACTGGCCGCCCCGGCATTCGCCGCGCCACCGGACCCGCCGACGGCGAAACTGAACGTGGAGCCGGTCTGTGGCACCGCCGATCCCGGCGAGTTCACCTGCTTCTCGTTGCGGCGCACCGATGTGGTCGGCGCCAAGGGAGTTCAGCCCAACTCCACGCCGTCCGGGTTTGGGCCGAGTGATCTGCGCAGTGCGTACAACCTGCCGGCCGACGGCGGCGCGGGTACCACTGTCGCGATCGTGGACGCCTACGACGATCCGAACGCCGAGGCGGACCTGGCCGTCTACCGGCAGCAGTACGGGCTGCCGGCGTGTACGAGTGCGAGTGGCTGCTTCAGCAAGGTCGACCAGACCGGCGGAACTACCTACCCGGCGCCCGACGCCGGCTGGGCCGGGGAGATCTCGCTGGATCTGGACATGGTCTCGGCTGCCGCGCCGAACGCGAACATTCTGTTGGTGGAGGCCGATTCCGCGTCGTTCGAGGACCTGGGTACGTCGGTCAACACCGCGGTGGAACTCGGCGCGAAGTACGTGTCGAACTCGTACGGCACCGGCTACAGCTCCGACCCGGGCAGCGGCGAGTCGCCTGACGAGCTGACCTATGAGCAGCAGTACTACAACCACCCGGGCGTGGCGATCACCGTCTCCACCGGTGACGACGCCTACGGCGTGGCGTTCCCCGCCGCCTCCCAATACGTCACCGCGGTCGGTGGTACCTCCCTGATCCGGGACAGTAGTCCGCGCGGCTGGTCGGAGAGCGTCTGGCACAACTCCTACGGCGGCCCTGGATCCGGCTGTTCGCTGTACGAGCCGAAACCGGCGTTCCAGCACGACTCGGGTTGCGATATGCGGAGCGTGGCAGACGTGTCCGCGGTGGCCGACCCCACTACCGGTGTCGCCGTGTACAACTCATACCAGGCCAGCGGGTGGGCCCAGTACGGCGGGACCAGCGCCTCGGCGCCGATCATCGCCGGCGTCTACGCCGACGCCGGTGCGCCGGTGGCGGGCTCCTACCCGAACGCCTACCCCTATGCCAAGGTCGGCGCGCTCAACGACGTCACCGACGGGGAGAACGGTTCCTGCACCCCGGCATACTGGTGCACCGCCGGCACCGGCTACGACGGCCCGACCGGCCTCGGCACCCCGAACGGGCTCGGCGCGTTCCGTTCGGGGCCACACGGTACCGTCGCCGGCACGGTGACCAGCTCCGGCAGCGGCGCGGCCATCGCCGGCGCCACCATCTCGGTCGGTTCCGACACGGCGACCTCGGCCGCCGACGGCTCGTACACGATGTCGGTGCCGCCGGGCGACTACCGGGCGACCGCTGCGGCATACGGCTACCAGAGCAGCACGGCGTCGGTCACCGTCGCCGATGGCGGCAGCGTCACGGCGGACTTCACCCTGGACCCGATCGCCACCCACACCGTCACCGGCAAGGTGACCGACGGCTCCGGCCACGACTGGCCGCTGTACGCGAAGATCACCGTGGACGGCGTGCCCGGCGGCCCGGTCTACACCAACCCGTACACCGGCAAGTACTCGCTGAGCCTGCCGACGGGCAAGGACTACACCGTGCACGCGACCGCGCAGTTGCCCGGCTACACCGGTACCGACGCGGCGGTCAGCGTCCGCGACACCGACGTGCACAAGAACCTGACCCTGCTGGTGGACCAGCAGGCCTGTACGGCACCCGGATACACCCAGACCAAGGACGGCCTGACCGAGACGTTCGACGCCACCACGATCCCGGACGGGTGGACCGACGTCGACGCCACTGGCCGGGGAAACTGGGTGTTCGACAACCCGGTGCACCGCGGCAACGGCACCGGCGGGTCCGGCAACTTCGCCATCCTCGAGGCGACCGGGCCGGTCACCAGCCAGAAGTGGGACGCGAGCCTGCTGACTCCCATGGTCGACATGTCCGATCAGGCCAACCCGTGGCTGGCGTTCGACACCAATTTCTCCGGTGGGCTCACCCAGGTCGCCGATGTCGACCTGTCGATCGACGGCGGTGCCAACTGGAGCACGGTCTGGCACCGGACCGCGGCGACCAAGGGGCACCAGGAGATCCAGCTGACCACCGCCGCCTACCAGGCGTCGGTGCAGGTGCGGTTCCGCTATACCGCGCTCGCCGGCTTCTACTGGGAAGTCGACGACGTATTCCTTGGAAACCTCGACTGCACCCCGAAACCGGGCGGGCTGGTCGCCGGCCGGGTGCTCGACGCGAACACCGGCTCCGGTGTCGAGTCTGCCTCGGTGACCAGCGGCGACGCACCGACCGAGACCGCCACCACGACGGACTCGGCCGCCGGTACCGGCTTCTACTGGATGTTCTCGTCCCTGACCGGTTCGCACCCGTTCACCGCCGCGAAGGCGCGCTACCACGATGCGACTGCCGCCGTGGCGGTACGGCCGGACGATGTCACGCACGCCAACATCACCCTGACCGCCGGCCGCATCAGCCTGTCCAAGCAGTCGATCCGCAAGGCACTGGACCTCGACGGCGGGACCGCGACCGGATCGGTGACCGTCACCAACACCGGTGGCCAGCCGGCCAGCGTGTCGCTCGCCGAACATTCCGGCGGGTTCCAGATCCAGGCGACGCAGACCGGCGCACCCAGGAAGGTGGTCAAGGCGGACGTCTCGCCGCTGCGGCATCGCGGAACGGCGACCGGTGCCGCACCCGACACCGGGGCGTCGGGTGACGCCTGGACCCCGATCGCGAACCTGCCGTTGGCCGTCCAGGACAACGCCGCCGGCGAGTACCACGGGAAGGTCTACTCGGCGTTCGGCTTCACCGGCACCGGCGAGACCAACCACCTGTACGTCTACGATCCGGTGGCAGGCAGCTGGACCCAGGGCGCAAGCGCCGCAGACGCCCGCGACGGCACCCCGGCGCACGGTTTCATCGGCGGCAAGTTCTACGCCGTGGGCGGCTGGACCGCCAGCGGTAGCACCGACACGAAGCTGGAGATCTACGACCCGGCCAGCAACACCTGGTCGACCGGTGCGACCGCCCCGAAGGCGTACGCCGGTGCCGGGAGCGCGGTGCTGGGCGGCAAGCTGTACTCGGTCGGCGGCTGCACCTCCACCTGTGGGGTCAAAACGGTCCTGGTGTACGACGCGGCCACCGACTCCTGGTCGCAGGCCGCCGACTACCCGGTCGCGACCGCCTGGCAGTCCTGCGGTGCGATCGCCGGGAAGCTCTACTGCGCCGGCGGCTCCGGCGCCGGCACCAGCGGCTACGTGTACGACCCGGCCACCGACGGCTGGTCACCGATCGCGGACCTGCCGGCCGACCTGTGGGGTTCGGCCTACACCGCGGCCAACGGGTTGCTGCTGGTCTCCGGCGGCGTCACCAACGGCAGTGCCGCGCTGACCAACCAGGGGTTCGCCTACGACCCGCAGACCAACTCGTGGACGGCGCTGCCGAACGCCAACGCCGCGATCTACCGGGGCGGCAGCGCGCTCGGCTTCTACCAGATCGGGGGCAACCCGGGCGGTGCCAACACCGCGCCGACCGGCTCTTCGTCGGTGCTGTCCGGCTACGACCAGGGCAGTGGCGAGGACGTCTCCTGGCTGTCGTTGAGCGCCGGTAAGTTCTTGCTCGCCCCGGGGGCGAGCAAGCGGGTGAAGGTGACCGTCGACGCGTCGGACCCTGCGGTCACTCAGCCCGGCAAGTACGCCGCCGAGTTCAGCGTCGCCACCGACACGCCGTACCTGGTCACCCCGGTCGCGGTGACCATGAAGGTGGCGCCACCGTCGACCTGGGGCAAGATCACCGGTACGGTCTCGGCCGATGACGGCAGCGGTGCCGTAACGCCGCTGGCCGGCGCCCAGGTAGAGATCGACGGCTGGGCCGCCGGTTACCTGCTCACCACCGACGGGGACGGCCACTTCGCGTTGTGGCTGGACTACCGCAACAGTCCGGTGACCGTCATCGTCGCCAAGCCCGGGTACCACCCGCAGGTGAAGTCGGTGACGATCAGGCAGGGCAAGACGGTGCGGCTCGACGTCACGCTGAAGAAGGCGTGACGGTCGACCCCTGACCCGCTGGGCCGGCCCGCAACCTCCACGGGCCGGCCCAGCCTCGTACTTCACCTCGACGGTCGTCGCGCCCGAGCTACAGCCAGTTGCGGTGGGCGGCCCGCCAGATCAGCTGCAACCGGGTACGCACCCCGGCAAGCTCGATGAGACCGTGCACGCGGCGTTGCACGGTGCGCATCGAGAGCCCGAGCTGCGCGGCGATGGCCTGGTCGGTCAAACCGGCAAGCAGCAGTGACAGCAGGTGCAGATCCTGAGCCGACGGGGCGTTCTCGCCGGCGGGCTCTACCGCGTCGTCGGTGGCGAGCAGCGGCGTGGCATTCTCCCAGATCGCCTCGAACAGCGCCACCAGCGCATCGAGCAGGCCGCTCGGGTACACGAGTAGTGCCGATGGCTCGGGCGAATCGGCCGGTAGGACCGGTACCACCGCCACCGCCCGGTCCACCATGATCATTTTGAGTGGTGTCTCGTCGATGACGCGTGCTTGTTCGCCATGACGCACGGACTTGACCAGCTCGAACGGGTCGCCGGGGATCGTCAACACCTCGCGCGGGTAGATCGACCGGTAGGCGATCCCGGCGCGCAGCCCCTCCATCTCGGCGACGTTCTCGGACGGCCGCATGGCGAAGGTCGGCGACTTCATGATGCCGCAGACCTCCTTCTGCGCCTTGCGCTCCAGTTCCACGATGCGTGGTCCGATCGCCTCGCCGAAGACCACCTCGATCAGCTCACCGGCGCCGCGCAGTGCGAGCTGGTTGCGGTATTCCGTGGATAGCCGGTCGACGGCCTCCTCCACCACGGCGAGGTCGCGCTGCCGGCGCCGCAGCTCGGGCCCGAACGCGAGGTCCGGGGGTACGGCCCGAAACCGGCGCGGGTCGTCCGGGGTCCGGGTGACCGCCTTCCGCCGCTGCAGCACGGCCAACGCGGCGGCGACCTCGTCGATGTCCAGCCCCAGACGCTCCGCGAGTTCCTCGGCGGTGCCTGTGGGCAGGCGCATCAGGACGTGGTACGCACGCCACTCTGACGGTCGGAGTCCAACGGCCTCCAGCACGATACGAGCGCCTCCCCGGTGACAGGCGATGTGCGGCCGTGACTGGCCGCATCGGCTTTGAGGTCGGTTCGGAATGCGCGCCGGAGCCTGTTGGGCCCGGCCATCGACGCCATTCTGAACTGACCCTTTGCTGCATGCGAGCGGTATGGGGCCGGTGACCGGGATCCGGGACGCTACCGGATCCGCCGGCCGGGACACCCCACCGCTAACACCTGGTGCCCCGGGGTAGGCGCGACGGAGGATCATCGGCGATGCGCCCTCCGACACCGTGCCTGCCCCCGTGCCTTGAAGGTCGGCGGCGCCCACCGTTCGACGACAGGTTCGCGAGGCCCCATGTAGCCCTCTGCCGTGGATGGTAAGGCCTCGATCGGTGATCCGACGGGTGGCGGTAGGCTCGCGGCCGACCGGATGGGCTGTTTCCCACCCGGTGCGTGCTTTCTTGCGCACACGGAGCGTGAGGACGACGGCGGGTGGCGCGGGAGGGCCAGGTGACCGAGCCGGACGGCGTGTCGCTGCGCCGACGCTGGACCGGACGGCACTACGTGCACCTGCTGCTGCCCGTCCCGTACCTGACCGAGCCGGCCGCGGCGGTCCTGGACGACGCGGTCACCGCGGCCGACGGCTGGCGCCCGTACCCCGACCCCGACCCGGCCGGGGCCCGGCGCTGGCACCGTGGCCCGGCCGCCGGCACGCTGCGACTGGCGGTACTCGGCTGGTACCCGCTGCTGGTCACCGTCGGCGCCGAGCCGGCCGGCGGCCGGCCCGCCCGGCGTGCGCTGGGCCGGCTCACCGAGGCCGCGCTGGCCGTCGACGGCCGGCCACTGTCCGACGCCGAACTGCCCGGCCGGCTGCGGGCCGCCACCGACCGCGGTGCTGCCGCCGCCGACCTGCACGAGCGGGCCGCGCGGGCGCGCCTCGACCTGACCCGGCGGCGCTGCCCGGCCTGCCCGGCGATCAGCGACCGGCTCGCCACCCACTGCGGCGGCTGCGACCGCCGCTTCACCGGCGCCGACGACGAACGACGCGACGCCGACCACCGCGGCGCCGCGCGGCACCTGCACCACCTCGCCGCCGAGCTGGACCGGCTGGCCCGGGACCGGCCGATGCGAGCCGGCACCGAGGACGCGTCCCCGGTGGCGGCGACCGGCGCCGACCCGGTCGCCGCGCCGCCCGATCCGCAGCCGCCCCGCCCACCCACGGCCGGCCCGGCACCGGCCGAGTGGACGGGCGGCCCACCGTCGGCCGACCCGCAGCCGGCCGGCCGGTCATCGGTCGCCCGACGACCGGCGGCGGCCGACGACCGCGACGGGCCGGCAGCGCCGGCCGCCACGCCGGATCCGCCGCCGGCCACCCGGCCGGCCAGACCGGCCACGCCGCCGGCCGCATCGCCGGGCACGCCGACCGCCGGGCCGAACGAGGCGGATCCGGGGCCGGGGGAGCCGGCGTGACCCGGGGCAGCGAGCGCCGGTCGACGGCGCTGCTCGCTCCCGGCGAGCGGTGGGGCTGGGAGTACCGGCTTCTGCCGGCGGCGGCGCCGGAACGGGCCGCGCCGGCGACCCCGTCGGTACCCGACCCCGACTGGGCCGACGCGGCTGCCGAGCGGTACGCCGCCGCCGGCCGCCGGACCCTGCGCTACCGGTGGCCGACCGCGGCCGCCGCGGCCCTCGCGGTCGTCGGGTTCGCGCTCGCCGCCGCGCTGGCAAACGGCATCCTGGCGCTGATCGGGAGCGGCTGCGCGGTCCTGGCGGTGGCCGGCACCGCCGGGTTGGTGCTGCCGCGCCGGTTCGCCGCCCGGTACGCCGACGCCGAGCACCAGCGGTGGCTGCGGCGCTGTGCCCGGCACGCCGAGCCGGTCCCGGCACCCGCGCCGGAGGCACCGGCGGGACGGTGGCGGCCGCTGCGCCCGGCCGGCGCCGAGCACGTCGACGTGTACGGCGGGACCGACCGCGGTTGGGCCGCGCTGCTGTCCACGGTGGCCGGTTCGGTGATCGGCTCCGGCGGCTCGGTCACCATCCTCGACCTGACCGGCAGCAGTGCCGCCCGCGACCTGGTCCGGGTGGCCGGCGCCGCCGGGCACCGGCTCGACCTGCTGACCCTGCCCGACCACCTGCCGTCGGTCGGCCTGCTCGCCGACCTGGCTCCCGCGCAGGTCGGTACCGTCCTGGCCGAGGCGGTCCACGCGGTCGACCGCGACTCGGACAGCGGCGACCGCTCCGGCGACGCCGGCCTGGTCGGGCAGGCGGTGACCGCGCTGCGTGGCCCGGTCACCTTCCGCCGGGTCGGCGCCGCCCTGCGGGCCCTCGACGGGGTGGTCGCCGACGGCGACGCGCTGACCGCGGCCGAACGCGCCAACCTCGCCGCCGCGCTGCGTCAGGTCGGCAGCCAGACCGCGGCGACCCGACTGCGCCGGCTGGCCGCCGCGGCCGAGCAGCTCGCGCTGCTGGAGGAGCACGACCCGGGGGTCCGCCCGTACCGGGATCCGCACGCCCAGCTGCGCGTCATGCAGCTGGCCGGCGACGAGGAGGATCTGTCCACCGGCCTGCTCGCGCAGGTGCTCGCCGGCACCCTGCTGCACCAGGTGCGCCGGCTGGTACCGCAGGAGTCGGGCCCGGCGCGGCTGCTCGTGGTCGCCGGTGCGGACGGGCTGCGCCGCGCCCAGCTGGAGCGGCTCGACACGCTGGCCCGCCGGCGCGGCATCCGGCTGCTGCTGCTCTACCGCCGGTTGCGTGGCGACGCCACGGCGCCCACCGGCACCGACGCGACGGTACTGATGCGCCAGCCCGGCGCCGCCCAGGCCGCGCAGGCGGCCCGGCTGCTGCCGGCCGGGATCGAGCTGCTCGTCGCCGACCGTACGATGGCCCGCGCCGAGCCCACCGCCGCCCGGCGCGGCGGCCCGGAACCGGAGCCGCCCGGCCGGCTGCCGGCCCCGCCGCCGGTGCCGCCCCTGCCGCCGCACCCCTGGCGCCCGGGCGCCGAGCCCGGCGTGCCGGCGGCCGCCCGGTACGCGCCGACACCGGAGTTCCTGCGCGCCCTGCCGGACACCGCGTACCTGCTGCTCGACCCGCGTGACGGGGGCAGCCCGCGCCTCCTGGAAGCCGACCCCGCGGTGCTGGACTAGGGGCTGCCTCGAAGTCCCCGGCCCGGACCTCGAGGCGGGCTCTCGGGGCCCGGGCGGGTTCGCGGGTGGATGATGGATGCACGCCTGTCGTGGTGTAGCTCCTCGTGATGGTCGGTGTTCGGTGTCCCCACTGATGACGGTCACGCGGGAAGGAATGTGACGTGGAGGAGTTGGCCGAGGGCTTCGAACGGGCTCGACCGCGGCTGCGCGCGGTGGCGTACCGGATGCTCGGCTCGGCGAGCGAGGCCGACGACGCGGTCCAGGAGGCGTGGTTGCGGCTCAGCCGCGCCGACCGCGGCGACGTGCGGAGCCTGCCCGCCTGGCTGACCACGGTGGTGGCGCGGATCTGCCTGAACATGCTGCAGGCCCGGCAGACCCGCCGGGAGCAGCCGCTGGAGGACCACGAACCGCCGGCCGGCGGAGCCGATCCGGCGGCCGAGGCGGAGCTGACCGAGTCGGTCGGGCTGGCCCTGTCCACCGTGCTGGACCGGCTCGCGCCGGCGGAGCGGCTGGCGTTCGTGCTGCACGACATGTTCGCGGTGCCGTTCGACGAGATCGCCGACATCGCGGGCCGGTCCCCGGCCGCGGTCCGCCAGCTGGCCAGCCGGGCGCGCCGCCGGGTACGCGAATCCGGCGCGCGGCCCGAACCGGACCGGGCCCGCCAGCGTACGGTCGTGCAGGCGTTCCTGGCCGCCTCCCGCAACGGTGACTTCGCCGCGCTGCTCGCGCTGCTGGACCCCGACGCGGTGCTGCGCGCCGATGCCGCCGCGGTGGCGACCGGGGCCAGTACCGGGGTGGTCGGCGCCGCCGCGGTCGCCGAGCAGTTCGCCGGCCGGGCCCGGGCGGCCCGGTTCGCGCTGGTCGACGGTGCCGCCGCGCTGGTGTGGAGCGTCGGCGGCGAGGTACGGGTCGTGTTCACCCTCACGGTGGTCGGTGACCGCATCACCGAGATCGAGATCCTGGCCGACCCGGCCCGGCTGCGCGCCCTCGACGTGGTCCTGCCGGACCGGGTCGGCTCCCTCCCGCCGGACCGGGACGGGGCCCGGCGGGACCGGGTCGGCTCCCTCCCGCCGGACCGGGACGGGGCCCGGCGGGAGCGAGACGAGGTGTCACCCGACTGATTCGCGGCCCGCGGTCACATTGTCGGCACGCCGGCGGTCAGGTGGGTGACGGAGCAGACCTCGAGAGGAGTCGACGTGAAACCGAGCAGCATCTCGGGCCTCACCTACCAGGTCGCCGACCTGGCCCGGACCGCGGAGTTCTATCAGGCGCTGGGGTTCCGGCCGGGTAGGTCCGAGGAGGGCAGGATGACCTGTTACGTCAACTGGTTCTGGTTGACGTTCGTCGCCGGGGAACCGGCCAGCGGCGCGGGCAGCACCACCTACCTCAAGGTGGAGGACCTGGACGCGTACTACCAGGGCGTGCTGGCGGCCGGCTTCCGCCCCGAGAACAAGCCGGCGCGCGGGCGTACCGGCAACCGGGAGTTCGACCTGCTCGACCCGGACGGGTACCGACTGGCGTTCTTCGAGAAGAAGTAGCCGCCGCGATGTCCTCGCTCGTACTGGTCACCGGCGGCACCGGCACCCTCGGCCGGCTGGTCGTCGACCGGCTGCGCCGCTGCGACCACCAGGTTCGGGTGCTGTCCCGGCACCGGCACGACGACCGGGACGGCGTCGGGCACGTGCTCGGTGACCTCGTCGCCGGCACCGGCATCGACGCCGCCGTCGCCGGCACCACCACCATCGTGCACTGCGCCAGCGACCGCACCGGAGACGACACGGCCGCCCAGCACCTCGTGCAGGCCGCCGCGGCGCGACCGGACCCGCCGCACCTGGTGCACGTCTCGATCGTCGGCGTCGACCGGCTCCGCTGGTGGTACTTCAGGGCCAAGCTGGCCGCCGAGCAGGCCGTCGTGCGGTCCGGGCTGGGCTGGACGGTGCTGCGGGCCACCCAGTTCTACGACCTGATCGCGCGCGGCGCCGGCACGCTCGGCCGGCTGCCGGTGGTGCCGGTACCGGCCGGCTTCCGGGTGCGGCCGGTCGACCCGGTCGACGTGGCGGAGCGCCTGGTGGAGCTGGCGCTCGGGGCGCCGGCCGGGCGGGTGCCCGATCTCGGCGGGCCGGCGGAGGCCAGCTTCGCCGACCTGATCCGTACCTACCTGAAAGTGACGGGCCGGCGCCGGCCGGTACTGCCGGTACCGGTGCCCGGCCTCGGCGCGGTCCGGGCCGGCGCGCTGCTACCCGACCGGGGCGCCACCGTGGCGGCCGGACGAACCTGGGAGGAATACCTTGCCGACCGACGAGACTGACCGCGACGGCTACCTGCTCCGGCCGATCGGGCGGGTCGAGTCGCCGCTGACCCGGCGCGACCAGGCGCCCCGGCAGGGCGACGAGGGCGCGCCCGATGCCTGGCTGGTGCTGGACGCCGCGGTGGCCGACGCGATGCGCGATCTGACGGCCGGTACCGACGTGCTGGTGCTGACCTGGCTGCACCGGGCCGACCGGCAGGTGCTCGCCGTGCATCCGCGCGGCGACGCAGACCGGCCGGTCACCGGCGTGTTCGCCACCCGGTCGCCGGACCGGCCGAACCCGGTCGGCCTGCACCGGGTGAGGATCGTCGCGATCGACGGACTGCGGATCCGGGTCCGCGACCTGGAGGCGCTCGACGGCACCCCGATCGTCGACATCAAGCCGGTCCTCGGCCCCGCGGCGGAACGCTGACGGGCCGCACCGCCGGCGGGCGGGGGCCGGTTGGCGTGGCGGCGTACCGGGCTGGCGGCCACCTGGCAGGCTGAACGGATGACCGAGCAGCCGACGATCCGCCCCCGCCGCCTCTGGTACGGCATCGCCATCGCGGTGCTGGTGCTCGGGGTCGCCGCCGGCATCGGCGCGTTCCTGTTCGCGCTGCGCCCGGCGCTCGGCGACCTGCAGCGGTTCGACACCGGCCAGAGGGTGCGGCTGTCGCTGGCCGCCGGGCAGCGCCGCACCCTGTACGTCTCCGGCGACACCGCCGGCGGCGACCTGCACTGTACGGCCAGCCCGGCCGGGCTGGCGCTGTCCGAGACGTCCGGGCTGACGGTGACCCAGGGCGGCGAGTCCTGGTCTGCCCGCTACCAGCTGCGCGCCGACCGGGCCGGCAGCTACCGGCTGACCTGCACCAGTTCCTCGGGCCGGAAGGCGCTCGCGATCGGCGCGATGCTCAGCGGCCCGCGACTGGTCGGGGGGATCGTCGCCGCGATCGCCTGTCCGTGCGGCGGCCTGCTGTTCGCCGGCATCGTCTGCCTGGTGGTGGCGCTGCGCCGGCACGGCCGGCGGCGCGCCCTGCGGGAGACCGCCGCGCCACCCGGCGCCGCCTGACCGGCCCGGTGCGTCAGTGCACGTCGGCGGGGCCGAAGGTGGTGACCTGGCCGGCGGCCACCCGGCGCGGTTGCGGTTCCGCGTACCGGCTGAGCAGCAGGACCGCGCAGAGCGAGAAGCAGAACCCGGTCAGCGCCAACCAGTGCATGCCGGCGCGGATGCCGTCGCCGAGGAACAGCAGGCCGACGACCGCGGCCGGGATCGCCGACGCCGCGTCCATCGCCGCCACCGCGGCGGTGGCGCTGCCCCGCTGCATCGCCAGCCCGAGCAGCAACTGGGCCAGGATCGAGTGCAGGATCAGCAGGTACAGCAGGGGGCTGGTGACCAGTCCGCTGAGGCTGGGGACGGAGGCGAGCGGCCGGGAGGCGATGGCGCCGGCGCCGAACGCCATGCCGGCCAGCGAACCGAGCGCCACCGAACCGACCGAGCCGCGCAGCCGCACCGCGAGCAACGCGAGCGCACCGATGGCACCGATCGCGGCGAGCAGCACGATCGCGCCGACCGCCCCGATCCGGTGCGCGGGGCCGGGTTTCGCGGCGAGCACCTGGGCGGCGATGCCGACCGTCAGCAGCAGGATCAGGCCCAGTTCGATCGGCACGATGCGCCAGCGCAGCAGCACGACGCCGAGCACGACCATCACCCCGATGCCCGCCGCCGAGGACGCCTGGACGAGGTAGAGCGGCAGGTCGCGGCGGGCCAGGAAGGCGAGCAGGAACCCGACGAACTGCAGCACCACGCCGATCACGTACGTCTTGTGGCCGGCCAGCCGCACGAACAGGCCGGGGTGCAGCGTGTCGTGCACCTGCACCCGGTTCGCCGCGACGGACTGCAGCAGGTTGGCCACGCCGTACGCCACGATCATCGCGAACAGACTCAGCCAACCCACAGACATCACGGGGCGAGGATATGCGCTACCCGCCACGGCATCGACACCAGTGATTGTCGGGTCGGGAAACCGGCGTCGACCACCGGTGGCCGGTCGACCGCCGAAGGTGACCAGATGTGTTCGTACCGTCGCTCCGTGCCTACGTTCAGTCGCCCAGCGCGGCGAGCAGCTCGCCGTGCAGCGGACCGTTGCTCGCCACCGCGCTGCCGTCGCCCGGCGCCGGCGCCCCGGTCAGGTCGGTGAAACTGCCACCCGCCTCGGTGACGATCGGGATCAGCGCCGCCACGTCCCACAGCGACAGCTCCGGCTCCACCATCGCGTCCACCGCGCCCTCGGCGAGCAGCATGTAGCCGTAGAAGTCGCCGTACGCCCGGGACCGCCAGCTGCGCCGGGTCAGTGACAGCATGCCGTCGAGCTTGCCGCGCCGCTCCCAGCCGGTCAGCGACGAGTAGCAGAACGACGCGTCGGGCAGCGACCTCACCCCGGACACGCCGATCCGGTTGGCGTGCGTGGCGTTGCGCCCCGCGTACGCCCCGTGGCCCAGTGCCGCCCACCAGCGCCGCCCCAGCGCCGGCGCGCTGACCAGGCCCACCACCGGCCGGCCACCGGCGAACAGTGCGATCAGGGTGGCCCAGATCGGCACCCCACGGACGAAGTTCTTGGTGCCGTCGATCGGGTCGACGATCCACTGCCGGTTGCCCCGCCAGTCACCCGGGTCGCTGGCGCCGAACTCCTCGCCGAGCACCGAGTCGCGTGGCCGGGCCCGGGCCAGCGACGCCCGGATCGACTCCTCGACCGACGAGTCGGCGTCGGTCACCGGAGTCAGGTCCGGCTTGGTGTCGACCCGCAGGTCCAGGGCGCGAAAGCGGGCCATCGAGATGCGATCGGCCGCGTCGGCGAGCACGTGCGCAAGCGACAGGTCGTCGAGGTGGTCGTCGTGGGCGCGGGTCATGCCGAGAACTCTAGAGCCAGCCGCCCAGCGCGGCGCCGCAGCCGCCCGCGGTCGGTACGCGCCGCATGACGGCGTGCCGTCCGGTCGCCCCGCACGGATAATCGGATCATGAACCCGGAGACCATCTGCCGGCTGCTGGCCGAGCCGGAGCGAGTCAAGACGTACGCCGCGGTCGCGCTCGGCGCCACCTCGCCCAGTGCGGTGGCCGAGGCGACCGGCCTGGTCGCCCGGGACGTGGTCCGGGCCCTCGGCGTACTGACCGACCGCGGCCTGGTGGCCGAGCGCGACGGCGCGTTCACCGCCGACCTGTCGGTGTTCAAGACCGCGGTGCGGGACAACCTGCCGGCGGCGCCGGCCGAGCGGCTCGATCCCGACGACAACCGGGACGCGGTGCTGCGCGCGTTCGTCACCGACGGGCGGTTGGTGAGCATCCCGGTGGCGCGGGGCAAGCGGCGCGTCGTGCTGGAGCACCTGGCCGCGTGCTTCGAGCCCGGCGTGCGGTACCCGGAGCGCGCCGTCGACGCGGTGCTGCGCGCCTGGTACCACGACTACGCGTCGTTGCGCCGCTACCTGGTGGACGAGGAACTGATGTCCCGCGAGCACGGGATCTACTGGCGGACCGGGGGCCCGGTGGACATCTGAGCGCCGCACGCGCGGCCCGGCCGCGACGGCGCTCGGCGCCCCTCGCTGTGGCGAGAGGCGCCGAGGCGGGTGAAGCGGCCGGCTCAGTCGTGGTTGGTGGCGAGCACCTGGAGCCGGGTGTAGCTGCCGTTGAAGTAGTCCTGGTCACCGGGGAACGTGCCGTGGTCGGCGTACTGCCACATGGTCCAGGTGGCGGTGCCGGCCGGGATCGACGTCGGCGGGGTGGAGCGGTAGATGGCGATCCAGAACGGGTTCGTCGAGGCGAACGCGCTGGAGTTGCCGGTGCAGGTGTTCCACCAGTCGAACGTCGTGTAGATCATCGGGTACTTGTGCCACTTGTTGTACATGTAGTTGGAGAAGTCCCGGATCCAGCTGACCATGCCGGAGTGCGACTTCCCGTAGCAGGTACCGCCGCTGTAGGGGTTGTACTCGATGTCGAGCGCCGGCGGCAGCGTCTTGCCGTCGGCCGACCAGCCGCCACCGTGCGCGGAGAAGTACGCCGCCTGGGTGGCGCCGGAGGAGATGTTCGGGCGCGCGAAGTGGTAGGCCCCGCGGATCATGCCCACGTTGTACGAGCCGTTGTACTGCTGGGCGAAGTACGGGTTGGTGTAGCCGGTGCCTTCGGTCGCCTTGACGTAGGCGAACCGGCCGCCGTTGTTCCAGGCGGCCGACCAGTTGACGTTGCCCTGGTAGCCGGAGACGTCCATGCCTTTGACGTAGGTGGCTGCGTGGGCCGGGGCGGCCATGCCGAGGCTCATCACCGCGGCGCTGACCATGCCGACCGCGGCGATCACCAGGCGTCTGATTCGCCGGGCTGGGGAACCGGTCATGAGTGAACCTCCCGAATGTTCCAGCCACAAGGGGGTTGGTGGAGGCGAGCATCGGGCCGTTCGTTGCCTGTCCGGCATCGGGTACGAGTCCGAAACTAACTTCCAAATCAGGCTGGATACGGCACAGATTCTCACCTCGTGCGGAACAGCTCAAGAGATCCTGGAGAAATTCTTCTGAATGATCGCCCAGAGTGGTGACTTCCGCCGTTCTCGTTACCGGTCGGTAGCGATCGCGTCCCGGAGGCGGATCGGCACCCGGCACCGTGGACCGGGGAGCGCCGTGCAGGCCTCACCAGTCGGGGCCGGACCGGGACGCGAGCAGCCGCCGGTACGAGGCGAGCCGGCGCGCGGAGGCCCGACCCGCGGCGACCAGCGCGTCCAGCCCGCAGTCCAGCGCGTCCGGGCCGTGCGAACAGCCCGACGGGCACTCCGCGGCGCCCTCGGCGAGCTCCGGGAACCCGGCCAGCAGCGACTCGGCCGACACGTGCGCGAGCCCGAACGACCGCACCCCGGGGTGTCCACCAGCCAGCCGTCCCCGCCGGCCAGCGGCAGCACCACCGCGCTGGTCGAGGTGTGCCGGCCCTTGCCGATCGCGCTGACCACCCCGACCGCCCGGCCGGCACCCGGCACCAGCCGGTTGACCAGCGTCGACTTGCCCACCCCGGAGTGGCCCACCAGCACCGACAGCTGGCCGGCGAGCCGGCCCACCAGCTCGGTCAGCGGCCGGTCCGGCCGGGTGTCCACCCGCGGCAGGTCCAGGTCCGCGTAGTAGTCCAGCAGCTCCGCCCGGGACTGGTCGGCCGCCGGCAGGTCGGCCTTGGTCAGGCACAGCAGCGGCTCGATCCCCGCGTCGTACGCGGCGACCAGGCACCGGTCGATGAACCCGGTGCGCGGCGGCGGGTCCTGCAGCGAGGAGACGATCACCAGCTGGTCGGCGTTGGCCACGATGACCCGCTCGGTGGTGTCGTCGTCGTCCGCGGTGCGCCGCAGCACCGACCGGCGCGGTTCGATCCGCACGATGCGGGCCAGGGTGCCGTCCGCGCCGCTCAGGTCGCCGACCACCGCCACCCGGTCGCCCACCACCACCGACTTGCGACCCAGCTCCCGGGCGCGCATGGCGGTCACCGTGTCGCCCTCGTCCAGCACGCAGGTGTAGCGGCCCCGGTCCACCCCGACCACGAAGCCGCCGGCGGCGTCGGCGTGCCGGGGACGGATCCGGGTCCGGGGGCGAGAACCGCGACCCGGGCGCACCCGGACGTCGTCCTCGTCGTACTCCCGGCGCCTGACCGTCGCCATCCACCCACCCGGCATCTCGTCACGTCGTCCGATGCCCGGTGGCGTCGAGACCGACCCCTGCTGCCCGAACCCTATCCGGCGGTCGCCGGCCGGCACCGCCGGACGCGGCGCACCCGCCCTGGCCGCGGTCAACCGGCGAGCATCCGGTGCCAGCGGGAGGGGAAGCCCGGCAGGCTCTTCGCGGTCGTACCGACGTCGGACAGCTGCACGCCGGGCACCGCGAGGCCCAGCACCGCGCCGGCGTAGGCGAGCCGGTGGTCGCCCCGGGTGTCGAAGACGCCGCCGTGCAGCGGCCGGGGCGTGATCCGCAGCCCGTCCGGCGTCTCGTCGACCGCGCCGCCGAGCGCCGCCAACCCCGCGCACACCCCGCTGACCAGGTCGGGTTCGCCCGCCAACCGGCGCACCCCGCGCAGGTGGGACGGGGCGGTGGCGAGCGCGGCGACGGCGGCGAGCACCGGCACCAGCTCGCCGAGCCGGGTCACGTCGAGCTCCGCCCCGTGCGGCTTGTCGCAGCCCGACACGAGCAACCCCGCGGTGGTGTGCGTACAGCGGGCGCCGAAGCCGCCGAGCGCCGCGTGCAGCGCGGCGGCCGGCTGCGCGGCGCGGGCCGGCCACCGCGGGATCCGGACCGTACCGCCGGTGACCACCGCCGCGGCGAGAAACGGCGCCGCCGCGACCAGGTCCGGCTCGATCGTCCAGGCCCGGCCGGTCAGCCGGCCCGGCCACAGTTCCCAGCTGTCCGGTACCGAGGCGTCGATCGCGGCGCCGGCCGCCCGCAGCATCGTCACCGTCAGCTCCACGTGCGGCGTACCGGTCAGCGGCGGCCCCTCGTGCCGCACCCGCAGCCCGTCGTCGAAGTCGGCGCCCACCAGCAGCAGGCCGGACACCATCTGGCTGGACGCCGAGGAGTCGAGGCTGACCGCGCCGCCCGGCACGTGGCCGACGCCGTGCACCGTCAGCGGCAGCCCGCCGGTCGCGCTGTCCACCCGGATGCCGAGCTTCGCCATCGCGGCCAGCTGCGGTTCCAGCCGGGCCCGGCGCAGGATCGGGTGGCCGTCGAACGAGACCGGTCCGGTGGCGAGCCCGGCCAGCGGCGGCAGGAACCGGGTCGCGGCCCCGGACAGTTCGGTGTCCACCCGGACCGGTCCGGCGAGCGGCCGGGGCCGCAGCAGCCACTGCTCGTCGTCGACGCTGGACACGTGGCAGCCCATCGCGCGCAGCCCGCGGGCCAGCACCATCGAGTCCCGCGACTCGGACGGGAACTGCAGGGTGCTGGGCCCCATCGAGATCGCGGCGAGCAGCAGCGCGCGGGCGGTCATCGACTTCGAGCCCGGCACCGGCACCGTGGCGTGCACCGGCTGGGTGGCGGTCGGCGTCGACCAGGGCACCGGTGTGGTCGGCTCGTCGATCCCGGGCCGGCGGGGCGGCCGGCCGCCGAGGAGTCGCCTGCCCGGTTTGTCCGCTGCCGGCATTGCCGGACCCCCGCTCGCGCTCATCATCCCAGTCTGCCCGGGTCGGGGCAGGTTTGTGACCGCACCCGCGGCGGGCGAGGGTGTGGCCGCCGAGCGGTACGGGCATCGATTGTGGACGATACGCGCCCCGGGTGGGCCCGGTCGCTGCTCGGCCGGCGGCATCGGGCGAGGTTGCCACGGTTACCGCGACGACCAGGGAAATCACGGGCGATTGGTCGGTTTGGTGGCGAACGGTGACGGTGGGCGCGCCGACAACCCTTGCGTGTGGTCTGCGTGGTGGGGTAAAACACAGCCCCGCGGCCTCCACGCCGCACCACCCACCACTGCCCCACCCAGCTCGGAGGTGGCTCATGACCCGGGCGCGGATGCCCCGCCCGCACGAGGTCGCGGCGGCATGCCGGGACCCTCGGTTGCTCAGGGCTCGGCGCGACCGGTTGGGAGATCTCGCCTGGCGTGCCCAGGGGCGCTGCCAGACGGTCGACCCGGAGACGTTCTTCCCGGCGCCGAGTGAACCCGCCGACGTGGCGCTGGCCCTGTGTCGCTCCTGCGACGTGCAGGGAGCCTGCCTCGCCTGGGCCCTCGACCAGGGTGACTGCAACGGAGTCTGGGGTGGCACCACACCCCGGGAGCGACGCGCCATGCTGGTGGCATGGCGGTCGGAGAACACCACCCCGGAACCGGCACCCGCGGTGCCGTAGCAGCGCCGTCCGGCGCACCCCGCGGCGCGGTGACCGTGCCGCGCACCTCGGCGGTGGCCTGGCGACCGGTGCCGCGCACCTCGGCGGTGACGCCGTGACCGCGCTGCAGACCTCGCGTGGTGCGGCCCGGATCGACCTGGACCGGCCGCGGGCGCCGCGCAGCCTGCTGGTGCTCGGCCACGGCGCCGGCGGTGGGGTGGACGCCGTCGACCTGGTCGCGGTGCGCGACGCGCTGGTGCCGCGCCGGGTGGCGCTCGCCCGGTTCACCCAGCCGTACCGGGTGGCGGGTCGTCGCGCCCCGGCGCCGGCCGGTCACCTGGACGAGGCGTTCCTGGAGGCGGTCACCGCGGTGCGGGCCGAGTTCCCGGCGGTACCGCTGATCGTCGGCGGCCGGTCCTCCGGTGCCCGGGTCGCCTGCCGTACCGCCCGGGCGCTGGACGCCGCCGGGGTGCTCGCGCTGGCCTTCCCGCTGCACCCGCCGGGCCGGCCGGAGAAGTCCCGGCTGCCCGAGCTGGCCACCGGGCTGCCGACGCTGGTGGTCAACGGCGACCGTGACCCCTTCGGCGTACCGCCGCCGTCCGGCGCCGTGCGGGTGGTGGTGCGGCCGGGGGAGCGGCACGGCCTGAGCGTCGACCCGGCCGGGGTCGCCGACGTGGTGCGGGACTGGTTCGTCGAACGCGGCTGGGCCCGCTGACACCCGACACGCCGTCGAGGTCGGGGTGAGCCGGCGCACCACGGCCGAGCCGGGCCCTGCTGGAATGCCGCCACCACCGCGTGCGTTGTCACGAGTTGACGCGCCCCGGGGGTCGCCCGGGGACGGAGGGAGCGATTGTGGTGGTGACGGCTCGTAGCGCCAGGACGGGTGATTCGGCCCGGCTGCGCAGCCTGCTGACGGCGCCCGAGTGGACTCCGGGCGTGTCGGGCGACACCCCGGGTGTCACCGGCTCCGGCGTGGGTGCCGCCGGCGTATCCTCGGCCGAGGTGCGGTCGAGGGGGACGATCACGTGACGCCTACCGAGACGCCGGAGCGTCGGCGGGCCCGGTTCGAAACCGACGCGATGCCGTTCGTGGACCAGTTGTACGCGGCTGCCCTGCGGATGACCCGCAACCCGGCGGACGCCGAGGACCTGGTGCAGGAGACCTACCTGAAGGCGTATGCGGCCTTCCACCAGTTCCAGCAGGGTACGAACCTGAAGGCCTGGCTGTACCGCATCCTCACGAACACGTACATCAACTCCTACCGGCGCCGGCAGCGGCAGCCCGTGCAGGCGCCGACGGAGGAGATCACCGACTGGCAGCTGGCCGAGGCGGGTTCGCACTCGTCCAGCGGTCTGCGCTCGGCGGAGACCGAGGCGCTGGACCGGCTGCCGGATTCCGACGTCAAGGACGCGCTGCAGCAGTTGCCGGAGGAGTTCCGGCTGGCCGTCTACCTTGCCGACGTCGAGGGCTTCTCGTACAAGGAGATCGCGGAGATCATGGACACGCCGATCGGCACGGTGATGTCCCGGCTGCACCGCGGTCGGCGCAACCTGCGGCAGATGCTGGAGACGTACGCGCACGACCGGGGCATCTCGCGGGCGAGCTCGGCGCCGGCCGGCCAGGAGGTGTGACGTCGTGCAGGCGACGACGAGGGGTGCGGGCAGCGTGACGACCGTGCGAAGTGAGGTGCGCTCGTGAGCTGCGGAGATCCGCACGAGACCGACTGCCGAGACGTGCTCAACGAGGTCTATCTCTACCTCGACCTGGAGTGCACCGACGACCGCCGCGAGGTGATCCGGGAGCATCTGGACGAGTGCTCGCCCTGCCTGCGGGAGTACGGCATCGAGCAGGAGGTCAAGGTGCTGGTGGCGCGCTGCTGCGGCGGCGAGCACGCCCCGGTGGAGCTGAAGGCCCGGCTGATCACCCGGCTGCGCGAGCTGGTCGTCGAGCCCGACGCGGCCAGCTGACCGGCGCCCCGGCTGCCGGACCGGGCGGCCGCCTGGGCCGGCGGCCGGCACGGTATCGCTGCCGGACCGGCGGGTCGATCCCGCCGGGTCGCCGCAGCCGTTCGACCGGTCCGACGCGGCTGCGCCGGGCCGGACCGATCAGGAGTTGGGGCGCTTGCCGTGGTTGGCGGCGCTCTTCTTGCGGGCCTTCTTCTTGCGGGCCTTCTTGGCCATGTCTCCTCCTCGCCGGCGAGCCGGCCGTCGTACCGGTACGGCGTGTAAGGCTACCGGCGCCGATGCCCGTACCGCCGTGCCGGGTGGCGGACCGCGCGGGCTCGCCGCCTCCGGGTCCGTACGGCGCGGGTGTGCCGGGTCGCCGGGTGCTGCCGGTGCCCCGTCCTCGTGGTTTGATACGGCAGGGACCGCCGCGGGCGGGCAGCACGGCAGGCGCACCGCCGCGGGCGGGCACCTCGCGCGCGCCGCGGGTCGGACAAGGGCGTTCAACCGGGAGGTTCTGGCGATGGCCGACGAGATCCGCGCCGAGATGGTGGCGAACGTGTGGAAGGTGGTCGCCGCCGCCGGCGACGCGGTGGACGACGGCGACACGCTGGTGATCCTGGAGTCGATGAAGATGGAGATTCCGGTGCTTGCCGAGTCGGCCGGGACGGTGGCGAGCATGCACGTCAACGAGGGCGACGTGGTGCAGGAGGGCGACCTGATCGCCATCGTCGAGTAGCGCACGGCACGTTCGCGATGGGCCCCGCCTGGTGCGGGGCCCATCGTCGTGTCCGGGCCCGGCGTGCGCGTCGCGGTGCGCGCTCGATGGCCGAATGCGCGTCGCCGCTGCGCGCACAGGGTGAAGGATCACTGCACGATCGAGCGCGATAGTTGGCAACTTCGAGCGGCCTCGTGCAGAATTCGGGGCAGGAACTGCGTGCTGCGGGAAGGACCCGGCACCGGGAGACCGGGCACGGAAGGAGCGAACATGGTGGAGCACACCGCGCAGGAGGCCGGCGCCGGCATGGCTGCCGACATCGCCGAGCAGGCGGCCGGGTACGAGCGGTTGCTCAGCGAGGGGCTGGCCCCGATCGCGGCGGTGGCGCGCCAGGTGGCCGAGCTGTCGCCCCGGTTCGTGCTGTTCACCGCGCGCGGCACCAGCGACCATGCCGCGCTGTTCGCCGCGTACCTGACCGAGATCCGGCTCGGCATCCCGGCCGGGCTGGCCTCCCCGTCCTCGATCACCGTGTACGGGGCGCGCCCCGACCTGCGCGACGCGCTCGTGGTCGGCGTCAGTCAGAGCGGCGGTTCACCGGACCTGACCGAGGTGGTCCGGGTGGCGCGCGACGCGGGCGCGCACACCCTCGCGGTCACCAACAACGGCAGCTCGCCGCTGGCCGACGTGGCGCAGCTGCACATCGACGTGCTCGCCGGCAAGGAGCGCGCCGTCGCCGCCACCAAGACCTACACCGCCGAGCTGCTCGCGCTGCTGCTGCTCGTCGAGGGCATGCGCACCGGGTCCGGCCAGTTGGACGCGGCCGACCGGGCCGAGCTGGACCGGCTGCCGGAGCTGACCCGGACGCTGATCGACGACCCGACGCCGACCCAGCTCGCCGCGCGGTACCGGTTCGCCGACCGGTTGGTGACCACCGGCCGCGGCTACGCGTACCCGACGGCGCGGGAGACCGCGCTGAAGCTGATGGAGACGAGCTACCTGTCCGCGCTCGCGTTCTCCGGCGCCGACCTGCTGCACGGCCCGCTGGCGATGGCCGACCCGGACGTCCCGGTGCTCGCGATGGTCGGTGACGGCCCCGGTGGCAAGTCGATGTCCGAGGTGCTCGGCCGGCTCGCGGAGCGGCGCGCCGACGTGCTGGTGGTCGGCAGCGGTGGCGGCGCGGAGCTGCCGGCGCACGCGGTCCGGATCGGGACGCCCGCCATCGACGAGCGGTTCTCCCCGCTGCTGGACATCGTGCCGATGCAGCGGTTGGCGCTGGCGCTGGCGCTGGCGCGTGGCGAGGACCCGGATGCGCCGCGCGGCCTGAAGAAGGTCACCGAGACGCTCTGAGCTCCCGCTCGCGGGCGGGCGAGGGCCCGGGTCGGTACCGCCGACCCGGGCCCTCGTCGTCGGTGCCGGTTTGGCTTCGGGCGGGTGGGGGTAAGACGGAAAGATTTCCGATCCGTGAACCAAGTCACACAGGGGTAACGAATTCCCCGTGACGGGACGAATCCTGGCCCGAAGCCGGGCGGTAGTGCGTTAAATAGGAAAAATGCCCGGTATGCCGTCCGTTAAGGTCCCTGGCGTCGGCGCCGGAACGCCGCGCCCCGCACCGGCCCAGCCTGGGCCGGGCCGCGTCGGGCGCGGCCAGCAGCGCGAACCGCACCCCCACGGTGCGGTCCGGGCGCGGGCGACCGGGCCGGACGAAGCGACCGGCCCGTCGGCAACGGAGCCGCGCACGGTGGACGCCGTGGCGCCGCGCATCGGATCCCCGCGGTCCGTCCGGCGGGCCGCGGCCGTCGGGAGAGGACGGTGACCGCTTGAGCTTCTGGGAGTACGTGCGCAACCGGCACGAACTGCTGTGGTTCGAGACCTACCAGCACGCCAGCATGGTGTTGCAGTGCCTGGTGCTGGCGACCGCGATCGGCCTGATCATCGCGATCATCACGTACCGGAGCAAGACGGCCTCGGCGGTCGCCACCGGCATCGCCTCGGTGCTGTTCACGATCCCGTCGTTCGCGCTGTTCGGCCTGCTCATCCCGGTTTTCGGGCTGGGTGTGACGCCCTCGGTGATCGCACTGGTGCTGTACTCGCTGCTGCCGATCGTGCGCAACGCGGTGGTCGGCATGTCCAATGTGGACCCTGCGCTGGTGGATGCCGCGCGGGGCATGGGGATGAGCCGGCTGCGGGTGCTGTTCAAGGTCGAGCTGCCGCTCGCCTGGCCGGTGATCCTGACCGGAATCCGGGTCTCCGCCCAGCTGGTCATGGGTGTCGCCGCGATCGCGGCGTACGTGTCCGGTCCGGGCCTGGGCGACCAGATCTTCTCCGGCCTGGCCCGCCTCGGTGGGGCCAACGCGGTCAACTCGGCGCTCGCCGGCACCGTCGGGATCATCATCCTGGCGCTCATCTTCGACGGCTTCTTCGTCCTCATCGGACGGTTCACCACATCGAGGGGCATCCGTGGCTGACGACATCACGACCGGTACCACGAACGATGCCGCCGCACCGGCCGGTACCGGCGCGGAGGACACCGGGCTGCACAACGCGACGCACGGCGTCGAGATCCAGCTGCGCAACCTGACGAAGAAGTACCCGGGGCAGTCCCGCGCGGCGGTGCAGGACGTGACCATGACGATCCCGGCCGGTGAGATCGTCGCCCTGGTCGGCCCGTCCGGGTGCGGCAAGACCACCACGATGAAGCTGATCAACCGGCTGATCGAACCGACCTCCGGGGAGATCCTGATCGGCGGCGAGGACGCCCGCAAGCAGCCGGCGGACCAGCTGCGGCGACACGTCGGGTACGTCATCCAGCAGGGCGGGCTGTTCCCGCACATGACCATCGCCGAGAACGTGGCGCTGGTACCCAAGATGCTCAAGTGGGCGAAGCCCCGCATCGCCGAACGGGTCGACGAGATGCTGGAGCTGGTCGGCCTGGAGCCGACGCAGTTCCGCGACCGGTACCCGCGACAGCTGTCCGGCGGCCAGCAGCAGCGTGTC
This sequence comes from Actinocatenispora thailandica, assembly GCF_016865425.1. Lineage (NCBI taxonomy): Bacteria > Bacillati > Actinomycetota > Actinomycetes > Micromonosporales > Micromonosporaceae > Actinocatenispora > Actinocatenispora thailandica. The sequence goes on along the minus strand of NZ_AP023355.1, from coordinate 4,862,799 downwards.
GGGGTGGCCCGGGCGCTCGCCGCGGACCCGCCGGTGTTGCTGATGGACGAGCCGTTCGGCGCGGTGGACCCGATCACCCGCGGCCGGCTGCAGGACGAGCTGCTGCACCTGCAGGACGAGCTGCACAAGACGATCGTGTTCGTCACGCACGACTTCGACGAGGCGGTGAAGCTCGGCGACCGGATCGCGGTGCTCGCCGAGGGTTCGCAGATCGTGCAGTACGCCGAGCCGGCGGAGATCCTGGCCCGGCCGGCGAACGACTTCGTCCGCGGCTTCATCGGTACCGGCGGGGCGATGAAGCTGCTGCACGTCACCCGCATCGCCGACGTCGAACTCGGCGCCGGGGTCACCGCGCAGGTCGGCGACGACGCCGGCACCGTCCACACCCGGCTGTCCGAGGCGGACGAACCGTGGGCGGTGGTACTGGACGCCAACTCGCGGCCGGTGCAGTGGGCGACGGTGGAGGACCTGGCCGGCAAGCAGGGCCCGGTGTCCGACTACGGCACCCCGATCACCACCACCATCTCCGGCCGCGCCGACCTGCAGGCCGGGCTGGAGGCGCTGCTGGGCTCCGACACCGACTTCGTCCCGGTGACCCGGCGCCGCCGGTACATCGGGTTGGTCTCGCTGAACACGGTGCAGGGCGCGATCCAGCAGCTGCGCGAGCAGGCCAGGGAGACGGCGGCGGCGTCGAAGGACGGTGCCACCACGGCCCTGGCCGAGACGGTGGCGACCGCGCCCGCGTCGAAGGAGGGCGGTGCATGACGGCCCCCGGAGAAACGAAGGTGGCGGCGACCGAGCTGGCCACCGGCGCCACCGTCAAGGCCAAGCCGCGCCGCAACTGGTACCTGATCGGCACGCCGGTGCTGATCGTGGTGGTGTTGCTGCTCGACTGGGCGTACGTCGCCTCCACCCACCCGGACGCGAACGCGCGCGCCACCCTGCAGTTCTCGTACATGGCGAGCGCGACCTGGCAGCACGCCAAGCTGACCGTGGTGGCCGGCTTCTTCGTGCTGCTGCTGGCGATCCCGCTGGGGATCCTGCTGACCCGCCGGGGCGCCCGGATCGCGACCCCGGTCGTGCTGGCGCTGGCGAACATCGGTCAGGGGGCACCCGCGATCGGCATCGTGGTCCTGCTGGCGGTGCTGTGGCAGACCGGGTTCCTGGTCGCGGTGATCGCGCTGATCGTCTACGCGGTGCTGCCGTCGCTGCGCAACACGATGGTCGGGCTGCAGCAGGTCGACCCGGCGCTCAAGGAGGCCGGCCGGGGGATCGGCATGTCCTCGATGATGGTGCTGTTCCGCATCGAGCTGCCGCTCGCGGTACCGGTGATCCTGGCCGGCATCCGCACCACGCTGGTGTTGCTGGTCGGGGTGGCCGCACTGTCGTCGTTCATCGGTGCGGGCGGCCTCGGCGACATGATCAGTACCGGCGTCAAGCTGCAGCGCTACAACGTACTCGTGACCGGAAGCGTGCTGGTGGCCTGTCTGGCGCTGCTGGTCGACTGGCTGGCCGGACTCGCCGAGCGGTTCCTGTCGCCGCGTGGAATCAGGGGATGATGCCGATGCGTAGTCGTACGAGGATCGGCATCCTGGCCGCGGTGCTGGCCGGTGTCGCGCTGGTGACCACCGGCTGTGGCCTGCGGCCGGCGTCCCAGTTCGCGCCGAACGTGACCGGCAAGAGCATCAAGGCCGACTCGCTCAAGGGTGCGAAGCTGTCGGTGACCTCGAAGGACTTCACCGAGCAGATCCTGCTCGGCAAGATCACCGTGCTGGCGCTCAAGGCGGCCGGTGCCGACGTCACCGACAAGACCAACGTGCAGGGCAGCACCAACGCGCGCAACCTGCTGCTCAAGGGCGGCGTGGACATGCAGTGGGAGTACACCGGGACCGCCTGGATCACCTACATGAAGCAGGAACACGCGATCCCCGACTCGGAGAAGCAGTACGAGGCGGTCAAGAAGAAGGACCTCGCGGACAACGGCGTGGACTGGTTGCCGTGGGCGCACTTCAACAACACGTACGCCATCGCGGTGACCGCCGCGTCCGCGAAGAAGTACGGCCTGAAGAAGCTGTCGGACATCAAGACGAAGGTGCCGGCGAACAAGCGCACCTGGTGCGTGGAGAGCGAGTTCTACTCGCGCTCGGACGGGTTCTTCCCGCTGCTGAAGAAGTACGGCCTGCCGAAGCCGCCCAACTCGCAGGTGAAGAAGCTCGACACCGGCGTGGTGTACACCGAGACGGCGCGCGGCGGGTGCCTGTTCGGTGAGGTGTTCGACACCGACGGCCGGATTCCGGCACTGAACCTGACGACACTCGCCGACGACCGGCACGCCGAACCGCTGTACAACCCGGCGCTGACGATCCGGCACTCGGTGTACCAGAAGTACCCGCAGATCCTGCCGATCGAGAAGGCCATCGCGGCGAAGCTGTCGACGCCGGTGATGCGCCGGCTCAACGCCAAGGTCGACGTGGACGGCCAGGAACCGGTGCTGGTCGCCCGGGACTGGCTGCGTTCCGAGGGGTTCATCCAGTAGCCGGAGCCGGGGTGCGGGCCCACCCGCGCCCCGGCTGCGGCCGGCTCAGAGACTGCGGTGCACGCCGCGCAGCATGGCCAGCATCGTTTCGGCTCGGTCGGGCCGCAGGGTGCCCAGGCCGCAGCACAGCAGCCTGGTCGACTCGCATCGCAGCCACGGCTCCTGGCCGGCGTGCAGCGCCGTGAGGAACCAGTTCATCAGGCCCGGGGTGAGCACCCGGGCGCGAAACGCCGGGTCGGTCACCTGCACCTCGAACGCGGCGAAGAACCGTTGCGGCAGCGGTGTCTCGGGTCCGAGCACGTTCGGCAGCCAGCGGGGCTTGATCACCAGTGTCGGTATCGCCCGGGTGAGCGTCAGCGCCGCGACCGCGTGCACGTACGGTCGGGCCTTGGTGCCGTGCCAGATCCGGCAACGCAGTTCGAACAGGTGCACCGGCTGGCCGTGCACCCGCCCGGAGACCAGCAGCCACGCCACCCGGTTGGAGACGGCGGCGAGCGGGTCGCCGAGGTAGGGCACGCCCGGGAACCAGCGTGGTATGTCCGGCCGCGGGCCCCGTTCCAGGGTGAAGCCGCGGGAGCGGGCCCACGGGGCCAGCTGTCCGGCGCGCTGCGTGACGCGCTGGAGCAGCCGCCGTCGTCCCCACCGGCGCAACAGGACGACGCCGACGACCAGCGCGGCGATCGGCACCAGGCCCGACAGCATGCTGAGGAGCAGCATCGGGTCTAGCGTGGACTGGGCGGCGACGGGCACCCGCCGAGCGTACGGAGACCGGGCAAGCCCGGCGTCAGTCGAACTGCACGGAGCGCTTCGACAGGCCGTACCAGAAACCGTCGACCGGGGTGCGGTGCTCGGCGACGGTGTCCTCGGCGGCGCCGAGCGAGACGAACAGCGGTGCGAAGTGCTCGCTGCGCGGGTGAGCGAGCTGCGGTGCCGGCGCCTGGTGCGCGAAGTCGAGCAGGCCGTCGACGTCGCCGGCCGCCAGCGCGCGGGCCGCCCAGTCGTCGAACTCGGTCATGAACGACGCGGGCGGCGCGTCGGCCCCGGCGCCGAAGTCCACGCAGGACAGGTTGTGGGTGAGGAACCCGGAGCCGACGATCAGCACGCCCTCGTCGCGCAGCGGCGCGAGCAGCCGGCCCACCTCGAACAGCCGCCGCGGCTCCAGCGTCGGCATCGAGATCTGCAGCACCGGCACGTCGGCGTTCGGGTACATCTCGACCAGCGGTACGTAGGCACCGTGGTCCAGGCCGCGGTCCGGCTCGTCCCGGGTCGGGTACGCCGCACCCACCAGCCGGCGTACCGTCGCGGCCAGCTGCGGCGCGCCCGGCGCCGGGTAGCGCACCTGGTAGTAACGCTCCGGGAAGCCCCAGAAGTCGTAGGTCAGCGGCACCGTGCTGGTGGCGCCGAGGGTCAGCGGCGCCTGCTCCCAGTGCGCCGAGACCATCAGGATCGCGGTCGGCCGGGGCAGCCCGGCGGCCCAGCCGGCGAGCTGGCCGGTCCAGGTCGGGTCGTCGGCCAGCGGCGGGGCGCCGTGCCCCAGGTACAGCACGGGCATGCGTTCGCTCATACCCGGAACAAAGTCGTTGATCTCGCAACTATTCCCGGGTGGCCGGGTTCGGCCCTACCGGCCGGCGGCCGGACCCGGATCGTGCGGCTCCCGCACGGCCGGGTAGGGCGGAAAGACCTCGTGCATCCGGCTCGCGATCGCGTCGGTGACGGCGCCGCGGTGCGGCACCGCCCTGCGGTCGACCATCAGGTAGGTGGCACGCAGCACCGCGAACGTGTTCGCCGCGGTGACCGGGACCGGGCCCGGCTCCCCGGTCGCGAACAACCGGTCGACCGGCGCCAGCCAGCTGGTCGCCTGCGCCTCCGACAGCTCCGGCCGGGCCAGCGCCGCCGCCAGTGCGAGGGCCAGCCGGTCCTCCTCCTGCTGCGCGTACCGGTAGCCGGTCGGTGCCACGGTGCGCTCCGCGGTGAGGGTGAGCAGGCCGGTCAGGTCCGGCGCCGCCAGCCGCGGCGACGACGCCAGCTCGCCGACCAGGTCCGCGCCGTGCGCCACCGCGTGCAGCCAGCCCAGCTCGTCGTCCCAGCCACGGATGTCGGCCTCGGCCTGCCACCAGGTGCCGAACGCCGACCGCCAACTCGCGAGTCGCGGCGCGTCGAGCAGGTCGGCCGCGGTGTCCCGGCGCACCGCGCAGGCCAGGATCAGCGGTGCGAACGTGCGCGCCTGCACCTCGGGATGGCCGAAGCGGCCGAGCATCGCGTCGCCGATCTCCGCCAGCCGGTCGTCCAGCACGCCCCGTTCGATCCAGCGGGCCAGCACCGGGTACGCCTGGCCGTCGCGCACCTCCGGATCGGGGGAGGTGAGCAGGTCCAGCAGCTCGGCGACGGCGCCGTCGAGATCGTCCGGTACCGGGAAGTCGGCCGTCACCACGGCAGCCCAATCGATCATGTCCGCGACCCTACGGGACGCGTGGCGACCGCTCGGCCGGCGACCGGGCGCCGGTGCCGGCTCGCCGGCGCCCGCAGGCCCTACCCTGGTCGGGTGTCGACACTGCGAGACCTGGTCGAGGAGTACACCGACCTCGGACCGGCGGACATCGAGCACCTGCACCGGCTGGCCGGTGACTGGCAGCTGCTGTCCGATCTGTCCTTCGCCGACCTGCTGCTGTGGGTACCGACCGCGCACGGCAGGTTCCGCTGCGTGGCGCAGGTGCGGCCGACGACCGCGCCCACCGCGTACCAGGACGACCAGGTGGGGCGGGAGGCCGGTGCGCCCGACTTCGCGCACCTGGGCATCGCCCGGGACGAGCGGCGGATCTGGCGCGAGGGCGACCCGGTCTGGTACGGGGACACGCCCGCCCGGCACGAGGCGATCCCGGTCCGCCGGCTCGGCTCGGACGAGATCATCGCGGTGGTCGGGCGCGACACCAACCTGTCCGACGCCCGTACCCCCGGCAAGCTGGAACTCAACTACCTCGGGCTGGCCGACGACCTGGCGCTGATGCTGACCCAGGGCACGTTCCCGCCCACCCACCATCCGGGCGAGACCACCTCGGCGCCGCGCATCGGGGACGGGCTGGTCCGGCTCGACGAGCAGGGCAAGGCGGTCTACGCCAGCCCGAACGCGCAGTCCGCGTACCGCCGGATGGGGCTGCCCGGCGACCTGATCGGCGAGGACCTCGCGGCGCTGACCGGCCGGCTCGCCGATGACCCGCTGGAGGGCAGCGAGGCCACCGAACGCATCCTGGCCGCGCTCGACGGGCAGGGGCCGGCCCGCAAGGAGATCGACGCGCGGGGCGCGAGCGTGCTGATGCGGGCGTTGCCGCTGCTGCCGGAGGGTCGCCCGGCCGGCGCGCTGGTGCTGGTCCGCGACGTCACCGAGGTGCGCCGGCGGGACCGGGCGTTGCTGACCAAGGACGCCACCATCCGCGAGATCCACCACCGGGTGAAGAACAACCTGCAGACCGTCGCCGCGCTGCTGCGGTTGCAGGCCCGGCGGTCGGTGCCGCAGGCCCGCGCCGCGCTGGAGGAGTCGGTACGCCGGGTCGCCTCGATCGCGCTGGTGCACGAGACGCTGTCGTTCACCTCCGACGAGGCGGTCGAGTTCGACACCATCGTCGACCGGGTCGCGTCGATGGCCGGCGAGGTCGCCGCCGCCGAGTCCAAGGTGGTGTTCCGCCGCGAGGGCACCTTCGGGGTGCTGCCGGCCGAGGTGGCCACGCCGCTGGTGATGGTGCTCAACGAACTGCTGCAGAACGCCGCCGAGCACGCCTACCCGGCCGGCGGGTCCGGCGAGGTGGTGGTGTCCGCGCGGCGCCGGCGCCGGCAGGTCGACGTGACCGTCTGCGACGCCGGCGCCGGGCTGCCCGCCGGGTTCGTGCTGGACGGCAGCGACCGGCTCGGCCTGCAGATCGTCCGTACCCTGGTCACCGGCGAGCTGCGCGGCACCATCGAGCTGCGCCCGCGCACCCCCGGCCCCGGCACCGAGGCGGTCCTCACCATCCCGCTGCCGCGCCGCTGACCCGCCGGCCCGATCCGCCGTGAACCGTTCCGGCGAGTTCGGGCAATGGTGGGTGTGACGTCACGACACGAGTTGGAACACGATGCCGGCGTGAGGGTGTCGGAACCGGCAGCGGAGCGTACCGACGCCGAGCTGGTCTCGGCCGACTTCGCCGCGCTGTTCGACCGGCACGCCGTCGCGTTGCACCGGTACCTGGCCCGCCGGGCCGGCACCGGCCTCGCCGACGACCTGCTCGCGCAGACCTTCCTGATCGCGTACGAGCGGCGCGGTGCCTACGACCGCACTCGGCCGGACGCCCGGCCCTGGCTGTACGGGATCGCCGGAAACCTGCTGCGGCGCCGGTCCCGGGACGAGGTCCGGCAGTACCAGGCGTGGGCGCGGACCGGGGTCGACCCGGTCGCCGCGGACCACGCCGGCCGGGTCGCCGACGCGGTCGACGCGCAGGTCGCCGCGGGCCGGCTGGCCGGTGCGCTGGCGGCGCTGGCGTACCCCGATCGCGAGGTCCTGCTGCTGGTGGCCTGGGGTGAGCTGAGCTACCCCGAGGTCGCCGCCGCGCTGGACATCCCGATCGGCACCGTGCGGTCCCGGCTGCACCGGGCCCGCGCCCGCATCCGTGCCGCCGCCCCCACTTCACGAGGAGACTGAGATGGACGAGATGGACGACCTGCGGCGGATGCGTGCCGGGCTGCCCGACCCGACTCCGGCCGCGCTCGCCGCGGCCCGCGACCGGCTGACCCGCCGGATCGCCACCGCCGACCCGGTGACCGCGCCGGCCCGCCCGCGCCGTCCGCTGTCCTGGCGGTCGGTGCTGGCCCGGCGGCTCGCGATCGGTGTCGCCGGGGCCGCCGCGGTGGCGGTCGGTGCCGGCGTCGTCGTCGCCACCGCGAACCACCCGACCGCGCCGGCCCCGGGCGCGGCGGGCAGCCACTCCGCCGGCACCGGTACCGCGGTGACCACCCCGGGGGCGGCGCTGAGCCTCGCCGCCGACCACACCGCCAAGGCCGGCGACCCGGTGGTCGGCCGCGGCCGGTACCGGCACGTGGTGAGCACCTCCTGGCACGGCGAGTACGACCAGGGCGTCGCGTTCCAGACGAAGCAGCGCCAGGAGGTGTGGGTACCGGCCGACTCGAACGGCACCTGGTGGTGGCGGGAGACCGACTGCCTGGACACCAGGTTCGCCAGCAAGGCCGACGAGCGGAAGGTCCGTGCGAAGGCTCCGAGCTGGTTCACCACCAAGGTGTCGGTCGCCAGCGGGCACGGCGACCGGCAGGAGGCGGCCCCCGCGGGTGGCCCGCAGCCGGGCGGCAGCGGCGAGCCGGACTGGGCCTTCCCCACCCCGGCGTTCCTGGCCAAGCAACCCCGGGACCCGAAGAAGCTGCTGGCCGTGATCGAGGCGGCGCAGCGGCCGAGCGCGCTGACCAAGGCCGACCGGCCGACGCTGGCGTTCCTGTCGATCGCGCAGGTGATGGGCAGCGGGTACGTGCCGGCCGACCTGCGCGCCTCGCTCTACCGCGCGGCGAAGCTGATCCCGGGCATCAAGCTGAACTCGACGACCGCCGAGCTCGGCGGCCGCAAGGGCATCTCGGTGTCCAAGCTCAGCCCGTACGGCATCCTGCAGCAGGAGATCGTCTTCGACGCGAAGACCGGCGCGTTCATCGGTGAGCGGGAGACCGTCGCCAAGGCCATCGGGGACGCCGCGCACCTGCCCGTCGGCAGCGTGTACCGCTCGACGTCGGTCACCGTCGACGTCACCGGCAACCCGAAGTTGTTCTGATGATGCGCCCGCTGGCGCCGGCCGGGTCGGTGCCCGGCCGGCGCGGGCGACCCGGTGCCGCCGGGGCGATCCGGCTCGCCGCCCTCTCCGCGGCGATGCTGGCCGCCGGCAGCGGCGCCGGGCCGGCGGTGGCGGCGCCCGGCCACCCCGGGCCCGCTCCGGCCGGGTCCGCTGCCACGGCCGCGGCCGGCACGGACCGGGCGGGGCGCGCCGGTACGGTCGTCCAGCTACCGACCGGGGAACGCGTCCGGGTGCGCCGCAGCGCCGGCCGGACTCGGGTGAGCAGGCTGCCCGGCGACCACAGCCCGCTGTCGGTGGTCACCGCCGGCGGCCACGTGTACGCGGTGCCGCCGGAGGCCAGGCCCTACCTGGGCGGGGCGCTCGACCTGAGCCTGTTCGACGTGGCGGCGCTGGCGTCCCGGGGCCACCCCGCGGCGGCGCTGGCGTCCCGGGGCCGCCCCGCGGCGGCGCTGGCGGTGTCGTTGCGCTTCACGGGCACCCGGCGCGCCGTCCCCGGGGTGCAGGTGGAGTCCGCCACCCGTGGTGAGCTGCGCTCCCCGGCCGCGTTCGGCGCCGCCCTGCGGGCCGCGATCCGCCGGGATCCGGCCGGCGCGCGCGCCGCCGGGACCCCGGTCCCGGGGTTGCGCCGGATGGCGCTCGGGACCGCGACGGCCACCACGGTACGGCCGCACTTCCCGATGCACACGCTGACCGTGCGGCTCACGCCGCCGGCCGGGCAGACCGTGCTCGGGATGGCGGTGCTGGTCACCGACGCCGACGACAGCCGGGCGTACAGCCGGTACCTGCCGATCGGTACCGACGACTACGCCAAGATCTCGGTACCGGCGGGCCACTACCTGATGGTCGGGAACGCGGTGACCGCCGACGCGTCCGGCGGGTTCGGCGCGGAGTACCTGCCGATCGCCGCCGACTACGCGGTGACCGGCGACGATCAGACCGTGACGCTGGACGCCAACCGGGCCACCGCCACCGCCGGCTTCACCACTCCGGACGACTCCACCCTGGTGTCGGTCGGGATGGACGTGGCCGTCACCGACGGGGTGCACGAGGCGCCGCCAGGCATCGCGTACTCCTACGCCGCGGAGGACCAGGTGCTGGTGCAGCCGACGGCGCGGCCGGTGCACGGCGTGCTGGAGCTCGACGCGTACGAGCACCGCACCGGGGCCGCGGGCGACGACTACCACCTGACCGCCGAGTGGCTGCACGGCGTACCGGCGGACCTGCACCGCGCGCCGGGCCGCGGCGAGTTCGCCACCGTGCTCGACACGGTGCCCGGTGACGGCAGCGCCGGTGGCGTCTCCTACGGTCGCGGGCCGGTCTACCCGGACCTGCGCGGGGCGATGGAGATCGACCCGCCGGTCACCGCCACCCGGCACGTGGACCACCTGTACGGGCCGGCCGACGTGCGCTGGGTGGCGAGCGTCTACCGCACGGTCGACGCCGCGACCGGCACCGGCGACGGGATGGACTCGACGCCGGAGCGCTACCGCGCCGGGCACCGTTACCGGGTCGGCTGGTTCGCGCCGGCGCTGGGCTCCGGGTTCGCCGCCGGCACACCGTTCCCGCACCCGTACGCGGTGGCCTGCCGCACCGCCGGCCAGCTGTCGCTGTCGCTGGCCGGCGAGCTGGACGCGGACCCGGACCACGCCGGCTGGGTCTCGGCCGGCGACCGTACCGGCTACGAGCGGGTCACGGTGACCGCGGACGGCACGCCGGTGGCGGACGTGGCGGACAGCGACGGGCTGACCGCGGCGGTGCCGGCGGCGGCACACAGGTACCGGATCGAGCAGACGCTGCATCGCTCGGCGCTCGGTTTCCGCACCGCCGGCACGGTGCACACCGTGTACACGGTGGCCTCGGCGGCCGACGCCGGCGCACCGCTGCCGGCCGGCTGGACCTGCGACGCGGCCGGCGCCGATCCGACCGTACTGCCGCTGCTGGCACTGACCGCGCCGCTGCCAGTGTCCGCCGACGGCACGGTACCGGCCGGGCCGGTGAGGTTCGTCGTCACGGTGCGGCACCTGCCCGGCGTCACCGCGGTGCCGGCGACCGGCGTGACCGCGGCGACCAGCATCGCCGGCGGCGGGTACCGGCCGGCTCCGGTCACCGCGCTCGGCCACGGCCGGTACCGGGTCACGCTGCCGGCCGCCGGCAGCGGCACCGTGGTCTCGGTGCGGCTGACCGCGACCGACGCGGCGGGCTCCACGCTCACCCGCACCATCACCGACGCGTACCGGGTGGGCCGGTAGCCGGGACCCGGTCCGCACGCGACGGCGCCGTCGCGTGCGGACCGGCGTTCGTCAGACCGCGGCCGCACCGAAGACCCAGGGTGCGGTCTGGTCGATGAAGTCGGCGGGGAAGCCGGGCGTGAACCCGGTCGCGGCGTCCAACCGCCGCACCAGCTCCGGTTCGAGCGAGACGTCGAGGCAACCGAGGTTGTCGGCGACCTGATCGCGGGTGCGGGCGCCGATCATCGGCAGCACCGCCGGCCAGCGCACCCTGGTCCACGCCAGGGCGACCTGTGCCGGGGTGGCCCCCAACTCGTCGGCCACCGACTGCACCACCCGCGCGACCTCCAGGTCGTGCGGGTCGATCGAGTCGGGGTCCAGCCGGTGCTGCGCCGGCCGGTCGGGCGCGGTGTACTTGCCGGAGAGCACCCCGCCGCCGAGCGGGCTCCAGGCGGTCACTGCCATCCCGAAGGCCGCGGCCATCGGCAACAGTTCGCGTTCGGCGTCGCGCTGCAGCAGGCTGTAGGGCACCTGCAGTCCGGCGAAGCCGGTCCAGCCGCGCCACTCGGCGAGCGTGTTGGCGCGCGCCACCACCCACGCGGGCGAGTCGGAAATACCGACGTAGAGGATCTTGCCCGCGGACACCGCGTCGTCGAGGGCACGCATGGTCTCCTCGACCGGGGTGTGCCGGTCCCACAGATGTACCCAGTAGAGGTCGACATGGTCGGTCTGTAGCCGACGCAGGCTGGTCTCCAGCGACAGGCGCAGGTTCTTGCGGTGGTTGCCGCCGCCGTTGGGATCGGTGGCGTCGCGGGTGACCGTGTACTTGGTGGCGAGCACGAAGCGGTCCCGGCGACCGGCCAGCAACTCGCCGAGGATCTCCTCGCTGGCACCGCCCCGGTAGTTGATCGCGGTGTCGACGACGTTGCCGCCTGCCTCGTCGTACGCGTCGAGGATGCGTCGGCACTCCGCCAGCGGCGCACCGACACCGCCCTGCTCGCCGAACGTCATCGCGCCGAGGACGAGCTCCGACACGCGCAGCCCGGTCGGGCCGAAGGTCCGGTACTTCACGCGAACATCGCCGCCACGTGCGCGGCGAGCTCGTCCGGCGGTACGTCCCGGAGGTGCTGGTCGAAGGCCCAGCGGTGCCCGGAAGGGTCGAGGACCTGCGCCGTCCGGTCGCCCCAGAACGCGTCGTGCGGCGGCTCGACCTCGGTCGCGCCGGCGGCGAGCGCGCGGTGCCAGGCGGCGTCGACGTCGGGCACCGGCAGGTGGAACGCGGTCGGGCTGCCGCCGAGCGACCTGGGTGTCCGGTTGCCCGCGGCGGGCATCTCGCCGGCAACCGCCAGGACGGTGTCGCCCAGGCGCAGTTCCACGGTGAGCGGCCGGCCGTCGGGCAGGTCGACCCGGCTGGTCTGGCGTGCGCCGAGGACCGCCGAGTACCACTCGGCCGCGGCCTGTGGGTCGTCGACCACGAGATGCAGGGCTAGGTGTGTCATGCGCCGACCATACAGAGTGTTCAGTCAATATGTCCAGACGCTCGATCCGGTACACTTTCCCGAGTGAGTGCCCGACGCGACGAACCCGCAGCCAACGCGCCCGAACTCCGCGAACGCGTGCTCGACGCGCTCCGTGCCCTGCTGCGCGAGCGCACCTTCGAATCGCTCAGCGTGGCCGAGATCATCGCCGCGGCGGGGGTGTCGCGGGCGAGCTTCTACTTCTACTTCGCCGGCAAGCAGGCCGCCCTCGCCGAGCTGGTGCGCCGCGCGGTCGGCGCCGGCCATCAGGCGGCGCAGCCCTGGACGGAGTCGGCGCCGACCCCGGCGGGCGACCCGGCTGCGGCGCTGCGCGCCGGGATCGATGCCGGTGCCACGCTGTGGCTCGACAACGCCGGCGTGCTGCGCGCGATCGTCGAGAGTTGGGGCTCCGACCCGCAGCTGCGGGAGCTGTGGCTGGCGCAGATGGCGACCTTCACGGCCGCGACGACCGCTCGGATCGAGGCCGATCCGGAGGCGATGCGCCGGCTCGCCGGCGCCGACGTGGCCGCCGTCGCCGCCTCGCTCACCTGGCTCGGTGAGCGGCTCTACTACCTGGCCGCCTGCGGAGTGCCGCCGTTCGACGACCGTGCGGTGTTGGTCGACACGCTGCACCACGTCTGGATCTCGACGCTCTACCCGGGCGGCTAGGTATACCTAGCCGGCGGGGTACGCGGGTAGGTATGCCTGGCGGCGTCTGGGTGTGTGTCTAGGTATCCGGCAGCGGTGAAGATAGGTAATCGATGCCGATGTGGGTGGCCCCTTACCAGCGCAGGATGAACACATACCTGATGACTGGTTTGGAGGAACCATGTACAGCAACCCGGAAATCATGCTCGACCTGGCCAACGGCTACCAGCAGGACCATCTGGAGGCGGCCGGCCGGGCGCGGTTGTTCGCCGCGCGCAAGCGTGGCGGTCACCGCCGTACGCGCCGGCACGCGACGCCGCGGGGCACCGCTACTGTGGATCCGTGCGCGGGTGGGATGGTAACGGTCCGATGATGGTCGGCCGTGATGGCGAGTTGCGTCGACTGGCGCAGCTGGCCGCGGCCGGCCGGCCGGAAGTGGTCGTGGTCGCCGGGGAACCCGGCATCGGCAAGACCCGGTTGGTGGCCGAGTTGACCCTCGGCCTGCCGACCGACACGAAGATCTTCATCGGGCATGCCGAGCCCGGCTCGTTGTCCCGGCCCTACGAGGTGCTGCTGGACGCGATCGACGGGCGGCCGGGCGTGTCCGAGGCGGTGCTGGACGAGCTGACCGACCCGCACCGCAGCCCGGTGCAGCGGCTGCACACCGGCCTGTCCCTGCTGTCCGACCAGATCGGCGACGCGCCCGCCGTGATCGTCTTCGAGGACCTGCACTGGGCCGACTCGGAGAGCGCGGCGCTGTTCGAGCGGCTCGCCGAGCAGCCCGGGCCGCGGCTGCTGATCGGCACGTACCGGCCGGACGAGGTGTCGGTGCGGCAACCGATCGGCGCCCTGCTGGCCCGGATGGAGCGCCGGCACACCCTCACCCACCTCCGGCTGGGTCGGCTCACCGAGGCCGACACCGCCGCGTTCGTCGCCTCCGCCACCGGCCGCCCCGCGTCGTACCGGACCATCGCCGCGCTGCACCACCGCACCGGCGGCAACCCGTTCTTCCTGGAGGAGCTGCTGCGCTCGGCGCCCGACGACGTGGACTCGCTCGGTGACGCGCCGCTGCCGTGGAGCCTCGCCGAGGCGCTGCGCCGGCAGGTCGAGGCGCTCCCGGCGGACGCCCGGCACCTGGTCGAGGCGGCTGCGGTGCTCGGCTACCGGATCCCGTTCGACCTGCTCGCCGCGGTCACCGGTACCGACGAGGACGCGCTGATCGCCGCGCTGCGTGAGCTGGTCGAGTCCGGTGTGCTGGTCGAGTCCGGCGAGGACGAGTTCAGTTTCCGGCACGCCCTGGTGCGCGAGTCGATCACCGGCGCGATGCTGGCCCGGCAGCGTCGCCGGATGCACGAGTCGGCGCTGGAGGTGCTGCTCGCCGACGACGACGCGGACCCGGCGCTGATCGCCCACCACGCAGCCGGCGCCGGCCGCTACGACGACATGGTCGCCGCGGCCCGCCGCGGCGCCCCCCTCTACCTGTCGATCGGCTCCGCCTACCAGGCGTTGCAGCTGGCCGAGACCGGTCTCGACGAGGTACCCGACGACGTCGAGCTGCTGTCCTACGCCGCCCGCGCCGCATGGCTGGCGAACCTGCTCGACGAGGCGGTCCGGTACGCCCGGGGGTGGCGGGATCACGCTGTCACGGTCAGCGACCGGATCGACGCGCTGCACCTGCTGACCCGGGCGGCGTTCGACGCCGGCGAGATCGCCGAAACGCGGGAGGCGGCCCGCCAGGTCGAGCAGCTCGTCGCCGGGCTGGAGCCGGGCCCCGAGGCGGCCCGGGCGATGACGGCGCTCGCCCAGGCGATGGCGGTGGTGCAGGACGACGCCGCGGCCGTCGAGTGGGCCGACCGGGCGATCGCCCTCGCCACCGAGCTGGACCTGCCGGGGCTCCGGCTGACCGCGCTGGTGGAGAAGGGTGCCGCGATGACCAGCCGGGCCGACACCGCCCCGGACGGCTGGGCGATCCTCGCCGACCTGGTGGACGAGGCGGAGCAGCGGGAGGAGTGGGTGCTCGCCGCCCGCGCCCTCAACTACCTGATCCAGGACCTGCCGCCGTCGTTGCCGAGCGACCACGGCCGGCTGCTGGAGCGGATGCGCATCGACGCCGAACGGGCCGGCTTCGAGCAGATGGCCGTCGCCGCGTACTACTCGGGCCGGGCCCGGCTGGCCACCCGCGAGGGCGACCTGGCCGCCGCGATCGATGCGCTGGAGGCCGGCCGCCGGCTGAACCGCGGCTGGCAGCGACGCGGTCGCCGCGCCGACTACCACGGTCACTTCCTGATCGGCCTCTACCTGGAGGCGGGCCGGCTGGACGACGCCGCCGAGGTACTTGCCGAGCTGCGCGAGCAACCCCAGCTCATCGCCACCGCAATACCGGGCCTGGCGTTTCACCTGGCCGCGCGGCGGGGTGACCCGGACATGCACAGCTGGCTGGACGAGTATCAGGTCGCGTTGACCAAGCAGTCCTGGCGCGACGGCGAGCAGGCACACGACCTGATCTCGGCCGCGCTGTTCGCGGATCTGCCGCTGTCCCGGATCGACCAGCTGCACGCCGACCTGTTCGCCGCCAAGTCGTGGACCCAACACCGGCGGCTGGTCGACGCGCAGGTCGACGAGGCGCACCGGCAGTACCCGGCGGCGCTGGACGGCTACCGGGCGGTGGCCGACGAGCCGCTGTTGCTGCCGTCGGTCGGCGCCACCGCGAACATCGGCGCGGCCCGCTGCCTGCTCGCGCTCGGCCGCACCGACGAGGCGCGCCGGGAGGCCGAGGCGGCGAGCCGGAAGCTGTGCCGCTGGGGCGGGTGGCGCGTCGGCCAGCTGACCGCGGTACGTGCCGAGCTCGGCCTGACCGGGTCCGCGACCGCCAACGCCGACTCCGCGGACGTGCTGACCCGCCGGGAGCGCGAGGTGGCCCGGTTGATCGCGGCCGGGCTGACCAACGCCGAGCTGGCGGGCACGCTGCACATCTCGCCGAAGACCGCGGCCGTGCACGTGTCGAACATCCTGCGCAAGCTGGCGGTTTCCTCGCGCACCGAGGTCGCCGGCCGCATCGGTGGGTCCGATGGCTGAGCCGCGCGCCGGGGCCAGCCCGGCGCACCGGCGGCCGGCATCGACGGTTCCGGCAGAGACGCAGGTCACTGCGGACTTTCCTGGGATTGTTCGGCATGGGAAGCTGTGCGCTATGAGTGCCGCGGTGCAGCGCAGGTTGGTGGTGCGACGTCACGTCGACCACTGCCGCGTGCACAGCGCCATCTGTTGCCCGGTCGCCTGAGCGACCGCGGCTGCCGCCGTCCGGCGGCATCGTGCCCGGGTCCGTCGGCCACGCCGACCCCGGCAGCAGCACCGCCCGGTCGCCGTACGGCCGATCTCGAAGATCTGATCCGATCCGCCGTGCCGTGCCACCCGGGAGCACATCGTCGTCCTCCCGACCGCGGGTGATGCGCGGCGCTCCGGGTGTCCGCACTCCGCGCCGGAAAGGACCGACATGCCGGCCAGCACCACCAGCAACGCTCCCGCCACGCCGGGCGCCGCCCGCCCGTCCCGCACCGCCCGGCCGGCCCGGCCGAAGGGGCAGGGCCAGTGGGCGCACGGGCACCGGGAACCGCTCAACGGCAGCGAGCAGCAGAAGAAGGACGACGACGGGCTGAACGTCCGGGCCCGGATCGAGAACATCTACGCGCACCGCGGCTTCGACTCGATCGACCCGGCCGACAAGCGTGGCCGGTTCCGCTGGTGGGGGCTGTACACCCAGCGCAAGCCCGGCATCGACGGTGGCCGCACCGCGGTGCTGGAACCGGAGGAGCTGGAGGACCGGTACTTCATGCTCCGGGTGCGGGTCGACTCCGGGCAGCTCGACCTGGACCAGCTGCGCACCATCGCGGGCATCTCCCGGGAGTTCGCCCGCGACACCGCGGACCTCACCGACCGGCAGAACATCCAGCTGCACTGGGTGGAGATCGAGAACGTACCGGAGATCTGGCGCCGGCTGGAGGCGGTCGGGCTGTCCACCGCCGAGGCGTGCGGCGACGTACCGCGGGTCATCCTCGGCAGCCCGGTCGCGGGGGTCGCCGCCGACGAGCTGGTCGACGCCACCCCGGCGATCCGCGAGATCACCGACCGGTACCTGGGCAGCAGGGAGTTCTCCAACCTGCCCCGCAAGTACAAGACGACGGTGTCCTGGCTGCCCGACACCCCGTACGAGGCGAACGACATCGCGTTCCTCGGCGTCGAGCACCCGGAGTACGGGCCGGGCTTCGACCTGTGGGTCGGTGGCGGACTGTCCACCAACCCGATGCTCGCCAAGCGGCTCGGCGTGTGGGTACCGCTGGCCGACGTGCCGCGTGTCTGGTGGGGCGTGACGAGCATCTTCCGCGACTACGGGTACCGCCGGCTGCGGACCCGGGCGCGGCTGAAGTTCCTGGTCGCCGACTGGGGGGTGGCGAAGTTCCGCGAGGTGCTGGAGACCGAGTACCTCGGCCGGTCGCTCGCCGACGGGCCCGAACCGGCACGCACCGCGCCGATCGACCACATCGGCGTGCACCGGCAGGCCGACGGCAACTACTACGTCGGGGTGTCGCCGGTGGTGGGCCGGGTGTCCGGCACCCTGCTGGCGGGGGTGGCCGACGTGGTCGCCGCGCACGGAGCGGGCCGGGTGCGCACCACGCCGTACCAGAAGCTGCTGGTGCTGGACGTGCCGGAGGCCGAGGTGGACGGACTGGTCGCCGAGCTGGCCGAGCTGGGCATGTCCGCGACCCCGTCGTACTGGAAGCGCTCCGCGCTGGCCTGCACCGGGATCGAGTTCTGCAAGCTGGCGATCGTCGAGACCAAGCAGCTCACCGCCGACCTGATCGCCGAGCTGGAGCGGCGGGTGCCGGAACTGGACGTACCGATCACCGTGCACGTCAACGGCTGTCCGAACGCGTGCGCCCGGACCCAGGTCGCCGACATCGGCCTGAAGGGCCAGCTGGTCCTCGACGCCGATGGCCGGCAGGTGGGTGGCTTCCAGGTGCACCTCGGCGGCGGGCTGGGCCTGGACGCCGGGTTCGGCCGCAAGTTGCGGGGCCTGAAGGTGACCGCGGCCGAGCTGCCCGACTACGTGGAGCGGCTGGCCCGCCGGTACCTGTCCGGCCGCAAGCCGGACGAGCGGTTCGCCCAGTGGGTCGTCCGCGCCGACGAGGAGGACCTGACATGACCGAGCGGCAGCGAGCGAACCCGGTACCTCTGGTTCGGGCGGAGCGAAGCGGAGGTCGGGCATGAGCACGAATCGAGTCGTGCCCTACCACTGCCCGTACTGCGCGGGCGAGCACATCCGTCCACATGGGACGCAGCACGGCGAGTGGGAGTGCCGGGAGTGCGCCCGGGTGTTCGCGGTGCGGTTCGTCGGCCTGCTCGCCGCAGAGGACGAGCGGTGACCGGCCGGGATCCGGCGGCGCTGCGCGAGGTCGCGCTGCGAGCCGGGCGGGACCTGGCGGGCGCGCCGGCCGAGGAGATCGTGGCCTGGGCGGTGGAGGAGTTCGGCGACCGGTTCTGCGTCACGTCCTCGTTCGCCGACGCGGTGCTGGCGCACCTGGTGTCCCGGGTCAGGCCGGGCGTCGACGTGGTGTTCCTGGACACCGGGCTGCACTTCACCGAGACGCTGGACGTGCGGGACCGGGTGGCCCGGGACATGGCGGTCAACGTCCGCTCGATCCGCCCGGCGCTGACGGTCGGCCGGCAGGACGCCGAGTACGGCCCGCGGCTGTTCGAGCGTGACCCGGACTCGTGCTGCGGGCTGCGCAAGGTCGAGCCGCTGGCCGAGGCGCTGGAACCGTACGACGCGTGGGCGACCGGCCTGCGCCGGGACGAGTCGCCGAGCCGCGCCGGTACCCGGGTGGTCGATTTCGACGCGAACCGGAACATGGTGAAGGTGGCGCCGATCGCGGCCTGGACACAGTCCGATGTGGACGCCTACGTGGCCCGGCACCAGGTGCCGGTCAACGAGCTGATCCGGCAGGGGTACGCGTCGGTCGGCTGCTGGCCGTGCACCCGCCGCACGGCGCCGGGGGAGGACCCGCGGGCCGGTCGCTGGCCGCTGTTCGACAAGGTCGAGTGCGGGATCCACTCGTGAGTACCGCCGACGTGCTTCTTCCCGCGGAGGCGGCGTGAGTACCGCCGACGTGCTTCTTCCCGCGGAGGCGGCGTGAGTACCGCCGACGTGCTTCTTCCCGCGGAGGCGGCGTGAGTACCGCGTTGCTGCTGGTCGCGCACGGCAGCCGGGATCGCCGGTCCGGTGCGGCGATCGATGCGTTGGCGGGCCGGGTCGCGGCGGCCCGGCCCGGGGTACCGGTGGCGACCGCGTCGTTGGAGCATCGCGGTCGGCGCCCGGTGCCGGTCGCTCGGGAGCTGGCCGCCGCCGGTGCCACCGGGATCGTGGTGGTGCCCCTGCTGCTGACCGAGGCGTACCACTCGACGGTCGACGTGCCGGCGGTCACGGCCGAGATCCGGGTCGCGCTGCCGCAGCGGCCGGTCGCCCGTACTGCCGTGTTGGGGCCGGACGGCGCGTTGCTCGCGGCCCTGGACCACCGGCTCGCCGAACTGGGTGTGTCCGGTGTGGACGGTCTGGTACTGGCGGCGGCCGGCACCCGTGACCCGGCGGCCCGGTGCGGTATCGCGATGGTGGCGGCGGAGTTCGCCGCCCGGCACGGCGTCGCGGGCAGTGTCGCGTTCGCGGCTGGCGCCGGGCCGGACGTGTCGGCCGCGGTGGGCCGGCTGCGCTCGACCGGCGCGCGCCGGATCGCGGTGGTGTCCTACTTTCTCGCCCCGGGCCGGTTGCACGACCGGGTCGTGGTCGGTGCCGAGGGCTGCGGGGTGCCGGTGAGCGCACCGTTCGCGGACACCGGCCCGGTCGCCGAACTCGTCCTCCGGCGCGCCCGTCGGGCCCGGCATCCCGTTGTTCCGCAGCGATCGCCGCTGTCGGTGTCGGTCGGCTGACCGAACGTCTCATCCTCCACTATGGACCGAGGCCGGTCCGTTCCGCCGCGGGCATGGCGTCGGGATCGGCGGCCGCCGGCCGCGCGGTGCGGGGCTGGGCATCGCGCACCCGGCGGAAGCTTGGTGTTACGCCAAGCTAACGACCGCCGCCGCGATGCGTGACGCACCAGGCGGATCGCGACGCACCAAGAGGATGCGGACAGCACGATGCCCCGGACCGAATCGGTCCGGGGCATCGGCGCGGTTGCGTCTTCGGGTGTCAGGCGGTGCGAGCCTGCACGTGCAGGCTGCGGCGGCGCTTCAGCGAACGCCGCTCGTCTTCGCTCATTCCGCCCCACACACCGGCATCCTGGCCGGATTCCAGAGCCCACTGCAGGCAGGCTTCGGAGACCGGGCAACGCCGGCAGACCGACTTGGCCTGCTCAACCTGCAGCACGGCCGGACCGGAGGTGCCGATCGGGAAGAACAGCTCCGGGTCCTCGTCGCGGCAGACGGCACGATGGCGCCAGTCCATGAGGGCAACACTCCTCGGGTCGTGTACTTGCTTACCGATGGCTTGTGGTTTGTCGCGCGTGCCGCCCCAGGCACGCGCCGACAGGCGTGTCACTCGCTTGTGAATACTTTCACGAACTCACGTGATGTCAAGGGGAAACCGGAAGAAAGTCGAACGCGGTGAGTAACGTCACCGCACATATGTCCGCACTTGTCCGGATTTACCGCCCTGATTTGGCGACTCCGTGAAACGCACCCGCGGTGCAAGCAACCGCTCTGTTCGTAGCCCCTGTGTGCGTGCTCATGACACGCACACATCACGTCTCACCGTCAGCAGACTACGCGCAAAGCCTCCGGTGCGGAGCGAAACGTGATTTCGTCGCGCTCGTCAAGGTAATCACCATCGACCTGAAACGCCAGGGGTGTGAGGCAACTCAGAGTGAATTCGGAGATATCGTGCAGGGAGACCACCCGTTTGCCCCGTGGCCGGGACCGCAGCGACAGGGTCTGCTGCACCACCCGTAACGATGCGGCCAGCGGAAGACCACGCAGCGCGAGCACGTCCAGCCCGGTGTCGAACCCGGCATCCGGGTTCGGATTCACCGGATGGGTCCCGAAATACGTCCAGGGCGCGGTGTTCTGCACGATCGCGAGCGACAGGTGCCGCTGTGGTTCCGCGCCGGGCCGGCGCAGGGTGATCGGCGCGGTCCGCCGGTCGGTACCGGTGAGGTACTGCAGCATCGCCGACCGGACGTACAGCCCCTTGGTCGCCGTGTGACCGCGGGTGCGCGCCTGCTCGACCCGCTGGATCGTGGCCGCGTCCAATCCCAGCCCCGCCGAACAGGTGAACCACCGGTCGTCGGCCCGGCCCAGCCCGATGGTGCGGGTCCGCTTCTCCCGCAGCGCCTCCAGGATCACGCCGGTACCCTCGGCCCAGTCGGCCGGCAGCCCCAGTGCGCGGGCGAACACGTTCGTGGACCCGCCGGGCACCACCGCGAGCGCCGGCACCTGCGCCCCCGGCCCGTCGGTGAGCATGCCGTTGACGACCTCGCTGACCGTGCCGTCCCCGCCGAGGGTCACGATCACCTCGACATCGCCGCGGGCGGCCTCCCGGGCCAGCTGGGCCGCGTGCCCGCGGCCCTCGGTGTAGCCGACCTCCAGATCGACCTCGCTGCGCAGCGCCCGGGCCAGCACGTCGCGGCTGCGTTCAGTGGTGGTGGTGGCGTTCGGGTTCACCACCAGCAGCGCGCGCATGACAGCAATCTACCGAACCCGGTCGCCCGGCCCACGGCGCTCACCGTGGCCGCGTCGCCGGGCCGACACCTCAGTACGCTGTGATGCGTGTCCGAACCGGAGCGCCGGGTGCTGCCGGCCACCCTCAAGATCGCCGTCGGGCTGCTCTGGGCGCAGGGCGTCGCGCTGCTCGCACTGGGCGTCTGGCTCGTGATCGCCTCGTTCACCGGTCACCCGACCGACCGCGCCGCGAGCATCACCGAGGCGGTCGTCACCGTGGTGCTCGGCCTGCTGCTCGGCGCCCTCGGCTACCTGCTGGTCGGCGGGCACGCCTGGGCCCGGGGGCCGGCGATCGTGTTGCAGCTGATGCTGCTCGCGATCGGCTACTTCATGATCAGCGCCGGCGTGGTGTGGGCGGGGGTGCTGGTCATCGTGCTCGGCCTGGTCGTGGCCGGCCTGCTGATCGCCCCCGCCAGCCGCGAGAGCCTCGGCATTCGCTGACCCCGGCGCCGGCCCCGGGATGGGCGTCCGGGGGCCGCGGATCGGGCGCCGACCAGGCATTGCGGCCGCGACACCCGACGCCGAAGCGCCCCGGTCGGGGGACTATTCTGCGCAAGGGTGTGGCTCGGACTGCGCAGGTGACTGCCGGAATGTCCGGGCCGCACGTGCGCCGGCGCCCCCCGTCGGTGTGGACAGCAACAGGAGGGCTTTCGTGACCACCGTCGCTCCCAGGCCGCCGGTGCCGAAGCAGCCGAGCGCACCGAAGCCGATCGTGACCCGGCCGTGGCCCGTGCACGAGACACCCCGTGGCTCGTGGCTGGCGCGCACGATCCGGACCACGGACGCGAAGCAGATCGGGATCATGTACATGGTCACCGCCTTCGCGTTCTTCCTGATCGGCGGCCTGCTGGCGCTGCTGATGCGGGCTGAGCTGGCCCGGCCGGGCATGCAGTTCCTGTCGCCCGAGCAGTACAACCAGCTGTTCACCATGCACGGCACGATCATGCTGCTGATGTTCGCGACGCCGATCGTGTTCGCGTTCGCCAACTACGTCGTGCCGCTGCAGATCGGCGCACCCGACGTGGCGTTCCCGCGACTCAACGCGTTCGCCTACTGGCTCTACCTGTTCGGCAGCACCCTGGTGGTCGCCGGCTTCATCACCCCGGGCGGCGCGGCCGACTTCGGCTGGTTCGCCTACCAGCCGCTCGCCGGCGTGGCCAACTCGCCGGGCGCCGGCGCCACGCTGTGGTTCGTCGGCCTGATGATCTCCGGCCTGGGTACCATCCTCGGCTCGGTCAACCTGGTCACCACCGTGCTGACGCTGCGCGCGCCGGGCATGACGATGTTCCGGCTGCCGATGTTCACCTGGGCGATCACCGTCACCGCGCTGCTCGCGCTGCTGGTGTTCCCGATCCTCGCCGCGGCACTCGCCGCCGCCGTGGCCGACCGGGTGCTGGGTACCCACGTGTTCGACTCCGCCACCGGCGGGGCGATGCTCTGGCAGCACCTGTTCTGGTTCTTCGGCCATCCCGAGGTGTACATCGTCGCGTTGCCGTTCTTCGGGATCATCTCCGAGGTGATCCCGGTGTTCAGCCGCAAGCCGCTGTTCGGCTACAAGGGCATGGTCGGCGCGCTGGTGGGGATCGCGGCGCTGTCGATGACGGTCTGGGCGCACCACATGTTCGCCACCGGCCAGGTGCTGCTGCCGTTCTTCTCGCTGCTCAGCTTCCTGATCGCGGTGCCGACCGGGATGAAGTTCTTCAACTGGATCGGCACCATGTGGCGCGGCCAGCTGACGTTCGAGTCGCCGATGCTGTTCTCGATCGGCTTCCTGGTCACGTTCCTGTTCGGCGGCCTGTCGGGCGTGCTGCTGGCGTCGCCGGCGATCGACTTCCACGTGTCCGACACGTACTTCGTGGTGGCGCACTTCCACTACGTGCTGTTCGGCACGATCGTGTTCGCCGTCTACGCCGGGGTCTACTTCTGGTTCCCGAAGATGACCGGCCGGATGATGGACGAGCGGCTCGGCAAGCTGCACTTCTGGCTCACCGTGATCGGCTTCAACACGACGTTCCTGGTGCAGCACTGGCTCGGCGCCGAGGGCATGCCCCGGCGGTACGCCGACTACCAGGCCGGCGACGGTTTCACCACGCTGAACACGATCTCCACGATCGGCGCGTTCATCCTCGGGGTGTCCACGCTGCCGTTCCTGTGGAACGTGTACAAGTCGTACAAGAGCGGTCCGGTCGTCGAGGTCGACGACCCGTGGGGCTACGGCAACTCGCTGGAGTGGGCGACCAGCTGCCCGCCGCCGCTGCGCAACTTCGACCGGATGGTGCGCATCCGCAGCGAACGCCCGGCCTTCGACCTGAAGTTCCCGGAGCTGGAGGGCGTCGACCACCACGGCAAGCTGCCGCCCGCGCCGGTCTCGCCGGCGCCGGCGATCAACGCCGCCGCGGAGAAGGACGACTGACCGACCCGAACGACCCGGCGGCCCGCACCGATCCCGGTGCGGGCCGCCGTCGTTCCGGCCGAGCTGTGGCTGGCCCCGGTCACTCGACGTGCGGGGTGCCGGTGAGGGCGACACCCGCGTCGCGCAGCTGCGTCAGCGCCGCGTCCACCGTCGGTTGGGCGACCCCGGCGGTCAGGTCGAGCAGCACCCGGGTCCGGAACCCCTCCCGTACCGCGTCCAGCGCGGTGGCGCGCACGCAGTGATCGGTGGCGATGCCGACCACGTCGACGGCGTCCACGTCGTGCCGCCGCAGCCACTCGGCCAGTGGCACGCCGTGCGACCTGCCCTCGAAGCCGGAGTACGCGGCGGCGTACGCGCCCTTGTCGAACAGCGCCCGCAGGCGGGACCGGTCGAGGTCCGGATGCAGGTCGGCGCCGACCGTGCCGGCCACGCAGTGCGCCGGCCAGCTGTGCGCGTAGTCGGGGTCGGCGCTGAAGTGATCCCCCGGGTCGAGGTGGTGATCGCGGGTGGCGACGATGTGCGCCCAGCAGCGGTCCGCCTCGCCCGCCGTCTCGTTGGCGGCGAACAGCGCGCTCAGCCGCCGGGCGATCGCCGAGCCGCCCGCCACCGCGAGCGAGCCACCCTCGCAGAAGTCGTTCTGTACGTCCACCACGATCAGTCCGGTTGCCACGACGTTCCCTCCTTCGTCGTATCGATTCTTGCGCGCCCGGGGCGCCGATCCGGCCGATCCGGCGGTCAGGCGGCACACATCGGGGAGTCGGCGCTGACCCGCTTCGCTGGCGGCTGATTCCGTCTGCTGGCGGCAAAGAACCCTGTCGGCCCGGCTCGCGGCGCCGCACCGTTGGTCGCGAGGCGCCGCACCGGCGCGCGGAACCACAGCGGGAGCGGACATGAAAGCGTTCACGGGCGGGCCAGCGGCCGCCATCGGATCGATGGACGACCAGCTGGCCGGTCGGCTGTTGACCCAGCGAATCATCGTGCTCGGCACCGAGGTCGACGACGAGGTGGCGAACCGGCTGTGCACCCAGCTGCTGCTGCTGTCGGCGGAGGACCCACGCGCGGACATCAGCCTCTACATCAACTCACCGGGCGGGTCGGTGCTCGCCGGGCTGGCGATCTACGACGTGATGCGGCTGATCCCGAACGACGTGAGCACCCTGGCGCTCGGCATGGCCGGCAGCATGGCCCAGTTCCTGCTCTGCGCCGGCGCCAGCGGTAAGCGGTACGCGCTGCCGAACGCGCAGATCCTGATGCATCAGGGTTCGGCCGGGCTCGGCGGGACCGCCGCCGATGTGGAGATCTACGCCGGCCAGTTGGAGCGCCTGGGCGCTCTGATGCACCGCTTGATCGCCGAGCACAGTGGCCAGACCGCCGACACGATCGCCGCCGACGGACTGCGGGACCGCTGGTTCACCGCCACGGAGGCGCGCGAGTACGGCCTGATCGATCACATCCTGGAGCAGGTCGACGACGTCCGGCCGACGGCCGGCAAGCGGCGGATCGGAGTCTGATCATGTCCCAGTACACGATCCCGACCGT
Source organism: Actinocatenispora thailandica (assembly GCF_016865425.1). Classification (NCBI taxonomy): domain Bacteria; kingdom Bacillati; phylum Actinomycetota; class Actinomycetes; order Micromonosporales; family Micromonosporaceae; genus Actinocatenispora; species Actinocatenispora thailandica. Next base: position 4,837,342 of record NZ_AP023355.1, on the reverse strand, counting down.
GGTGGAGAAGACCGCGCTCGGGGAGCGGGCGTTCGACATCTACTCGCGGCTGCTGTCCGAGCGGATCATCTTCCTCGGCACCCCGATCGACGATGGCGTCGCCAACGTGGTCATCGCCCAGCTGCTGCATCTGGAGGCCGAAAGCCTGGACCTGGAGATCAACCTCTACATCAACTCGCCAGGAGGCTCGTTCAGTGCGTTGACCGCCATCTACGACACGATGCGGTTCGTCCGGCCCAACATCGCCACCCTGTGTGTCGGCCGGGCCTCGTCGGCTGCTGCCGTGCTGCTCGCCGCCGGTACCCCGGGGAAGCGTGCGGTGCTCGAACACGCCAAGGTGGTGCTGCACCAGCCGTCCACGGCGGAGGGCTCGTTCGACGTCGCCCAGGGCACCCTGCCGGATCTGGCCATCCAGGCGAAGGAGGTCGTGCGGCTGCGGGCCGAGATGGAATCGATCCTGGCCCGGCACACCGGGCACAGCCCCGAGAAGATCGCCGCGGACATCGACCGGAACAAGACGTTCACCGCGCAGCAGGCGGTCGACTACGGCATCGCCGACGCCATCCTCACCACCCGCACCATCCCGCCAGGGACGAGCTGGTAGCGATGCCACACGGCGCCGATCCCGTCACGCGGCGCGGCACTGAGCGTCCGGGGTCGACGGCGGGGCAACCGGGGAGCCGGTCGCCCCGCCGCCACCGGAAAGCCGCAGCATCCGCAACCGGGCCGGCGCGACCACGGACGCCGTCGGGTCCGCCCAGGCCCCTGCCGGATCGTGGCCCAGCGGGTCCAGGACGCCGCGATGCCCGAGTCGGACCTCGGGCCGGGCCCGGGTCGGGGCCCAGCCCGGCCCCGGCAGGACGCGGTCGGAGCTCAGGTCCCACAGCATCTCGGCCAGCAGCTCGGTCAGGTCGATGCCCAGGGCGGCGCAGACCGCGGCCAGCACCTCCGAGGACGCCTCCTTGCGGCCGCGTTCCAGCTCGGAGAGGTAGGCCATCGAGATCTGCGCCGCGCCCGCGACCTCGCTCAGCGTCCGGCCTTGGAACTGCCGAGCCCGGCGCAACACGCGGCCCAGCACCCGGCGCAGCAGCTCGGGTGTCGGGCGGTCGCGCTGAGCCGGCACCGCATCCGGTGGGGCCATCGACGCCTCCCAGGTTCTGTCTCGAAGCCGCCCGACAGGCGTTGGTGGAAACCGATCCCCTCACCTATACCCGGCCGGGCGGCGGTCCGGGGCGTCATTTCGCCACCGGCGTAACGAATGACCGGCACTGCGGCCGGCTGCGGTCAGTTGCTGATCATGGTGACCGGGATGGCCGGGTCGCCCGCGGAGAGCTTCAAGCCGTCCCACGGGATCGACACCAGGCACTCGGCGAGGTGCGCGCGGCTGCTGGCGAGGTCCGGCAGGTCCGCGGCCGGCTCCCCGCCGACCAGGTAGGGCCGCTGCAACGCCCGGTCGTGCGGTTCGGCGCCCGGCTCGCAACGCGACGCGACGACCTCCTCCACCGCGGTGCCGGTCGGCTTGTGCCGGCGCACCGCGTACTTGCGTCCGCCGACCGTCTTCTTGTTCTCCGAGCGCTTCACCACCGGCCGCCCGTCCACCTCGACCAGCTTGTACACCAGCTGCGCGGTCGGCGCGCCGGATCCGGTCACCACCGCGGTGCCGGCACCGTACGCGTCGACCGGCGCCGCGGCCAGCGCGGCGATGGAGTGTTCGTCCAGGTCGCCGGAGACCACGATGCGGGTGTCCCGGGCGCCGAGCGAATCGAGCAGTTCGCGAGCCTGCACCGCCATGACCGACAGGTCGCCCGAATCGATCCGGATCGCGCCGAGCTGTGGCCCGGCCACCTCGATGGCGGTCCGGATGCCCTGGCTGATGTCGTACGTGTCGACCAGCAGCGTCGTGCCGGGACCGAGCGCCGCGATCTGCGAGGCGAACGCGTCCGCCTCCGAGTCGTGCAGCAGCGTGAACGCGTGTGCTGCGGTGCCGGCGGTCGGCACGCCGTAGCGCACCCCCGCGGCGACGTTGGAGGTGGAGGCGAAGCCGGCGAGGTAGGCGGCCCGGGCGGCCGCGACCGCGGACCGCTCGTGGGTGCGGCGGGAGCCCATCTCGATGATCGGCCGGCCGTGCGCGGCGGTGACCATCCGGGCCGCTCCGGATGCGATCGCGCAGTCGTGGTTGAGCACGGACAGCAGCAGCGTCTCCAGCAGCACCCCGACCGCGAAGGGAGCCGTGACGGTGAGGATCGGCGACCCGGGGAAGTAGAGCTCGCCCTCGGCGTACCCCTCGATGTCGCCGGTGAACCGGTAGTCGGCGAGCCAGCGGGCGGTCCGGTCGTCGAGCACGTCCTGCCGGCGCAGCAGATCCACCTGCTCGTCGGTGAAGCGGAACTCGCGGAGCAGTTCGATCAGCCGTCCGGTGCCGGCGACCACCCCGTAGCGCCGCCCGTTGGGCAGCCGCCGCCCGAAGACCTCGAACACGCACGGCCGGTCGGCGGTGCCGTCGGCCAGTGCGGCCCGCACCATGGTGAGCTCGTACTGGTCGGTGAGCAGTGCGGTGGCATCCACGCCGTCTCCCGCGTCGTCGCTGGCTGGAAGGGTGCCGGACCATGCGGCACCCCGGGTCGCGGTCAGACTAGCCGCGTGCCGGCCGGCCGCCGACGGGTGCGCCGGCCATCGTGGCCGCCGCGATCGGGTGCCGCGGCTGTGCGACACGGAACAATGCCGCACAGCGGGCGTCAAACCGGCGTAACGTTTGGCGGAAGATCGCCGAACGCTGGGGGACGGTGGATGGGCCCGGGTGCTGACGGGACACCGCGCCGAGTGCTGGTGGTCTCGGCCGACATGGGCGGGGGCACCACGCGACGGGCCGGGCGCTGGAGGAGAGCGTCGAACGGCACTGGCCGGGCAGCGAGGTCCGGTGGATCGACACGCTGGACACGATGGGCAGCTGGGTCGGTCCGTTGTTCCGCCGTGTCTACGTCGCGAACGTGCAGACCACGCCCTGGCTGTACGAGTTCTTCTACGCGATGCTGTGGCGGCATCGTTGGTTCGCCACGGCCGCCAAGTCGACGCTGGCGGCCTGGGCCGGGCGGCGGCTCGCCACCGAGGTCGAGCGGTTCGATCCGGACCTGATCCTGTCCACCTACCCGCTCGGTTCGGCCGGGTTGTCCTGGCTGCGCCGGCACCGGCTGCTGCCGGTCCCGGTGGGGGCCTGGGTGTCGGACTTCGCGCCGCACCCGTTCTGGCTCTACCGCGACCTGGACGCGACGTTCGTGATGCATCCGGCCGCGCTGCCGGCCGCCGAGCTGGCCGAGCCGGGCATCGCGGCGCGGGCGACGGTGCCGACCGTGGAGCGCCGGTACTACCCGGGCGACCCGCAGTTGGAGCGGCCCGAGCTGGGCCTGCCCGCGGACCGTTTCGTGGTCCTGGTGACCTGCGGGGCGTACGCCTTCGGCGCGGTCACCGAGGCGGTCGACGCGCTGCTCGCCGCCGCCGGCCCGATCCAGGTGGTGGTTGCCTGCGGTCGCAACGAGCGGCTGCGCGCCGCGCTGCGCGCCCGCGGCCTGCCGGCGGAGCGGCTGCTGCCGTTGGGCTGGGTGGCGGACACCGCGCCGCTGGTCCGGGCGGCGGACCTGGTGGTGACCAACGCGGGCGGCGCGACCTCGCTGGAGGCGCTCGCCACCGGCCGCCCGGTGGTGATGTTCCGGCCGATCGCCGCGCACGGTGCGGCGAACGCCGCGCTGATGGGCCTGTCCGGGCTGTCCGAGACGTGTTCGACGGCGGCGCAGCTGACCGCGCTGGTGTCGGCCCGTGCCGCGGCCGGCGGGTCCGGTGGCGCGGAGAGCACCGCCGTGAAGGAGTACCTGGACGGTCACGATGCTGCGCTGGACCTGCCGGCGCTCGCGGCGAGCGCCCCGCCGGCGCCGCCCCCGGCCATCGCGTCCGGGCAGATCCGCCCGGTCCGGCGCGCCTGGCCGCTGCGACCGCCGGACTCGTTCTTCCTGCACGTGCAGACCCGGTCGATCACCCAGCAGGTCGGTGCGGTGATCACCGCGGAGCCGGAGCCGGGGGCCGCACCGCTCACCGCGGACGTCCTGGTGGAGCGGATCGCCGCGGCGCTGCCGGTGCTCACCACGCTGCGCCGCCGGGTGGTGCCCCGCGGCGGTTGGCTGCGGCCGGGCTGGGTGGTGGATCCGGCGATCCGGGTGGCCGACCACGTGCACGAGGTGGTGGCGGCCGACGACGCGGAGCAGGCGGCGGCGCTGGACCGGTTCTGGTCCGAGCCGGTCTCGCTGCGCCGGCCGCCGTGGCAGCTGCTGGTGGTCCGCCGAGCCGGTGACTCCGGGTCGGCCGGCTGCACGCTGGCGTTCAAGATGCACCACGCGATCGGCGACGGGCTGTCGCTGATCGGCACCCTGGATCGCATCCTGGAGACGCCGGGGCGGCGGACGCCGCGCCGGCGGGGTGCCCCGTCGCCGCGGTCGCGCACCCTGAAGGGGATGGCGTTCCAGGCCAGCCGGGTGGTGCGCGGGATGTGGGAGCTGGGTACCAATGCCGGCGCCCCGCGGCACCCGCTCAACCGGGAACTGACGGCGAACCGGCGCGGCGTGGTGACGGTGCCGCTGCCGACCGAGCAGGTGCGGGCGGCGGCTCGCCGGCACCGGGCGCGCAGCAGCGAGGTGCTGCTCGGGGTGCTCGCCGAGGCGCTGCACCGGGCCGGCGTGGCGGACGGCGCGGCGCCGGACCGGTTGCGGACGATGCTGCCGGTCGCGATGGCCTCGGCGAGTGGCGCCCGGACCGCCGGCAACCAGACCGGTGTGGTGTCGGTGGACCTGCCGGTCGGCCCGATGACCGTCACCGAGCGGATCCAGCGCATCCGTGGCGACCTGCACCGGCGGATGGACCTGGGTGAGCCGCACGCGGCGGCGTTCGTGATGCGCGCGCTGGGGATGTTCCCGGCGCCGGTGCATGCCTGGATGTCGCAGCGGGTGTACAACAGCCAGTTCTTCAACATGATCGCGTCGTACATTCCGGGGCCGCTGCAGCAGCGTCGCATCGCCGGTCATCGGCTGACCGCGGTGTACCCGGTGGTGGCGCTGGCCGAAGGGGTGCCGCTGGGGATCGGCATCATGCGCTACGCCGGTGTCACCGGCGTCTGCGTGCTGTACGACGAGTCGTTGCGTGGCATCGCCGGTCCGCTGGCGACGGCGCTGCGCTCGGCGTTCGCCGACGCGCTGGCTCAGGGCCGCTGATGGGCGGCCCGCCGCCGAGCGCCGCCGGGGAGCGGTGAGGCGATGCCACCCGGACTGTTCATCGCCGTACCGGCGGCGGTGATCGGCGCGCTGTCGTTCGGCATGTCGTCGAACCTGCAGTACCGCGCGACGCACCAGGTGCCGACCCGCCGTGCCGGTGATCCGGCACTGCTGGCCGACCTGATGGGCACGAAGATGTGGCGGTGGTCGATCGTGCTGGCGTTGACCGGCTTCGCGTTGCAGGTGACGGCGCTGCGGTTCGGGCCGGTGATGGTGGTGCAGCCGCTGCTGGTGTGCAGCCTGCTGTTCTACGTGCTGCTCACGCCGGTGCTCGCCGGCCGCCGTCCGGACGCCGTACGCATCGGCGGCGCGTTGCTGGCGCTCGCCGGGCTGGTGGCGTTCCTGCTGGTGGCGCGGCCGACCGACACCGGTGGCAAGGACCTGACGCCGGCCACCATCCTGCCGCTCGCGATCGGGCTCGCGGTGCTGCTGACCGCCTGCCTGATCGCGGCGACGACGGTGTCGAAGCGCTGGCGGCCGCTGCCGCTGGCGCTGGCCACCGGCATCTGCTACGGGGTGACCGCGGGCCTGGTGCGCAGCCTGTCGAACCGGTTCGCCGAGGGGTTCCCGGAGCTGCTCCACCACTGGCAGCTGTACGCGATCTGCGTGCTCGGCCCGTTCGGGGTGCTGCTCAACCAGAACACCTTCCAGGCGGGCCGGCTGGGCTCCCCGGCGCTCGCGATCATCACCACGGTGGATCCGTTGATCTCGATCGGGGTGGGTCTGCTCTGGCTGGATGGCACCATCTCGGTGAGGGTGGCCGAGGTGCTGGGTGAGATCATCGCGTTGGCGGTGATGGCCCTCGGGATCGCCGTGCTGGCGACCCGGGCGCCGCATCTGGTCGGCGCCGGGCAGCAGGTGGGGGAGGGTGACTGATGCGGGTGCGTGGCGCGGTCGCGCTGGTGACCGGTGCGTCCTCGGGGATCGGCTGGGCCACCGCGCTGCGGTTGGCCGAGCTGGGCGCCCGGCTGATCCTGACCGGCCGGGACACCGAGCGGCTGGCGATGCTCGCCACCATGACCGGCGGTACCCCGCTCGCGGCGGACCTGTCCGAGCCGTCGGCGGTGACCCAGCTGGCCCGTGCCGCGCTGGACGCGGCGGGCCGGGTCGACCTGCTCGTCAACAACGCCGGTGAGGGGCATGCCGGGCGGTTCACCGCGATGAGCGCCGACCAGGTGGCCCGGTTGCTGGCGGTGAACCTGTCGGCGCCGATCGAGCTGACCCGGGTGCTGCTGCCGGGGATGGTCTCGCGCGGCACCGGGCACGTGGCGTTCGTCACGTCGATCGCTGGCCGTACCGGCGTGGCGGGTGAGGCCGTCTACTCGGCCGCGAAGGCCGGTGTGGACGCGTTCGCCGAGTCGCTGCGGTTCGAGCTGGCCGGTTCGGGGTGCGGGTCGGGGTGCTGGTGCCGGGCGTGGTCCGGACCGCGTTCTTCGATCGCCGCGGGGTTGCCTACCTGCGGCATCGCCCGCGGCCGTTGCCGGCGGCGCGGGTCGCGGACACCCTGGTCCGCGGCATCGTGACCGAACGTGATGAGTCCTTCACGCCGTCCTGGCTGCGGTTGCCGGTGGCGGTCCGCGCGCTGGCTCCCACCACGTACCGGCGGCTGGCCGGGCGCTTCGGCGGTTCGTGACCGGACGGTCGCGCACGCACGGTGGCCGCGCGGGGCGGGCCGGGGAACGTCACGTCCCGATTCCGACCGGCAAACCTGTCGCTGCGGCTCGCGCATTCTCCGGTAAGGTCACTCCATCCGGTGCGGTTCGCCGGGCCTTAACCCTCCCTTCATTGCCGGTTTGCATCAGGGGCCGGCGTCGAATGAGCCGATCAGTCGACACCGCGGGGGTGGCCTGCGCGTGTCTAGCGGTACCGACTGGGGCGCGACAGCGTGCTCGCGGTGCGGATGGGCGCGGGTACGGCCAGTGAGGTCCGCGGACGGCCGGCGGCGGCCGGTCGGATGGGAAGCACGCGAAGTTAACAGGCAGTGTCCGGCAACCGTACAGGGACTATCGAGTTATTCATCAGTGGTGCGATACTGCGTCACCTTGCGAATAACGAGAGACGTTATCGGGAGAGCACATGGGTCAGCTCAAGCAGCGCGTCAACGGCCTGGTCGAGAGAGCGACCGGGTACCGGTTCGTGCGGGTGGATCGGCTGCGCGGGCTCAAGGCGGGCATGGTTGGCCTGGTGGAGCAGTTCACCGGTGGTGAGGTGAACGGCTGGGTGTCGGTGCCGCGAGGTGCCGACCCGGTGCGGGTGAGCCTTCAGCTCAGCGGCTTCGAGGTCGCCGCCACCTGGGCGAGCGACCCGGTGAAGCGGGGGAACTACGGCGAGGCGCGGCGCTTCCACTTCCGGATCAAGGACATCTGGCAGTACGTGAAGACCAGCGACAAGCTGACCGTCAGTGTCGACGACGTCGCCCTGCCCATCGCCAAGCACGGGATGTTCCTCCGCCCCAACAATGACGGGCAACACAGTCTAGGAGAGTTGAAGCGTCGGATGTCCAACGGTCACGTCTTCGGCCAGACCGGCCGACTCCAGTTGTCCAAGAAGCTCGACACGGACTGGCAGGACAAGGTCATGGGCCTGTACGGGAAGGTCCGTGAGCTGGTCAAGGAGGCGTACGGGTACGACGTCTTCTTCGTCTACGGCACCCTGCTCGGCGCCGTCCGCGAGGGTGGCGTGATCGGTCACGACGTGGACTTCGACTGCGCGTACGTGTCCCGGCACACCGACGGCCGGGTCTCCGCCGACGAGCTGCAGGAGATCGCGTTCCGGCTGGTGGAGAGCGGCCTGGACGTGGAGTGCAAGCGCACCGCGCTGCACATCCACGACACCAGCGATCCGGAGACCCGCATCGACCTGTTCCACACCTACTTCAACGACGAGGGCCTGCTGCAGTTCCCGTTCGGTGTCGCCGGTACCACCGAGGTGCGCAGGAGCGACTGGTCGGGCACCAAGGAGATCGACTTCTGCGGCGGTCGCGGGCTGCTGCCGGTCAACGCCGAGCAGATGGCCGAGCACCTGTACGGCGAGAACTGGCGTACCCCGAAGCCGGGCTTCAAGTGGGCGCGGGACCGGGTCAAGAGCGACCAGTCCGGCCTGATGCCGCTGTCGTACGGCGAAGAGGTCTACTGGTCGAACTTCTACATGCGGGCGACCTTCGACGAGGGCTCGACGTTCTTCGAGGCGATCAACGCCCGCGAGGACACCCCGAACACGATCATCGACATCGGCTGCGGCCAGGGCCGCGACTCGTACGCGTTCGGCAAGGCCGGCCGCAACGTGCTCGGCATGGACCGGTCGAAGGTCGGCGTCAAGCACGCCGCCGCCAAGGCCGAGGAGTTCGGCATCGGTGACCGGGTCAAGTTCACCGCCTGCGACGTGTCCGACGAGCCGGCGCTGCGCAAGAACCTGACCGAGGCGCTGGCCGCCGCGGACGGGCCGGTGCTGTTCTACATGCGCTTCTTCCTGCACTCGCTGCCGGAGGAGACGCAGCACACGCTGATGAGTGTGCTCAGCGAGTGCGCCCGTACCGGGGACATGTTCGCCGCCGAGTTCCGGACCGACAAGGACGAGGCGCTGGAGAAGACCTACGGCAAGCACTTCCGCCGCTACCAGAACGGGCCGGCGTTCGGTCAGGCGCTGAAGGACAAGTACGGCTTCGAGCTGCTGCACGAGCAGGAGGGCCGCGGGCTGTCGGTGTACAAGGACGAGGACCCGGAGCTGTACCGGGTGGTCGCCGTCCACCGCTGATCCACCCTGCCGCCGCGGGCCACACCCGATGGGGTGCGGCCCGCGGCGCCGTTGTGGCCCGGGTCGCGCTGTGGCTCCAGCGGGTCGGATTGACCGGGGTCGATCCGGGGCGGGACGATCCGCGCCATGCCGATTCTGGAGCTGCTGCATTTCAACGACGTTCATGCCCGGTTCGACGGGTTGGCGCGGCTGGCCGGCCGGGTGCGCGAGATCCGCGCCGCGGCACCGTATCCGGTGCTGGCGCTGGACGGTGGTGACATCGAGGACAGCGGGGTGGAGCTGTCCGCGCTGACCCGGGGCGTGGCGGCCTGGCGGTTGTTGCGGGCTGCGGGCGTGGACGCCGCGGTGGTCGGCAACGGGGGGCTGTTGCGGTACGGGCCGGGCGTGCTCGCCGAGTACGCCGCCGCCTTCGGGGCGCCGCCGCTGCTGGGCGACGTGGCGCTCGACGGCGCGGCGTTGCCGGGTACGGTCGCCGCGCGGCTCGTCCCGGCCGGCGACCTGACCGTCGGCATCATCGGGATCACCGACTGGTTCACCGCCTACGCCGACTTCGGCCTGACCGAGTTGCCCCGCATCACCGAGGTCTGCCGGCACGCCGCCGAGCTTCGCGAGCAGGGCGCTGATGTGGTGGTGGTCCTCAGCCACGCCGGCATCGACAACGACCGGGCGCTCGCGCAGAAGCTGATCGGCCGGGTCGACCTCATCGTCGGCGGCCACAGCCACACGCTGCTGCCGGACGGCGAGCACCGGGGCAACGCGATCCCGATCGTGCAGGCCGGCAACTTCGCCGAGCATCTCGGCCGGGTTCGGTTGTCGGTGCAGGAGGGTACGGTCTCGGTGGTACGGACGACGGTCGAACCGGTGCCGGCCGACGCGCCGCGCGATCCCGAGGTGCTGGCCGAGCTGGCGGCGTGCGAGCGCGATCTGGCGGATTGGCTCGCCGAACCGGTCGGCATGTTGCGCGACGCCGCCGAGCTGACCGAAGGTGGCGAGTCGGCCATGGTGCTGTTGCTCACCGAGGCGGTGCGGTCGGTCTTCCCGGTCGACGTGGCCGTGCTGTACCCGGTGCACTGCGCGGCGGGAATCGCGGCGGGCGCGGTGACGCGGGGCGACGTGTGGCGCGCGACGAGTTCGCCGGGCAATGCGGCGGTGGCGACGCTCACCGGCGCGCAGCTGCGCGAGATGTTGCGCCGCGGCGCGGCGCCGGAGCAGGCGGCCCGCCGGCCGCGGGCGTTCCGGGGGCGGGCCTTCGGGTACCTGCATGCGGTGGGGTTGACGGTGACGGGTGACCGGATCCTGGTCGGAGCGGAGCCGTTGGACGACGCCCGCAGTTACCGGGTGGCCGGGTCGGACGTGGAGCTCTCGCCGTACGGCGGGTTGGTGGATCTCGTGCCGGCCGACCTGACGCTGGACACCAGCCGGATCATGCCGGAGCTGCTCACCGACCACCTCGTCGCCCGGAGCTGATGCCACCTCTGGTCGATCATGGTGCCAGCTGAGTGGAAAGCGCTTGCCGTTCACGACGACGCCATGATCAACCAGACGGGTGGGTTGGATGGGGCGCGTCACCCGGGGTCGGACGGGCCCGGGTGCCGGGGAGGGGACCGGCGTACGGTGGCGGGGAGAGTGGACGCCGGGAGGGGTGGCGATGGCTGAGGTCGGGGTGAGTCTCGGCGCGACGCGCGCGGAGCAGATGCCGCGGGGCGAACTGCTGGAAGACGCGATGCAGCGGTTCGGCCAGCTGCCGCCGGAGGCGATCCTCAAGGAAGACCTGCTGCGCACCGGAATGGCGTTCGACGACTCGGCGCTGACCGACAACGAGGACGGCGAGGTCAAGCCGAAGTCCTACTTCATCTTCTCGTTCGACCACCGGGAGCTGCCGGAGCTGGGCAGTGCCGCGCTGCGTCGGCCGCCGGAGGAGATCGTGCTGACCGGCGGGCCGTTCGGGTTGCGCCGCACCGTGGTGTCGGTGCGGGTGAACCCCGCCTCGCCGTACCGGGTGGCGGCCGGCGACGACGGGCTGCTGCGGCTGCACGTGGACGGCCGGGCCATCGCGGACGTCGGGCTGCCGCCGATGCCGGAGTACTACCGGCACGCGCTCGGCAACGGCAAGCAGGTGATGGAGGTGGCGCCGACGATCCAGTGGGGCTACCTGATCTACCTGACGGTCTTCCGGGTCTGCCAGTACTTCGGCGCCAAGGAGGAGTGCCAGTACTGCGACATCAACCACAACTGGCGCCAGCACAAGAAGGCCGGCCGGCCGTACACCGGGGTCAAGCCGGTGGACGAGGTGCTGGAGGCGCTCGCGATCATCGACGAGTACGACACGGCGAAGCTGTCCACCGCGTACACCCTGACCGGCGGCAGCGTCACGAAGACGGTGGAGGGGCTGGCCGAGGCCGACTTCTACGGGCGGTACGCGAAGGCCATCGAGGAGCGGTTCCCGGGCCGGTGGATCGGCAAGGTGGTCGCGCAGGCGCTGCCGAAGGCCGACGTGCAGCGGTTCTTCGACTACGGCATCCGCATCTACCACCCCAACTACGAGGTGTGGGACAAGCGGCTGTTCGAGCTGTACTGCCCGGGCAAGGAGCGCTACGTCGGTCGCGAGGAGTGGCACCGCCGCATCCTGGACGCGGCCGACGTGTTCGGCGCCCGCAACGTGATCCCGAACTTCGTGGCCGGTGTCGAGATGGCCGCGCCGCACGGTTTCACCGACGTGGACGCGGCGATCGAGTCGACCGCCGAGGGCCTGGAATACTTCATGTCCCGCGGGATCACGCCGCGGTTCACCACCTGGTGCCCGGAACCGACCACGCCGCTGGGCAGGGCGAACCCGCAGGGCGCGCCGCTGGAGTACCACCTGAAGCTGCTCACCGCCTACCGGGAGACGATGGAGCGCAACAAGCTCAGCGCGCCGCCCGGGTACGGTCCGCCCGGCGCCGGCAACGCGGTCTTCTCGGTCAGCTCGTTCATGGACACGCTGCCGCCGGAGCCGACCGCGGGCTCCTGAGCGGATCCGGACCTGCTGCCCGGGCCGCGCCGGCGGTAGGGTGCGCGCGTGGCCGACGTGATGCGGGTCGAGGTGCTCGGCCGCTGGACCGTGGTCTGGCGGTGCGCGCTGGCGATCCTGATCGGGGTGGCCGCGGCGGCTGCCGGTGGGATGCTCGGGTCGCTGTTGTGGCACACCGCGGAGGCGGTGCAGTTGTGCGTGGCGCCGCCCGCGCTGGTTGCCGGCGCGGCTGGCTGCGCCGCGCTGCGGGGGCGGCCGCCGCAGATGGCCGTGTCGATCCTCGGGCTGTACGCGCTGGGTTGGGCGGTGGCCTTCCTCGGCCACGCCGGCCCGCCGTACCAGCGGTCGTTCTGGCCGGCGTTCCACCTCGGTCTCGCCGCCGCCGGCACGCTGGCGGCGCTGGTGGGTTTCGTGCTGGCGGCTCACGTCGGCCGCCGGCCCGCGCCGGCCGGTGAGCCGGCCGACCCGCCGGGGGCCGGCACCGACCGCTGATCGGGTCGGCCCGGGTCGGCTCGACCGGCCAGGCGCCGCTGAGGCCGACCAATGCGGTACCCGGCGGGCAGGCGCCACCGGGCGAAGACGCACGCGGATGCGGATGAGCGTCACGACGATGGCCGCACGCCGCCGGCTCCGGTTTGCTGGAGCAGGACGGAGCGCGGTGACCGCGCATCCCGGGTACGCGATGGGGGAACGCTGATGCTGGTGGCGCGGGAAGTGACGCTGGGGCTGGCCACGCTGGGGTTCGGGCTGATGGCGGGGTTGTTCTACGCGTTCGCGGTGGCGGTGATGCCGGCGCTGCGTGGGGCCGACGACCGGACGTTCGTCGACGTGATGCAGCGGATCAACCGGGCGATCCTGAACGGCTGGTTCCTGCTGGTGTTCGTCGGTGTGCTGCTGCCGGTGGTCGCGGCGGCGGCGCTGCACCTCCCGGCCGGCGCCCGCCCGGCGCTGCCGTGGGTGCTCGCCGGTCTGCTGCTCTACCTGGTGATGTTCCTGATCACCGGCCGGGTGAACGTCCCGCTCAACGACCGGTTGGCCGCCGCCGGCGACCCGGCCCGGCTGGCCGAGCCGGCCGCGGTACGGGAGGCGTTCGAGGCGGTGTGGGTGCGCTGGAACCTGGTTCGCGCGGTGACCGCGACCGCCGCGTTCGGCTGCCTGGTGCTGGCGCTGGTCCGGTCCGCGGGGGCGAGCTGAGGGTCCGCCTCGACGCCCGGTCTCGGTGTGCCGGGCGTCGAAGCCGGGCCGCGCGGCCGTTGGCCGATGCGGCGGAAGCGGGGCGTGGCGGGGCGGGGCGGGGCGGGGCGGTGTGGCGTCGCCGGCCCCGGCACGCTTGCCGGGGCCGGCGCGCTGGGGTGCCGGCGGCCCCCGCCGGGCTGGTCAGCCGATGGCGGACAGCCGGGGCAGGATCCGCTGGGCGACCTTCTCGGTGAACTCCACCGGGTTCTGGCCGGGGTTGGGCATGACCTCCAGCTCGCTGATGCCGAGCGTGGCGTACTGCTCGGCCGCCGCGACGAACGCGTCCGGGTCGTCCAGCGGATCGACCGTGGCCAGTGCGGTCTTCGCGATCCGGTCGTAGTCGGTGCCCTCGTTGGCGCAGTGCGTGCGCAGCACGTCGAGCTTGTGCGCGATGTCGTCCGGGCTGCTGGCGAACAGGTTGCAGGCGTCGCCGTACTTCGCGACCAGCCGCAGCGTCTTCTGCTCGCCGCCGCCACCGATCAGGATCGGCGGATGCGGCCGGGTGATCGGCCGCGGCGAGCAGATCGTCTCCGCCAGCTGGTAGTGCTTGCCCTGGTAGGGCCCGTCGTCGTCGCTCCACATCTGCCGGCAGATCTGGACCGTCTCCTCCAGCCGCTCGAACCGCTCCGCGACCGGCACCACCGGCACCCCGAGCGCGCGCTGCTCCCGCTCGTACCAGGAGGCGCCGATGCCCAGCCGCGCCCGGCCCTCGGACAGCACGTCCAGGGTGGTGACGATCTTGGCGAGCAGGCCGGGGTAGCGGTACATCACGCCGGTCACCATCAGCCCGAGGGTGGCCCGGCTGGTGTGGCCCGCCACGTAGCCGAGGGCGGTGTAGCCCTCCAGCATCGGTTCGGTGGCCTGCGCCCGATGCTCCATCTGGAAGTAGTGGTCCATCACCGTGAAGCTGCTGAAGCCGGCCTGATCGGCGAGCCAGGCGGAGCGCTCCAGCGTCGGCGCGATCGACCGGGGATCCTGCGGTTCGGAGTATGTCCAGTAGTGCAAACCGAGTTTCATGCCCACCCCTCACAACTCCACCATGGACACTCCACAGTGGATTCAGTCGTACTGGCCGGCCCGCACCGCCGCGACGAACGCGCGCCACGCCGAGGCGTCGACGTCCAGCGCCGGCCCATTGCGATCCTTGGAGTCTCGCACCCCCACCGCCCCGGCGAACCGCACTTCCACACACTGCTGGTTGTCCGCACTACGACTCGACTTGAACCACTCGCCACCGTGGGATGTCATCGGGTCACACCTCCTTGCGAATGTCTTGGATGAAGGTAATCGATTCGTCCTCGCTCAAGGCAAGGCGCTCCGTCATGTGGTAGGTGAGGACATAGTCGGCGACATCGTCTCGGCTGTCCACGATCGCGGTTGAGGTGAGAATCTCCTGCCACACGATGTCATGTAGGCGTGGTGACTCGAAAGACAGAACCTGGTAAGGAGCGCCGATCGAAGGGTGCACTCCAAGCGAGAACGGAAGCACGCGCAGCTGGATGTTGGGCTGGCTGGAGAGCATGACGAGGTGATCCAGCTGTGCTGCCATGACATCCCTGCCGCCGATGTTCTGCCGGAGGGTGCTCTCGGCAAGGAGGCACGAGATCTGGAGAGGATCAGTCCCGGCCAATCGATTGCGCCGGGCCATCCGTGCTTGAACCCTTCGCTCCACCTCGGTCAAACGCACGTGCGGCGTGCCGCCGGCGATGAGCGCCCGGGTGTACTCCTCGGTCTGGAAGAGGCCATAGATCAGTTCGCTGTGGTAGCTACGCACACATTCGGCGCCGGCTTCGAGGCCGAAGAACTTTTGCAGCTCGGCGCTGAAGATCCCTCCGTATTCGTGCCACCAGGCTTTCTCGTTCGCGCCCAGGCGGAGTGATTCCAGCTCGACACGTTCGTCGGAACCGATGTCGTAGAGCGTGCAGAGTTGGGCGAGGCGGTCGGCGGTCAACTTGGGGCGGCCCGCTTCGACCGCGGAGACATGGCCCTGCGTGACGCCGATGTTCTTGGCGGTCTCGGTCGCGGTCAGGCCAGCCTGCTGTCGGTACTCCCGGAGGCGGATGCCGAGTTCCCAGGCCTTGATGACCGGTGAAGTCGCCGTCACGACCGCCCCCTTTCGGCTGCGCCAACACTATCCGGGCGATGGAACCTCGCTCAAACTGAGATGCCGGTCTGGTGATATTACCAACCATGTCGTACAGTCGCGGTGTCGCGTTCCGAGTGCGAGAAGGAGCTGAGAGTCATGTGGGTGGGGACGGACCGAGGGATGCACTACATCGACGACGAGGACCGCGCCGCGTACTGCTTCACGCTGACCCGCCTGGTCGGGGACGACCCGGTCGACCTGGACGAGTGCGTCATCGGCAGCGTGCAGGTGGTGGCCGAGGAGCAGACCGTCGAGCAGGTCAAACACGGCATGCGCGGCTGGGCGCTCGCCACCCTCGCGGCCGGCCGGTACGGCTTCGGGCGGTACGAGGTGGCGATGGGGGTGCGGGACCGGGACGGCGACCTCGACACCCGGTTCGGACACGAGGTCATCGACTGGGACGGCGACCGCCAGTTGGTCCCCGCCGCCGGTTGAACGCTGCGCAATATCCCCGTCCCGCCCCGTGGCGCCGACCTACCGTGCCGGTATGGGGCTGCACATCGGAATGGTGACCATCGACTGCGCCGAGCCGCGCGCGCTCGCCCGGTTCTGGTCGGCCGCTCTGGACGTGGCCGCGGTGTTCGAGTCCGACGAGTTCGTGCTGCTCGGTGCCGGCGGCGACGGCGAACCCGAGCTGGGGCTGCAGCAGGTGCCCGAACCCAGGGCCGGGAAGAACCGGGTGCACGTGGACCTGCGCACCGACGACGTACCGGCCGAGGTCGACCGGTTGGTCGCGATCGGCGCCAGCAAGATCGCCGAGCACACCATGCCGGGCGTGCACTGGACCGTCCTCGCAGACCCGGCCGGCAACGAGTTCTGCGTCGGCTCGCACGACGCCTGACCCGTCGACCCCGGGCTCGCGCGGCGCGGCGGCCGGCCCACCTGCCTGGTCGACGCGGTAGCGGGGCGCCTCACCGGCCGGCGTGCGGGCCGACGGAGGGCGGCGGGGTGGCGAACGGATCAGTACCGCGTTAACAGGCTGTGTCCCAGGGTGCCGCGCACCGCAATCGCGACTATGGTTCGGACATGGCGCGCGAGGCACGGGTGTTGGGCATCGTTCTCGCCGGCGGCGAGGGCAAACGGCTGATGCCGCTGACCGCCGATCGGGCGAAGCCCGCGGTGCCGTTCGGCGGGCAGTACCGGCTGATCGACTTCGTGCTGTCCAACCTGGTCAACGCCGGCTACCTCAAGCTGTGCGTGCTCACCCAGTACAAGTCGCACTCGCTGGACCGGCACATCTCGCAGACCTGGCGGATGAGTTCGATGCTCGGGCAGTACATCACGCCCGTGCCGGCGCAGCAGCGGCTCGGCCCCCGGTGGTACACCGGCTCCGCGGACGCGATCTTCCAGTCGCTCAACCTGGTGTACGACGAGGGGCCCGACTACATCATCGTGTTCGGCGCCGATCACGTGTACCGGATGGATCCGCGCCAGATGGTCGAGGCGCACATCGCCTCCGGCGCCGCCGCGACCGTGGCCGGAATCCGGGTACCGCGGGACGACGCGCGGGCGTTCGGCGTCATCGAGACCGCCGACGACGGCAAGACCATCACCCGGTTCCTGGAGAAGCCGGCGCAGCCGCCGGGCATCCCCGGCGACGACACCCACGCGTACGCCTCGATGGGCAACTACGTGTTCACCGCGGACGCGCTGATCGACGCGCTGCGCACCGACTCGGAGGACCCGGCGTCCGCGCACGACATGGGCGGCAACATCATCCCGATGCTGGTCGACAAGGGCGACGCCGCCGTCTACGACTTCGCCGCGAACGACGTGCCCGGCGCCACCGAACGCGACCGCGGCTACTGGCGCGACGTCGGCACCATCGACGCGTACTACGCCGCCCACCTCGACCTGGTCTCGCTGCACCCGGTCTTCAACCTGTACAACAGCGACTGGCCGATCCGTGGCCACGTGCCGCCGCTGCCGCCGGCGAAGTTCGTGCTCGGCGGCCGGGCGTACGAGTCGCTGGTCTCCGCCGGCTGCATCGTCACCGGTACGGTCGCCCGCTCGGTGCTGTCACCCGACGTGATGGTCGAGGACGGCGCCTGGGTGGAGGACTCGGTGCTCTCCGACGGGGTCCGGATCGGCCGCGGCGCGGTGGTCCAGCACGCCATCCTGGACAAGAACGTGGTCGTCCCGCCCGGCGCCCACCTCGGTACCGACCTGAGCCGCGACCGCGAGTTCCACACCGTCACCGACTCCGGCATCGTCGTGCTCGGCAAGGGCGAACCGGTCCACCAGCGGCGCTGAGCCAGCCGCGCTCCACCCGACCCGGGGATGGCGCCCGGGTGCGCCGGGCCGGTTCCGTGGACCCGGACACCACACCCGGTGTCGCTCCGGGTGTCTGGTGCGACGGGGCCGGCCACGTCCCGCCGGAGCGCCGGCACCGTCAGCGGGCCGGGCCGAACCAGGTCGTCAACGCGGTCGACAGCGCGTCCAGATCGGCCGGTGCCGTCCGGTCGGCGACCCACGCGACGTGGCCGTCCGGACGGACCAGCAGGCCGGTGACGGCACCGACGTTGCTGGCGCGCGCGGAGATCACCCGGACCCGGTCGGCGTGCCCGGCCGCCGCCGCGACCACCGCCGGGTCGCCGGCCATCTCCAGCAGCAGCCCGCGACCGTCGAGGGTCAACTCCGCCAGCGGTACCGGACCGTCCGCGGTCACCAGCCCCGGGTCCGGGCAGAACCGGCCGAGCAGCGGATGCCCACCGGTCGCGTACCGCACGTCCAGCCCGCCGAGCATCGACGTCAGGTGCCAGTTGACCTGCTCCAGATCCATCAGCTCGGCGAACAACGCGCGCAGCGCCCCGGACTGCGGATCCGGCCGCAACAGCGCCAGCTGAGCCCGGGTGTTGGCGAGCACCCGCGCCGCCACCGGGTGCCGCTCCGCGGTGTAGCTGTCCAGCAGCGACTCGCCGGCGTCGCCGGCCAGCACCGCGGCGAGCTTCCAGCCGAGGTTCGCCGCGTCGCCCAGCCCCAGGTTCAGCCCCTGCCCGCCGAACGGCGAGTGCACGTGCGCCGCGTCCCCGGCGAGCAGCACCCGGCCCCGCCGGTACCCGTCGGCCAGCCGGGCGTTGTCGGTGAACCGGGTCGCCGTGCGCATCGCCGTGACGGTGACCGGGACACCGCTGACCCGGCGCAGGCTCGCCTGCACCTCGGCGGCGGTGACCGGCGCGTCCCGGTCCGCCGGCGGCCCGTCGAACTCCACCGTGAGGACCCGGCCGGGGAACGGGCCGTTCACCAGCAGGCCGGTGTCGGTGCGGGTCCAGCCACCGGGTAGGTCCGCCGCCCCGGCCAACTCGACGATGGCCTGGTGCCCGGTCATGGTGGGCGCCGTACCGGGGAACGCGAAGCCGGCGAGTCGCCGCACCGTGCTGCGACCGCCGTCGCAGCCCACCAGGTACCGCGCCCGCAGGGTGTCGCCGTCGGACGACTCGACGGTCACCCCGCCGCCGTCGTCCACCACCGCGGTGACCTCGACGCCGCGCCGGACCGTCCCGCCCAGGCCGTCGACCCAGTGACCGAGCAGCCGTTCCAGCTCCAGCTGCGGCATGATCATCATCGGTCGGCCGATCGAGGCGACACCCGCCTCGCCGGCCGCCACCAGGCCCCGCGGTCGCAGCCGCAGCAGTTCCATCGCCGCCGGCAGTTCGTCGGGCGCGAACCCGAGCTTGAAGATGCCCGCGAAGTGGCCCCGAAGCCCCGGCCGCACGCCGCTTCGTACCGGCAGCGCCGCCACGAGTCGCCGCTCGAGCTCGGCCAGCCCGGCTCCCAGGCCGGCCCGTTCCAGCAGCTCGACCGTACGGCCGCTGATCGAGCCCGCCTTGATCGTCTCGCTCGGCTCCGCCAGCCGCTCCAGCACCGTCACCGACACGCCCCGTACCAGCAGCTCACCGGCCACCATCAGGCCGACCGGGCCGCCACCGACCACCACCACGTCTGCGTTCGTCATGACCGAAGGGTCCGGCCGAACGCTGGCAGCACCCGCACCGGCGGCTGACAGCCGTCCCCGACCCGCTGCGTCGGTTGTCAGCCGCTGCCGGCCCGCTGGCTGACGACCGGTGCCGACCCGCCGCGTCGGTTGCCGGCCGCCGCCGGCCCGCTGCGTCGGTTGCCGGCCGTTGCCGGCTCGCTGCGTCGGTTGCCGGCCGCCGCCGGCCCGCCCCGCCGCGTCGGTTGCCGGCCGCTTCCCCGGCCGAGGGTCGGCGACGGTCGTGATCGGCCGCTGCCGGCGGCGGCCCCCAGGCCGGGTCGGGAGCACAGGTCGGTACCGGTTTGCGGCGGTCTGCGGTGCGGGGCGCCCGGCGCCGACCCGGCCGCCCTACCATCCGCGGATGAACGGTGCGACGCCGCCGCCGCGGCCGACCCCGCTGCACTGGCGCACCCTGCTCCCGGTCGCCCTGGCACTGGTCGGCGTGCTCCTCGCGCTCGCCACCCGGTACGGCTACCACCGCGACGAGCTCTACTTCCGGCTGCTCGGCCGGCACCTCGCCGCCGGCTACGTCGACCAGCCGGTCGGCACCCCGGCGCTGGCCCGGCTGACGACCGGACTGTTCGGCGACAACCTCGTCGCGCTGCGGCTGCCGGCCGCCCTCGCCGCCGCCGGTACGGCGCTGCTCGCCGCGGCGCTCGCCGCCGAGTTCGGGGCCGGCCGCCGCGGCCAGCTGCTCGCCGCGATCGGTACCGCGACCGGGGTGTTTCCGCTGGTCGACGGGCATGTCCTGGTCACCTCGGCGATCGATGCGCCGATCTGGCTCGGCACCATCCTGTGCTCGGTACGGGCGCTGCTGCGCGACCCGCGGTGGTGGCTCGCGGCCGGCGCCGTCGCCGGTGTCGGGCTGCTCAACAAGCAGCTGATCGTGCTGCTCGCGATCGGGCTCGCGGCCGGGCTCGCCGCCGTCGGCCCACGCCGTACGCTGCGCGACCGGTACCTGTGGCTCGGTGTCGCGCTCGCCGCCGTGCTCGGTGCGCCGAGCATCGTCTACCAGGTCACGCACGGCTTCCCGCAACTCGCGATGGCGTCCGCGCTGTCGTCGCACGGCGGTACCGAGAACCGGATCGAGTTCGTCCCGTTCCAACTCGTCCTGCTCGGCCCGCTACTGGTGCCGATCTGGTGGGCCGGACTGCGCGCCCTCGCCCGCCGTCCCGCCTGGCGCCCGGTGCGCTGCCTGGTCGTCGCGTACCCGGTCGCCGGGCTGATCGCGCTGGTCGGTGGTGGCCGCGCCGACTACGTCATCGGGCTGGTCGTCGCCTTCTTCGCGATCGGCTGCGCGGTGTTGGACGCACCTCCGACCGTGCCCGCGGGCCACTGGCGGCGCTGGCTGCGACTCGCCGCGGTCGCGGTGGCGGTCGACGCCGTCGTGGCGGCGCTCATCTCGCTGCCGGTACTGCCGGTGCGCTGGGCCGGACGGACCCCGATCCCGGCGCTCAACCCGGCCATGCGGGACGCGGTCGGCTGGCCGGCGTACGTGCGGCAGGTCGAGGCGGTGTACCGGTCGGTGCCCGACCCGGCCGCCACCGCCCTGCTGACCGGCAACTACGGCGAGGCCGGCGCGATCGACCGGTACGGCACCGGGTTGCCCGCCGTACACAGCGGGCAGAACGAACTGTGGGAGCAGGGGCCGCCGCCGGACTCCGGCACCGCCGCGGTGGTCGTCGGCATCGCTCCGGAGCAACTGCCCGGCGTGTTCGGACACTGCGAGGTGCGCGACCGGCTGGACAACGGCGTCGGCGTCGACAACGAGGAGCAGGGCCGGCCCATCCTCTACTGCACCGGCCGCACCGCCCCCTGGCCCACCCTCTGGCCCCGCCTCCGCCACCTCGACTGATCCCCAGCCGCACGGCGCGGTGCCCGGCCGCCCGCCGGCCACCGGTGCCCGCGGCGGGGCGTCACTCGGTGGACGCCCCGATGCCAGGCGATCAGCGGCAGGTCAGTGGCCGTACGGGCAGCGGGAGCCGCGCCAGTGGTCGACGCAGTAGGAACGCTCGCAGATCGGGCAGAAGTACGGGGCCCAGGCCGGGTCCCGGTCGTACAGCACGCCGGGCAGGTCGTCGTCGGCCGATCGGACCCGGTGCGCCAGCCGCTCGTCGGCCAGCGGCTCGGCCACGTCGGTGGCGCCGAAGCCGGACACCATCAGGGTGGCGTTGTCGCCCGGGCCGGGCAGCAGTTCCACCATCGCCGCCGCCTGGCGGCAGCCGTGGTACTGACAGGCGACGGCGGTGCGGGTTCGGGCCGGAGGTGTTGAGTCGAGCACCTGGCAAGTGTGCCGAAAGCCCACAACCTGATCTATTCGCAAGATCACTTTGATCAGATGTTGACACATCGGACCACCCTGGCGCGGTCACTGCCGGTGTTCTACTCGGTCACCGCGCGCCGTTGGTGCGGACCGCGGTGAGCAGGCCGTCGGCGACCGGGAGCAGCGCGGGCAGCCAGTCGTCGCTGTCCCGTACCGACTTGGCGAGTTCGCGCAGCGTCACGCTCTGCGGGTCGCGGGCGGAGGGGTCGGGCACCCGGCCGCCGCCGAGCGCCCCGGCCACCGCCACCACCCCGCCCGGCCGCAGCAGCCGGAACGCCTCGGCCACGTACTGCGGGTACTCGGCCCGGTCGCCGTCGACGAACACCATGTCGTACGCGCCGTCGGCCAGCCGTGGCAGCACGTCGAGCGCGCGGCCCGCGATCAGCCGGGTCCGGGACGGGCTGAACCCGCCCTCCCGGAAGGCCAGCCGCGCCTGCCGCTGGTGCTCCGGCTCCAGGTCGATGGTGGTGAGCACGCCGTCGGGGCGCATCCCGCGCAGCAGCCAGACCGAACTGACGCCCACTCCGGTACCGACCTCCACCACCGCCCGCGCGCCGGCTGCCGCGGTGAGCAGGCGCAGCGCGGCGCCCGTACCGGTATCGACCGGATCGACGCCGATCTCGGTCGAACGGGCACGTGCGTCCGCCAGTACGTAGTCTTCGGCAACGTACGACTCGGCGAAAACGTGGCTCTGCGGTCCCAGGGTGGCCATGGCCTAGAGCCTAAGGAATGATCCGTGCGACTCGGGGATGCCATGACGTGTAATCCTGGAATACGGCGTCACCGGGTCACCCCACGCGGGCGAACGCGGTGCGACCGCATGCTCACCGCGTGCACGGCCGGGAGACCGGGACACTGGGGAGAGGTGGACCAAGGGTGACCGAGGGCAGGACGACCGGTTCCCCCGGCCCGCAGTGGCCGAGTGGCGGGCAGCAACCGCCGACCCCGTGGCCGGGTGGCGCGGCGCAGCCCAGGCCGCCGTCCTCGTCGGCCTGGTGGTCCAGCGGCGGCGGCCACGACCCGTGGCGCAACCCGCAGACCCCGGCAGTGCTGGTGCAGCAGCCGACCGGTGAGCCTGGCCCGCCGCTCGATCCCGTCCCGGACCCGCCGGCGCCGGGCGCCGCACCGCGCCGATCGGTCGGCCTGGCGGTGACGATCGTGGTGGCGCTGCTGGCCGGCGCGCTCGGCGGTGCCCTCGGTTACCTGGGTGCCTCCGGCGGCGGTGGTGGCCACAGCGTGCTGGGTGCCTCCGCGACCGACAAGCCGAAGGCCGCCGACCGGGCGCCCGAGTCGGTCGCCGCCGTGGTGAAGAAGGCGCTGCCCAGCGTGGTCACGATCCTGATCCGGACCGACAAGATGGAAGGCAACGGGTCCGGGTTCGTGATCTCCTCGTCCGGCTACATCCTGACCAACAACCACGTCGCGGCGGCGGGTTCCGGCGGCGAGCTGAAGGTCGCGTTCTCCGACGGCAGCACCGCCGACGCCACCGTCAAGGGCACCGACCCGGAGTCCGACCTGGCGGTGCTCAAGGTCGACAAGAGCGGGCTGACCCCGATCAAGTTCGGCGACTCCGACCGGATCGCGGTCGGCGACCCGGTCATCGCGATCGGCGCGCCGTACGGGCTGTCCAACACCGTCACCACCGGCATCGTCAGCGACCTCGACCGGCCGGTGATCACCGGCAAGGACAAGAACAGCGAGGCGTACATGGCGGCGATCCAGACCGATGCCGCCATCAACCACGGCAACTCCGGTGGGCCGCTGCTGGACGGGGCCGGCCGGGTCATCGGCGTCAACACCGCCATCCGTACCGCGGACCAGTCCGGCTCGGACGAGAACAGCGGCGGCAACATCGGTCTCGGCTTCTCGATCCCGATCAACCAGGCCAAGCGGGTCGCCGACGACATCATCCAGACCGGCAAGGCACGCCGCACCGTGATCGGCGCCACGGTGGACAGCTCGTACGACAGCACCGGCGGCGCGCGGCTCACCAAGGTCGTCGGCGGCGGGCCGGCGGACAAGGCGGGGCTGCAGGACGGCGACGTGATCGTGCGCTACGACGGGCAGCTCGTCGGCTCCGGCACCGATCTGATCGCCTTCGTCCGCAAGGACGCGCCGGGCACCGTCGTGCCGGTCGAGTACGAGCGGGACGGCGGCAAGCACAGCGCCAACGTCACGCTCGGCGCCGCCACGCCGAACTGATCGGCGGGCGATCCGATATCTCCGCTTCGCGCTCGGTGCCGGGTTCGCGCGGCATCGTCGGCGAATTGCCACCGACCGCGGCCTCCCGCACCCGGCCGACCGGTGCGTAAGGTGGGTGCGTTGCCCGGTGATCGTGACGCCACCGGGCCCGCAGGGTGAGGAGCGTGGATGTTCGACAGTCTCGGCTGGCCGGAGATCTTGGTGCTCGTCCTCATCGGCCTGTTCATCTTCGGCCCGGACAAGCTGCCGAAGCTGATCTCCGACGGGGTCAACATGATCCGGCAGCTGCGCCGGATGGCGACCAACGCCACCGGTGACCTGTCCCGCGAGCTGGGCACCGACATCTCGCTGGAAGACCTGCACCCGAAGACGTTCGTGCGCAAACACATCCTCTCCGAGGACGACCAGGACGCGATCATCCGGCCGTTCAAGGAGGTCTATTCGGACGCCAGCGACGCGGCCGGCTCGCTCGACCTCAACTCGGCGCTCAACGACGACGACACGCCAGCGGTCGACTCCGGCTCGCGCCGGCGCCCCCGCTTCGACGTCGACGCCACCTGACCCGACCGCGCCCGACCTCGATCGACGCCGCCCGCCCGGCTGAGGCCACGCCAGACCCTCGCCCACACCGCGCCGCGCCCTCGACCGCACCGCACCCGACCGCTCGACCACACCGCACCCGCCCCTGGTCGGGCCGGCTGTGCGCGGTCGGGGTCGACCGGCCCGTCGGTCAGCCGAGCCGGGCCGGCAGCCCGAACAGCGGGAACAGCCGATCGGTGTCGAGGAAGCTGTGCCAGGCCGTGATGCTGTCACCGTTGGTCTCGATGATCTGCAGCGCCCAGGGCGCATGCCCGCCATCGGGGCTCGGCCGGTACTGGCCGAAGGCGGCGGAGCCGTTCGCGGCGACCGGAACCAGCCGGGAACCCTGGCACTCCGAACCGGGGCCGCGCAGCCAGTCGAGGATGTCGGCGCGGCCGGCCAACCACAGTGGCAGCGGCGGCATCGACATGATCGCGTCCTGCCGCAGCAGCGCGGTCAGCGACTCCAGGTCGTAGCGCTCGAAGGCGGTGAGGTAGCGGTCCAGCAGGTCGCGTTGCGCATCGTCGAGCGGCTTGACCGGCTCGGTGTCGTCGCGCTCGGCCAGCGTCGCCCGGGCCCGCTGGAGCGCGCTGTTGACGCTGGCCACCGTCGTGTCCAGCAGCTCGGCGACCTCGGAGGCGGGAAACGCCAGCACCTCGCGCAGCACCAGCACCGCGCGCTGCCGGGGCGGCAGCGACTGCAGCACCGCCACGAACGCCAACCGGACCGAGTCACGGTGCGCCGCGAGCTCCGCCGGGTCACCGGACTCCGGCAGCATCCGATCGTCCGGCGCCGGGCCGATCCAGGTGGCCTCCGGCAGCGCATCCGGGATCGAACCGCCGGACCAGCTGCTGGTCATGTCCATCGGCCGGGCCCGGCGCTGGGTGCCCTTCACCATGTCGAGGCAGACGTTGGTGGCGATGCGGTAGAGCCAGGTGCGCACCGACGCGCGCCCCTCGAACGAGCCGAACCCGCGCCAGGCGCGCACCAGCGTCTCCTGCACGGCGTCCTCGGCCTCGAACGCCGAACCGAGCATGCGGTAGCAGTATCCGGTCAGCTCGGTGCGGTGCGGCTCGAACCGCTCCGCGACCACGGTGTCGCTGATCACGAGTCCCCCCGGGCGTCGACTCGGCCACCTCGGCCGATCAGGGCGCCGAGTCTACGACGGCCCCCCGACGTTTTCGGGCTCCTCGCGTCAGCTCCGACCGAATGACCGATGACGTCCCGCGGACGAGGTGCCGGCACCCGGCCCCGCGCGCTCGACCGGGCAGGGCATCGTGCCGGCCGACGCGGCGCGAGCGCACCGGCCGGACCGGCGCGTCAGGCGGAAGGCGGGGTCAGCCGGACGGCGGGGTCAGGCGGGGGAGAGGCCCAGCGAGCGGCCGGCGAGGCTCTCCCGGCGCACCGCGAGGCGGTCGGCCACCGCGGACAGCGCCACCGAGGCGGGCGACTCCGGGTCGGACAGCACGACCGGGTCACCGGCGTCGCCGGCCTCCCGTACCCGGGTGTCCAGCGGGATCTGGCCCAGCAGCGGCACCTCGGCGCCGATCGTGGTGGACAGCGTCTCGGCGACCCGGGCACCGCCGCCGGCACCGAAGACCTCCATCCGCTCCCCGGACGGCAGCTCCAGCCAGGACATGTTCTCCACCACGCCGACCAGGCGCTGATGGGTCTGCAGCGCGATCGCGCCGGCCCGCTCGGCCACCTCCGCGGCGGCCAGCTGCGGCGTGGTCACCACCAGCAACTCGGCGGTGGGCAGCAGCTGGGCGATGGAGATCGCCACGTCGCCGGTGCCCGGCGGCAGGTCGAGCAGCAGCACGTCCAGGTCGCCCCAGTACACGTCGGCGAGGAACTGGGTGAGCGCCCGGTGCAGCATCGGGCCGCGCCACACGACGGCCGCGTTGCCCTGGGTGAACATCCCGATCGAGATGACCTTCAGGCCGTGCGCCGCCTGCGGCGGCATGATCATGTCCTCGACCCGGGTCGGGCGCTCGGTGACGCCGAGCATCCGCGGCACCGAGTGGCCGTAGATGTCCGCGTCGACCACGCCGACCGACAGGCCACGGGCGGCCAGCGCGGCGGCCAGGTTGACGGTCACGCTGGACTTGCCGACGCCACCCTTGCCGGAGGCCACCGCGTAGACCCTGGTGCGCGAGCCGGGCTGCGCGAACGGGATGACCGGCTCGCCGCCCGCCGCACCGCCGCGCAGCTTCGACTGCAGGTCACGGCGTTGCTGCTCGGTCATCACGCCGAAGTCGACCCGGACCGAGGAGACCCCCGGTACCGCGCCCACCTCGCGGCTGATGTCGTTCTGCAGGGTGTCGCGCAGCGGGCAGCCGGCCACGGTCAGCAGCAGGCCGACGGTGACACCGCCGTCCGCCTCGATGTCGATCGAGCGGACCATGTCCAGCTCGGTGATCGGGCGACGGATCTCCGGGTCCTGCACCTTCGACAGCGCGGTGCGGATCTGCGGTTCGAGCTCGGCAATGGCAGGGGCGGACATGCTCCCCATGCTACGAGGCCGATCGCGGATCGCCCGCCGCGGCCGGCGTGACTCGCGGCTCGTCACCGGCACGACGGATGGCGCTGCGCGCCCCACGGCGGCCGATCTGACCGAGTCGTACCGTTCCCTGCTGGGTTGCGCCGATCTCGACCCGCGCTGACAGTCGGAAACCCCGCGGAAAGGGTTTACCCAGCCCATTCGACTGGTGCAGGATTCCTTCGGTATCTGGACGGATGGAGGTCCGCATGTCCGAGATTTCCCGACGGTCGTTACTGCTCGGCGGTGCCGGTGGAGCCGCCGCCATCGCGCTCGGCGGTACCGCCTCGCTCGCGCCCGGCGCCGCCGCCGAGGCCGCGCCGGGCGGGCACCGTGGCGGCCCGCCCACCGCCACCCCGGCCGACATCCGGTTCAGCCCCGGCCGCACCCTGCGCAGCGGACGGCCCGGCCAGGTCGGGCTGGTCGGCGACACCGTGCAGGCGATGCCGGACCACCTCGCGCGCTACCTGACCACCACCCCGGAGAACCCCAACCACCCGATGTACGCCGGGGCCGCCGTGATCGCCGTCAAGGACGGCGTGATCGTGCAGCACGCGGCGGTCGGCGACGCGGTGCGCTACACCCTCGACGGCACCACCGTGGTGGAACTTCCCGCCGATCAGCGCATCGCCGCGACCACCGACACCATCTGGGACCTCGCCTCGATGTCGAAGCTGTTCACCGCCACCTCGGTGCTACAGCTGATCGAGCAGGGCCGGGTCGACCTGCACGCACCCGTGGTGACCTACCTGCCGGCGTTCGCCTCGCACGGCAAGTCCGACATCACGGTGCGCAACCTGCTCACCCACACCAGCGGCCTGATCCCGGACCCGGTGCCGTCGCTGTGGAAGGGCTACCAGACCATCCCGGAGCGCAAGGCGGCGATCCTCGACACCACGCCGTCGGCGCCGCCGGACACCCAGTACGTCTACTCGGACCTCAACTTCCTCACCCTCGGCCTGATCGTCGAGACGATCAGCGGCCAGAGCCTCGACGAGTACGTCCGGGAGCACGTCACCGAGCCGCTCGGCATGCACGACACCATGTACAACCCGCCCGCCGCGCTCCGGCACCGCGTCGCGGCCGAGGAGTACGAGCCGTGGGCCGGCCGCGGGCTGGTCTGGGGCCAGGTGCACGACGAGAACGCCTGGGCGCTCGGCGGCGTCGCCGGCCACGCCGGCGTCTTCTCCACCACCCACGACCTGGCCATCTTCGCCCAGATGTACCTCAACGGGGGGCGGTACGGCCGGGCCCGGATCCTGCACGAGGACACCGTGCGGCTGATGCTGCACGACTACAACGGCGCCCAGTTCCCGTACGACACCCACGGGCTCGGCTGGGAACTCGGCCTCAACTGGTACATGGGTGCGCTGGGGTCGCCGGTCACCTTCGGGCACACCGGCTACACCGGCACCTCGATCGTGGTCGACCCGCTGTCGCACTCGTTCGTCATCCTGCTCACCAACCGGGTGCACCCGAGCCGCGACTGGGGCTCCAACAACGTCTCCCGCCGGGTCGCCGCCGACGACGTCGGGCTGGCGCTGCCGGTGCACGCCACCCACCACGCCTACTACAGCCGCACCGACCACTCGGACAGCACGCTGACCCTGCCGGTCCCGGACGGGGCGACCACGCTGCGGTTCCGGGTCTGGTTCGACACCGAACCGCTGTGCGACTACCTCACCCTGCAGGCGTCCGGCAACGGCACCGACTTCACCGGGCTGAGCTGCCAGCTCGCCGGCGGGCCGTGGTCGTGGACCGCCGGCGACGGCTCGGTCGACGGGTACGGCGGCCGGCGCTGGCTGTCCGGTACCGCCCAGGTACCGGCCGGCACCACCGCGCTGCGCTGGCAGTACGCGACCGACACCAACTCGCAGGGCCGCGGCGTGTACGTGGACGACGTCACCGTACTGGGCCGGCACGGCGTGCTGTTCGACTCGCGCCGATCCACCGACGCGGCACGGATTTCGCTCAACGGCTGGACGCGGCTCGACGACTGAGCCAAGATGACGGCAACCGGTCGCGTGCCCTTTCCACCCCTTGGGGCACGCGACCGTCGTCTCGGCCCGCGCGGCGTCCCGCCGGGTTCGTACCGGATGGGGTGGTGCGGGTGAGCGGCGAGAACCTGTGGCCCGGCGAGCTCGTGACGTGGTCGGCCGGCGAGGTGTCGGCGCATGCCGACCGGCTCGCCGCGGTCTACCGGGCCGCGTTCGCCGCGTACGGCGAGACCGACGACGACACCGCCGCGTTCCGGCACCGTTCGCTGCCCACCCACACCGGCCGTGACGACTTCCGCTGCGTCGTGGCCCTCGACGGCGACGACCTCGTCGGCTTCGGCTACGGCTACCAGGGCGCGCCCGGGCAGTACTGGACCGACCGGGTCGCCGATCTCGCCCCACCGGCGGTGGTCCGCGGCTGGCTCGGCGGGCACTTCGAGGTGGTGGAGCTCGCGGTACTGCCGGAGTGCCAGGGCCGGGGCCTCGGCGGCGCCCTGCACGACGCGCTGCTCGCCGGCCTGCCGCACCCGGCGGCACTGCTGTCCACCTGGCAGTACGACACCCCGGCTCGCCGGCTCTACCTGCGGCGCGGCTGGCAGCCGCTGGCCGAACTGCCCGACGCCACCCTGATGGGCACCCGGCTGCCCCTCACCGGTACCGCCCGCCCCGCCTGACCGATCGCCGCCCGAGCGGGACGACGCTCGGCGGGTGCGCGGCGGCGCTCAGTTGCCGGCGTCGGCGCTGGCCGGAGGGTTGTCGGGCGGGGTGGTCGGCGCCCCGGTGCTCGGGGCCTCGGTCGGCGACGGCGAGCCGCTGCCGGTCGGGGTCGGCGTACCGGTGTGCGTCGGCCGGGTGCTCGGGTGCTTGCCCGGGTCCGCGCTGCCGGTCGGACTCGGTGAGCCGGAGCCGCTCGGGTCCGCGGCGTGGCCGCTGTCGCCGCTGCCACCGCCGTCGTTCGACCCGCTGGTGGTGCGCCCGTGGTGGCCGCCGCCGTCCAGGATCGCGCCGGCCGTGCTGCCGCTGTCGCCGTGCCCCCACAGCGCCGAGAACGAGGTACCCATCAGCGCCTCGATCCCGGTCAACGCGCCGAGTGCCAGCACGAAGATCAGCGCCGCGCTGCCGACCAGGACCGCCGCCCGCCGAGGCAGTGGCCGCCTGCGCGGTGCTCCGTAGACACCGCCCGACCGGGTTCGCCCGGTACCGCCGGCGGCACCGGCCGCGCTCCCGAGCGGACGGGTCGCGTCGGCGGCGGCGCCGAGCGGTTCGGTCGAGTCCGCGCCGGTGCCGAGCGGGCGGGTCGCGTCGGCGGCGTTTCCGAGCGGTCGGCTGGTGTCGGCGGCGCCGCCGAGCGGTCGGGTCGGGCCGGTGCCCAGCGGTCGGGTGGTGTCGGTGCCGGACGGTCGGGTGGTGTCGGACCCGGCGTGCGCGGTCGGCTCGGCTGCCGCGCCGTACGCCCGGGTGGCCGAGTCGTTCGGGTCCGACGGCCGGGTGGGCTCGTCATTCGGGCCGAGGGGGCGAGTTCGGTCGTCGCCGCCGGGCTGCGGCACCGCCGCCCGCAACGGTTGGCTGGGTATCCGGGACGTCGCCGAGACGACCGGCGCGGAACCCGTGCCGGCCGGCCGGATCGCCGTCGTCCCCGCACCGCCGACCGCGGCGACGCCCCGACCGGTCGCCACCCCCGGTACCGAGGCGGCGCCCCGGTCGGCCCCGGCGCCGGGTGCCGAGGCGGTACCGCGAACGGACCCGGCGTCCGGCCCCGCCACGCCGGTGGCCCGAGTGCCCGGACCGGCGGGCTCCGCACCGGCCGAGCCGGCGCCGGCAGCGAGGGCGGCGGCGCCGCTGCCGAGCGCCGCCTGCGCGTCGCCGGGCGCGGCGCGGGTGGCGCCGGTCCGGCGCAGCACCTTGACCTGCGCGCCCTTGAGTGTCTCCTGACCGCGCTTGAGGGAGGCGGTGTAGAGCGCGTTGCCCACCGTGGCCACGACGCTGAACAGCGCGGTACCGACGATGGTGCCGGCGACCCCGAGCGCCGACGCGGCGACGGCGGCGGAGACGGCCGCGGCCACCGACGCGACGAGTTGCACCCCGGACAGCTCGATGCGGCGCCGCTTGCTGCGAGTCGCGGGCTCGCCGGCGGCGGCTCGGGTCTCGTCGGGGGCACCGTCGTCCTCTCGGGGGCGGGAGGCCTGCCGGACGGGCGATGGTCGCCGGCCGGAGGAACCTCGTGGCCCTTCTACAGTGGCGGCGACCTGCTGGTTCGTTCAGTACTTGCGGCCCGATGTGGGAGACGACACCGGATCCCGGTTACGCACGCCACTGCAACCACGACGGACCGTGTCGGCTCCGACGCGGTGCGCCGTCACGGCTCCGCCGTCGGCGCCGGGACCGGGCTCGGCGGGTCCCGCCGGTCGATCTCCTCGATCAGCCGGGAGAGTTCGGAGCGGACGAAGTCGCGGGTGGCCACCTCGCTCAGCGCGATCCGCAGCGCGGCGATCTCCCGGGCGAGGTAGTCGGTGTCCGCCTTCTGCGCGGCGGCCCGCCGACGGTCCGCGTCGGCCTGGATCCGGTCCCGGTCGTCCTGCCGGTTCTGCGCCAGCAGGATCAGCGGCGCCGCGTACGACGCCTGGGTGGAGAAGAACAGGTTGAGCAGGATGAACGGGTACGGATCCCACCGCATCCCGGCCAACCCGATCAGGTTGAAGCTCACCCACAGGATCACCACCACCGTCATCACCACGATGAACTGGGCGGTACCCATGAACCGGGCGGCGGCCTCGGCGAACCGGCCGAACGTGTCCGCGTCCCAGCGCGGCAGCCGGAACCGTCCCGGCACCCGAGGCTGATCCAACCGGCCGCGCACCGGGCGCTCCCCGTCAGGCACGGTCCCGGTCCCGCCAGTCCTCGGGCAGCAGGTGGTCCAGCACGTCGTCCACCGTCACCACGCCGACCAGCCGGTTCAGCTCGTCGACCACCGGCATCGCGACCAGGTCGTAGGTGGCCATCTGCCGGGTCACCTCCGAGATCGGGGTCTGCGGCCCGACCGGATCCAGGTCGTCCACCACCACGCCGCCGACCAGGTCCGACGGCGGCTCCCGGAGCAGCCGCTGGAAGTGCACCATGCCCAGGAACCGGCCGCTCGGGGTCGCCGCCGGCGCCCGGCTGACGAACACCTGCGCGGCGACCACCGGCGACCGCTTCGGCTCCCGGATCGCGGCCAGCGCCTCGGCGATCGTCACGTCCGGCAGCAGGATCACCGGATTGGTCGTCATGATCGACCCCGCGGTACCGGGCGCGTAGTCCATCAACCGCCGCACCGGCGCCGCCTCCGCCGGCTCCATCAGCGCGAGCAGCTCGTCCTTCTCCGGCTCGGGCAGCTCGGCCAGCACGTCCGCGGCGTCGTCCGGATCCATCGACTCCAGCACGTCGGCGGCGCGCTCGACGCCGAGCGACTCCAGGATCTCCACCTGGTCGTCGTTCGGCAGCTCGACCAGCACGTCGGCCAGCCGGTCGTCGTGCAGCGCGCCGGCCACCTCGATCCGGCGCCGGCCGGACAGGTCCTGCAACGTGTTCGCCAGGTCCGCGGCGCGCATCTGGTCCAGCACCGCGAGCAGGTTCGCGGTGCCCTGCTCGCCGGCCGCCTCGGACAGCCCGGTGACCTGCTCCCAGTCGACCTGCCGCAGATGACCGCGGCGGCCCAGGTGCGTCGGCGTGGCGCGGACCGCGAGCCGGCGCAGCGCCCACACCCCGGAGCGTTCCTGCTCCATCCCGACGTCCACCACGCTGCCCGGCCGCGCGTCGCCGCCCGGCTCGGCCACCGTCACCCGCCGGTCCAGCAGGTCCTCCAGCACCAGCACCTCGCCCGGCTTCTTCTCGAACCGCTTCAGGTTGAGGGTGCCGGTCGACAGCAGCACCGCATCCGCCTCGATCGTGGTGACCCGGCCGATCGGCAGGAAGATCCGGCGCCGCACCCCGATCTCGACCACCAGGCCGACCACCCGGGGCGGCGCGTTGCCGGGCCGCATACGGGCCACCGCGTCGCGCACCCGGCCGACCTGGTCACCGTTCGGGTCGTACACCACGATCCCGGCCAGGCGCGCCACGTACACCCTGGTCGCCGCTGCCACGCCGCCAGCCTAACGAGTCGGCGACCGTCAGCACGGCGGGCCGCGCCGGTCGCCCTGCCGTCAGCACGCCGTCACCGGCGCAAACGCCCGGCACGGGGCCCCAGTACGGCCCGGCACCGGTCGGGCCGCGGCCTCGTCGGCCGGGATCCACCGTCATCGAGGTGGCCCTGTCCCGGGCCAGGACGGGCGCCTACGGTTTCGGCATGCTTCGGTACGAGATCGTCGACGTGTTCACCGACCGGCCGTACGCCGGCAACCCGCTCGCCGTGGTGTTCGGCGCCGACGCGCTGGACGCCGACCAGCTGCTGTCGATCGCCAGCGAGTTCAACCTGTCCGAGACGGCGTTCGTGCTGCCACCGGCCTCCGGCGGCAGCTACCGGGTGCGGATCTGCACCCCGCGCACCGAACTGCCGTTCGCCGGGCATCCCAGCGTCGGTACCGCCGCCACCCTGGTACGGCTCGGTCAACTCGCGGCGGGTCCGCTGATCCAGGAATGCGGCGCTGGCAACCTTCCGGTCGAGGCCACCGCGGAGCGGGCCACCCTCACCGGCGGTGCGCCGACCGTCGGACCCGAGCTCGACCCCGCCCCGTACCTCGACGCGGTCGGGCTGCGCGCCGCCGACCTGGCCGGGCCCGCACCGCGGCTCGCCGGCACCGGAATCGACTCGGTACACCTGCTGGTCCGACCGGACGCGCTGGCCCGCACCGCGCCCGACCTGGCGCGGATCCGCGCGGTCGCACACACCATCTCGGTCAGCGCCTGGGATCCGGCGAGCGCCACCTCGCGGGCCCGCGTGTTCGCCGGTGACCTCGGCGTACCGGAGGATCCGGCGACCGGCTCGGCGGCGCTGGCGCACGGCGCGTACCTGGTGGCGGTCGGTCTGCTGCCGGCCGACGGTGACTCCGGCTACACCGTCCGGCAGGGCGTCGAGATGGGGCGGCCGTCCACCCTGGCGGGCGCGGTGACCGCGGTGGCCGGGCGTGCCACCTGCTGCCGGGTCACCGGCGGTGTGGTCCCGGTGGCAGCCGGCGAGCTGCGCGAACCGCCGCGCTGACCCGCCGCCCGGCCTCCCGGGCGCGCGCAGCGCCGCACCGACGTGCCGCGCCGCCTTCCTGGCGCGCGCTGCGCCGACGCGCTGCGTGACCCGGCGGGGGCGCTGCGCCCGCGCCGACGTGCCGCGTGGCCCCGCGGGGGCGCCGCCGCGCGGACGCGCCGCGTGACCCCCGGGACGCCGCGCTCGCGCCGACGTGCCGCGCCGTTTCGGTGGAGCCGGCGCGCCGCCGCGCATTCGGACGTCAGCGGCGGCGCGGGGTGCGATGCAGATGGAACGGGGTCGCAGTGCGCCGCGCCGCGGGCGTCGCCGGTGCCGGCGCGGCGAGCGAACCGTCCGGCAGCGGAGCCGGCGATCCGGCCGGTACCAGCCGGGACACCACGCACTCGGTTGCCCACCGGGCGCCGGTGTCCTCGTCGGCGGGCAGGTTGAGCCGCTTCGCGGCGAGCTGCGGCACCACCCGCTCCCACTCCTCGCCGCCGGGCTCGACCCGGCCGACCGTCGCGGGCCACGTCACGATCCGCCCGCCGGTGTCGCCGCGTGCGCTCACCGTGCACGCCTCGGCGTCCGCCAGACCCGGCACCGACTGCTCGCCCGGCCCGGACACCACGTACAGCGCGCCGTCCAGCCACGCGCACCACACCGTGCTGGCGCGTGCCGCGGGCCGGCCCGGCAGATCCGCGAGCCAGGCCACCGATGCCTTCCGCATCGCCTCGACGATCAGCGGTACCGGTTCCTCCGGGGAGTTCGTCACCGCACCATCCTGACCGATCGTGGCGCGTCCGTCAGCCGGCCGCCGCCGACCCGCCGCCGAGCGGGCCGCGCGGCGCGCGGTCGTGGAACTCGACGGTGCGGTACCGGCTGGCGGCAAGCCCGGTCGGCCAGCCGCCGGGGGCCCAACCGCCCTTGACCAGCAGCCGGTCCAGGAACACCGCCGGATCGCTGATCTTCGCCCACACCGCCGGCAGGAACGTCGAGCGCCGCACCCCGTCGGTCAGTACCAGACCGTCCACCCGCGGCCGCAGCGCCGCGACCAGCTCCGCCCGGCCGGCGACCGGCATCGGCTCGGCCGGCGTCAACACCGACACCTCGACGTCCAGCTCCGGCCAGTCGTCCGCCGACACCGGGGGCAGCCGCGGGTCGCGCATCGCCCGGCCCGCGTTGCGGCTCACGTCCAGGAACAGCGGCCGTACCGGCTGCAGCGAACCGATGCAGCCGAGCAGCCGGCCCCGCCGCTCCAGCGTGACGAACGACGCACCCCGCTGCGCGAGCGCCGGCGTCGGCGGCGGCGCCACGTCCGGCTCCGCGCCGAGCAGCCGGCGGCGGACCGTCTGCACCGCCAGCCGGACCAGTGCCGCGCCCTGCGCGGCGGTCAGCGCATCGTCGCGGCCGGCTGGTTCGCCCGGCTCGGTTTCTGGGTCGGTTGTCATGATTCACCCGCAGTCCTGGATCGATGCGCCGGCGGTCGCGGCGTCCCGCACCCGGGACCACGACTCGCGACAACTCCGTCGTACCGCACCCGCTCCGCGCCCGCCACCGTGGTACCGGGCGGCCGGCCCGGCACCGGGTGCCGCCGGCGCGGCGAAACACCGTACCGAACGACGCCGAGGACCGTACCTTCGCAGTACCGCCGGAGACCGGCCGCGTGGATCGTTGCGCAGCCGCGCGCGGAAAAGGGAGGATCACGGCATGACCGACCAGACGAGGCAGGATCTCCCGGCTCCGCTGACCGACGACCTGACCGGGCGCACCGCCCTGGTGACCGGCGCCGGCAGCCCCAACGGCATCGGCTTCGCCACCGCGCGACGGCTGGCGGCGATGGGTGCCAACGTGGCGATCGTGTCCACCACCGGCCGCATCCACGACCGGGCCAAGGAACTCGGCGCCACCGGATTCGTCGCCGACCTCACCGACGAGTCCGAGGTCGGCGCGCTCGCCGACGCCGTCACCGACCAGCTCGGCGACGTGGACGTACTCGTCAACAACGCCGGCCTCGCCTCCAAGACCAGCCCGGAGGTGTTCCGGCCGGTCACCCAGCTCAGCCACCAGGAGTGGCGAGCCGAGCTGGACCGCAACCTGACCAGCGCGTTCCTGATGAGCCGCGCCGTGGTCGGCGCGATGGCCGAGCGCGGCTGGGGCCGGGTGGTCAGCGTGTCCGCCACCGAGGGGCCGATCAACGCGATGCCCACCGAGGGCGCGTACGCCGCGGCCAAGGCCGGCGTGCTCGGCCTCACCCGGGCGCTGTCGATGGAACTCGTCGCCGACAACGTCACCGTCAACGCCGTGGCCCCCGGGCTGGTGCACACCGATGCGTCCACCCTGACCGAACTGCGGCAGGGACTGGACACCCCGATGGGGCGGCCGGGCACCGCGGACGAGGTCGCGGCGGTGATCGCGTTCCTGTGCACCCCGTCCGCCTCGTACGTCACCGGGCAGCTGATCGTGGTGGACGGCGGCAACAGCATCCGGGAAGCGCACTACCGCAGCTGACCGGCACCGGGCAGGGCCGGCGCCGGCAGGGCGCCGGCCGGGCCGGTATCGGTCGGGCGGTGGCGTTGCGCGTGCCGCCGCGCCGGCCGACCGGCCGTCAGCCGCCGAACAGGCCGGTGAGCACGGGCAGCACGAAGCTGTAGTCGCCGGAACCGCTGTCGTAGCCGCCGCTGGCGCCCACCGCGCCGATGGCCAGCACCACGAAACCGATGTAGCCGAGGCAGCCCAGCAGGTAGAGCCCGCCGAAGATGTACCCGACGATCAGCCCGGCCGTGGCCAGACCGTCGCCCTCCTCGCCGGAGGTCTTCAGCTGCTTCTTCGCCACGTGCCCGAAGATGATGCCGGCGATCGACGCGGCCAGCGGCACGACGAAGATGCCGCACAGCGAGCAGACCAGCGACGCGATGGCCATCGCGTTGGTGCGCTGCTGCTGCACCGGATACCCGTACGACGGGGGCGGCCCGTACGGCGGGGCCTGGCCGTACTGCGGCTGCCCGTAGGGCGGGGGCGGCCCGTACGGCGGGGAATCGCTGCCGGCGGGCAATGCGTACGGCGAGTAGGGCTGCTCGTCGTAGTAGGGGCCGCCCGGTGGCTCGCCCGGGGCGT